>NZ_KV810202.1:0-62884 GCF_001812725.1 Neisseria sp. HMSC067G12 | reverse complement strand
ATAAAAGCACAGAAAAGAATTTAACTTTATATTAACAAATATATCTCAAGAATATGCTGTAAACTGAAGCGTGCCGAGATAAATAAGACGATTTTTTGAGAAAAATGAAGTGCTGTTTTATTTCATAATGTGAAAGCTATTTTCAAATCCTGCCGATCTTAAGGCAGGATTTTTAATTAAGCGATGGCGTCGTCGCTATCCGATAGGGTTGATGGGGGGATAATCTTTATCAATTTGCACCTAATACCCAAGTATGGGTCGATTGGTTAGGTTTAGCTGGAGTTGATATGAATTTATTCCTAAGTAATGAAGACATACACTCTTACGCTCATAAAGTTGCCAATAAACCGAATACTTTCCAAGTAGGAGGGCATGGTAATCCTTCATTGATGGTAGATGGAGCTACAGGTGAAAGATTAGATGCTAAAAAATTAGCAGCGAGAATTAAAAAAAATCCTAACTATAAATCAGGTATGACGGTTGAGATTTTATCCTGTAATACAGGAAAAGGAGCAAACCCTCTTGGACAACAACTTGCTAATGAATTAAATACTACAGTTAAAGCACCAAATGAATATCTTTGGTTTTCAAGTAACGGGGAATTAACACCGATGGGAATGAAGGCTGATCGCTCGCAAGATACAAGCAAACCAGGCACCATGAGAAGCTTTACTCCTCAAAGTAAAAAATAAGTAAGGAACATGCTAACTATGGAAATACTGAAAAATTTCTTAATTTTATTTTTGTTATTAACCCCTTTAATATCATGTAAACAACATCCGGAAAGAAATGAGAAAATGACTGACTTCATATCAACAGGTAGTACTTATTGGATTCCAGATGAAGAAATTCAAATTCTCGAAAAGAACGCCACTAATGGAGATAAAAACTCAGCATTCAAATTATATCAATACCATATGTTTGTATCTTTAGATCAAGATTTGGAATTTAAATGGCTAGAGATAGCGGCAAAAAATGGACATCCAATTGCCCAATCCAATTTAGCCGATTTATTTTTCACACAAGGCAATAAAGAAAAAGCCATATTTTGGGCTAAAAAGGCATATATAAATGGTGCCAAACTACCAGACGAATTAAAAATATTGATAAATATCAATTAATTAATAAGATTTAGCGGACTATCGTTACAAACCTAAAACTTCTGGAGGAGGATTAAGAAAATGTTGGAAACTTCCTAAGGGGCACATTATCGAACAGGACTCATTCCATGGAGAATATTTGATATCAAATAAAGTTTCAAAAATTAATCTTACTTATTTAAGAAATTAGACACAAAAAATTATGACTATTTTTTGCCCTGTTAAGAAGATATTATTTACCCAATAATGTGAAGATAATATCTTAACAGAGCATTAAGTTTGTCTGGAAGGAATGTTTTAAGACAACCTTAATGCCATAGCTCATAATACCTGAAAAAGTTGTAATGCATAATCGAAATGGTTAGCGAGCAGTTCCAGATATATCCATTTCTCTTTTTAGTTTGCCCCAGTCGTAATAATTCCCAAACCAGAGGTTATCTTCACAGTCGGTCATCCCTCTTGGGATACCAATTTGATTACAGAGGAGGTAGTGTGTCTGTTGGCTGCTTTCTTCTGCAGTTGTCTAATCGTGAATTTACACCAGTAGCTTGACTCTTTCGGCACCTGAAAACCAGAAAGAGAAGATAGTACTGGAATAGAGGCAAGCCCTAATGGGTCAATCTATCTTTCCCCAAAAAATTGAACCTAATTCAACAAATCGTCCCTCATATACCGGACAACCCCCTTAAAGAATACAACGGCAGCAACTATTACTACGACCACTTCGGCAACCTGATCCACCGTGAACTGGCCGACGGCGAAGTACAGAACTACTTCTGCGATCTGCATGACTAACTGGTCAAAGCCGGAATCTTCAAAAAAGACGGCACAAAAGAGACTTGGGCCTACACCTACGATGCTTTGGGTAGAAGGATAGGCAAAGGACGTCTGAACAACTAAGAAAGCTATTTAAAAAATTAAATAACTATAAACTTATAAATGTAAAAATAAATGTAAAAAAATAAGCCATCACTATTCTTTAGTGATGGCTTATTTTAAAGTAACTGGCACGCCCACGGGGAATCGAACCCCGGTTACCGCCGTGAAAGGGCGATGTCCTAACCGCTAGACGATGGGCGCGGAGATTTTCTGTGGCGCACCCGGAGCGATTCGAACGCCCGACCCTCTGGTTCGTAGCCAGATACTCTATCCAACTGAGCTACGGGTGCATCAAGAAAGATTCGAATTATAAAGAGAGGGCTATTTATTGTCAAGCGTTTTATTTGGAAAACTTGCAGACAGCGTGTAAAATGCGCATTTGCTATTGAATTTACAGAGAATAAAATGTCAGATTTCGCACGCTGGCCGCTCTTATCCGAAGCATTTTCCCGTTTGGGACGGCCTGTGGTCGTGGTGGATTTGGAGACGACCGGTGGAAATTTCTATCAAGACAGGATAACGGAAGTCGCCCTTGTTCGCTTTGAGCAAGGACGCGCCTCACATTACGAGCAATTGGTCAATCCTTGCCGCAGCATTCCCGAATTTGTTGCCAGGCTGACCGGAATTCATGATGAAACGGTAAAAAACGCGCCTGTCTTTGCCGATATTGCAGGCGATTTGTTGCCGCTGCTGCAAGGTGCAGTGGTTGTTGCCCACAACAGCCGCTTTGACTACACCTTCCTGCGCCACGAGTTTGCCCGTATCCATACTGACTTTGCCGCTCCCTCGCTCTGTACGGTTCAACTGTCGCGCCGCCTGTATCCTGAGTTTTACAAACACAGCCTCGACAGCATTATCGAACGCACCGGCATTCAGACGACCAACCGCCACCGCGCCATGACCGATGTGGCCGCATTGTGTGATTATCTCGAATTAAGTCTGACAGAAAAAAATCATCAACAATGGGACGAACACGTCCGTGTATTGATGAATCCGAAAATGTTGCCCACTTGGCTGCCTGATTCGCTTGCCCAACAGCTCTATGCCCTGCCCGACAGTTACGGCGTATTGGTTTGGTTTGACTATTTCGGCAAAGCCCAAGCCATTGAAGCACATGAACGCACATACAGTGAAACCGCTACCCTGCTGCACAGCAAAAAACTGCCGCCGCACATCAAAGCCGCAGCCTCCATCCGTTTTATTCCGGCAGTCGGGCAGCTCCATACATTATGGCTCAAAGCCCAGACTATGCAGGAATACCAACTGATGCCGTCTGAAAAGTCCACATCGTTTTCTACCGTCCGCTTTATCGCTGACGAACACGGCGGCCTTCAAGCACGCATTGTCTTGTTAAACAGCGGCACCAGAAACTGGCGTCCTTACGGTTTGTTTGCCCACAAAAAAGCAGCCAAACGCGCTTTGACGCAATGGTCGCAAGAACACAGACTCTGCCCAGATTCGCTCAATATTTTGCCGACCGGCTACGCAAAGGGCGAACCCTGCCCTGTTGAGGCTGTCGGAAAATGCAATGGCAACTGCCGCCAGCCAAACGGCATCAAACATCAAAACCAACGCATTACCGAGCTTGCTGCCCTACTCCCCGTAACTGATTGGGGCAAAGCGCACGAAATTGAAATTACCGAAACCGACCCCCTGACCGGAAACAGCATTACCCTGCTCTGCGCCGGCGGCGCGTTGGCATTGCCTGATGGAAGCTGGTATTTCGACAGCAGCCTGCCTCTCGTGATTAAAAACAAATTCAGACAAGACAAAGAAAATATCCGTTTGATTGCTTAAAACAAGGCCGTCTGAAAACCAAATTTTCAGACGGCCTATTGTGAATAACTTTCCGCTTTATTCTCAAAATAAAACTCTGCCTAAATTTTAATCAGAACTTATTTTTATAATAGCAATCAAATACTAAACCAATTTATACACAAGCTGTTCACACAATTTTCAATGAAAGCTGTGTATACCCAGCCCGATGAGTAAACCATGAACAATCCTGAAATCATCTTCTTTGACATCGACGACACCCTCTACCGCAAATACACGGATACCCTGCGTCCTTCGGTTGCCCAAGCCATGCGCGCATTGAAAGCCAAAGGCATTTTAACTGCCATTGCCACCGGCCGTCCGAAAGCCGCCATTCCCGCCAAAGTCAAAGCCTTGATTCAAGAATGCGGTATCGACATGCTCGTTACCATCAACGGCCAATATATTTCCTTTCGCGGCGAACCTCTGCAAAGCTACCCCTTGGACATTGCCGACATCGAAACCGCCATCAACCTGCTTGAACAACACAAAATAGACTACGCCTTTGTCAACAACCAAGAAATTGCCGTTTCCTCCCATTCGCCACGCGTTGTCGAAGGCTTATCGCATATCCTGCCCAACTTCCTGACTGACAAAGAATATTTCCGCAAACAACCTGTTTATCAAATGTTGGTCTTTGTGGATAAGGAAGAAGAAAAAATCCTGCAACCGCTAACCCAGCAACACGGCTTCAAATCCGTCCGCTGGCATGAATATGCTGTGGACCTGCTGCGCAAAGAAGGTTCAAAAGCACGGGGCATCGCCCACGCAGTGGAAAAACTGGGGATTGATATGAACAAAGTGATGGCATTCGGCGACAGCTTCAACGACTTGGAAATGCTGTCAACCGTCGGCTTTGGTGTTGCCATGGGCAATGGCGAAGACGCTGCCAAATCTGCCGCACAATTCGTCTGCCCAAGTGTTGATGAAGACGGCGTCTTGCGCGGCTTGCAAGAATTGGGCGTAATTTAAAACATCAAATCAAAAGGCCGTCTGAACATTTTTTCAGACGGCCTTGTTCTATCAATAAACTTCCTGCCTACTTCGGCAATACCAAAAAGCTAATCAGCAATTCTTTAAATACGAACCCAAACACACCCAAGCCCAAAACCAAGAAGAGCATGGCAATGCCGAATTTGCCGGCTTTGGATTCTTTACCCAAGTTCCAAACGATAAAGCCCAAAAAGATAATCAGGCCACTCAGTAGGATTTTCATTGCCCATGAGGCGAATTCTGCTTCAGACATTATTTTTTTCCTTTTATTCTTAAGATGTGTGTTTAATTGCTTTCAGACGGCCTATTAAAATTTAAGGCCGTCTGAAATTTGTTTTTAGATTATTTGTTCAATGCTTGTTGCAAATCATCAATCAAATCGTCGATGTGTTCCAAACCGACAGAGAGGCGGATCAAGCCCGGGCGGATATTCGCGGCGAGTTTTTCTTCAGGCTGCATCCGGCCGTGCGTGGTTGTCCACGGATGGGTGATGGTCGAGCGCACATCGCCGAGGTTGGCAGTACGGGAAAAGAGCTCTACGCCGTCCACGATTTTCCATGCCGTTTCTTGGTCTGCGACTTCAAAACCTACCACAATACCGCCGCCATTTTGCTGTTTGCGGATCAGTTCGGCTTGCGGATGGTCGGGCAAACCGGTGTAGTACACAGCTTGGACTTGCAGCTGCTCTTTCAACCATTGTGCAATTTTCAGCGCATTGTCGTATTGTTTTTCCATACGCAGCGACAAGGTTTCCACGCCGCTCAACAGCTGCCATGCGTTAAACGGAGACATCGCCAAACCGCAAGAGTTGCAATACATGGCTACTTGCGTCATCAATTCATCCGAACCGGCCAACACGCCACCCATCACGCGGCCGTGGCCATCAATGGCTTTGGTTGCGGAAGACACGGAAATATCCGCACCGTGTTTCAAAGGTTGCGAACCGGCTGGCGACAAGAGACTGTTGTCCACCACCAAAAGCGCGCCGATGCGGTGTGCCAGTTCAGCTAAAGCTTCCAAATCGGCAACTTCGCCCAAAGGGTTGGACGGCGTTTCCAAGAAAAACAGTTTGGTATTGGGCTTGATGGCAGCTTTCCATTCATCCACATCAACCGGCGATACATGGCTGACTTCGATGCCGAACTTGGTAACGATGTTATTGATGAAACCGACAGTTGTACCAAACAGGCTGCGGCTGGAAATAACATGATCACCGGCTTGCAAGAAGGTAAAAAACGCTGCCTGAATCGCGGACATACCGGTCGAAGTGGCTACCGCGCGCTCTGCACCTTCCAATGCAGCAATGCGTTTTTCAAAAGCGGCAGTAGTCGGATTGGCTGTACGGGTATAGGTAAAGCCTTTAATTTTTTTGGAAAACAAATCTGCCGCATGTTGCGCGCTTTCCCACATGAAGCTGCTGGTCAAAAACAGCGCCTGATTGTGTTCGCGATATTCGGTTTGCTCTTTGCCGCCCCGGATGGCCAGCGTTTGCGGATGAAGTTTTTTGTTCATTTATTTTCCAATCTACTGTGTATTCCAATGGACGGAACAATATTTTTCCGTCTGTTTAACTTGTTAACATTTTGCGCCGATTTCTACTATCTTTCAAGCCGAAGGCCGTGTTTCGGACCGTCTGAAAAAACAGGAAAACCGTTTTTACTGATAAAGGCGGCCGTCGTGTTTCAACCAGCCGTCAGTATGCCGGGCTGACGGGTCATGGTGCGTCCAATGGATAACGCCGCCCTGCTCCGACCATTCGTATTCGCCGTAAAACGCTACTTTATCGCCTTTTTTCAAACCCTTAATCTTATCGGCAAGGTCGATATTGTGTGCCACCAAAAGCGTCTGACCGCTGGAGAGCTTCAAGATAAAGCGTTGGTGGCGCGTGCCTTTGTTGTCATCCGGCAGGGTTTTCCATACCGTGCCCTCGCCCTCAACCTGAATATCGCTTTGCTCGTTTTCAAACGCCTGTTTCAAAACCGCTTCGGCTGATTCTTTGCCCGAACCGATTTGCTGCTGAGCCGCATCGGCATTCTTTTTACCCACATTATTTTGTTTTTGAACAGCTTCTATTTTCTGCTGATTCTGCGATTGTACCGGCTGATTGTTTTGCATTTTGTTATAGGCAAATACGGCAACCAAAGCAATCAGCAATACAATGATTTTATTTTTATTCATAACAATCTCAAAAAAAATGCCCGATTCTGCATCGGGCATATCAACTATTTAGAAAGGATATTTATCACGAAAACGTGAGCCGCTATTATACACGTTTCGTAAAATTTTAAGGGAATTTTACGCCAAAGGCCGTCTGAAACTTTTCAGACGGCCAGGATACTCAACGGCGGTATTTCATTTCAGTCTTCATATCGTCCAAAATACGTTTGACGTTGTGTTCCAATACATCCTCCACCAAGCCAGGCGCCTGCTCGTTCAGCATTTGCTGCAACTGGTAAGTGAACAAGGCCATTTGTTTTTGCACGGCAATCCGAATCATGCCGTTGACCGCATCGGCCACATGGGGACGCAAACGCTTAATCAGACGCTCGGTCAAATCCTTTTCAGAAACACAGAATACTTCCCGACGGCCAATCGCCTGCGGGTTCAATACATTGATATGGACATTGATGGCCGGTTCTTTTTCAAGGCCGTCTGAAACCGCCTCTTCAGCCGCTTGCGCATCATCATTTTCCGGTTTTTCAGTTTCTTCCACTTCAGGCGCATCAAAATCTACGGCACCTGATTTCGGATTCAGTCTGACAGTGCGGGTGGATTCAATATGACGCTCTGAAGCCGCGGCCTGCAATGCCGATTGCGCGCTCAACCAGTTGTCCTGCAAAACCACCATCGCATCGGTTTCCACTGCTTCGCCATCGTCTGCAAGGGCAGTATTGTGTTCCAACTGCCAGCGGTACAAATATTCTTCCAATACTTTTTCACGATTGTCCGCATCTAATTTATATTCTTTTTTAGACGCGGTTTTGGGCGCAACATCGACAGCGTCGTCCGATTTTTTGACCAATGGCGCATGAGTCGGCGCAGTATTGAATTGTCGTGCCTGACGCAATCTTTCCAAGCGTTTTTCCCAATTCAGATCTTCTTCCTCGAGGGCTGTGGGGTCAAGACGGTTGTTTTCCATAATAATCTCGTTTTTTCATTTTTATTGTGAGCCGCATTCAAACCTAAAATCACTTGAAATACGGCCGATGGTTGGACATATCCGGCAAGCCGGCGCAAGCGTCACATTTTAATATTAATTCGCTATATAATCACTATTTTATTTAATACTCAAGGATACATCATGAGCAGCATCGAACAACGCCTCGAATATCTGGAAGAGGCCAACGACGCTTTGCGTATGCAAAACCACGTCCTCGCCACCGCCCTCAAAGGCCTTATCCGCTCCCTGCCCTCTGACATGGCCAACGATGCCGTAGAATCCATCCAGCTTGCCTTTGAAGACGCGTTGGCGGAATTGAGCTATGAAGACAGCCCGCACACCGACCTTTTCCATGACGTAACCTACGCATTTTTCCGAGAAAAAGACCACTGATTTCGGCTAGTTTGTTCACAAAATTATGCTAAACTAAGATTTTATCCGTTAACATTTTATTAAGAAAGCACATATCATGAACATGAAAAAATGGCTGGCCACTGCCCTCGCTTGTTCCGCCCTTGCCCTGACTGCCTGCGGCGGTCAAAGCAACAATGCCTCTGCTCCTGCCGATAAAGTGTACCGTGTCGGCTCTAACGCCGAGTTTGCCCCATTTGAATCTTTGGATTCTGCCGGCAAAGTGGAAGGTTTTGACGTTGACTTGATGAATGCCATGGCCAAAGCCGGCAACTTCAAAGTCGAATTCAAACACCAGCCATGGGAAAGCCTCTTCCCTTCGCTGAACAACGGCGACGTGGACATCGTTATGTCCGGCGTAACCATCACTGACGACCGCAAACAAAGCATGCTCTTCAGCGACCCATACTTTGAAATTACCCAAGTCGTCCTCGTTCCGAAAGGCAAAAAAGTATCTTCTTCCGAAGACCTGAAAAACATGGCCAAAGTCGGCGTGGTAACCGGCTACACCGGCGACTTCTCCGTTTCCAAACTCTTGGGCAACGACAATCCGAAAATCGCCCGCTTTGAAAGCGTTCCCCTGATTATCAAAGAATTGGAAAACGGCGGTTTGGATTCCGTAGTCAGCGACAGCGCAGTCATTGCCAACTATGTGAAAAACAACCCGACCAAAGGCTTGGATTTCATCTCCCTGCCTGACTTCACCATCGAAAACTACGGTATCGCTGCACGCAAAGGCGACGAAGCAACCATCAAAATGTTGAACGATGCGCTGAAAAAAGTACGCGAAAGCGGCGAATACGACAAAATTTACGCCAAATACTTTGCTAAAGAAGGCGAAAAAACCGAAGCAGCCAAATAATCCGGTATGACTTCTTAAACTAAAGGCCGTCTGAAAACTTTTCAGACGGCCTTTAATCTGTTTAACTCAATTAAACGCAAGCGTCCCCTATAATCCACTTGTTTTTATCCTTCAAATGAAAGATACGTCATGATCAAACCCCTTATCCTCAGCCTCGCTGCCGCCACTGCTTTGGCCGCCTGCTCCGCTTCTGAAAAACAAGAATCTCCTAAGGTCGGCGTGGCCAATCCTGCTTCTGAATTCTGCGTCAAACAAGGTGGCAAATCCGAAATCAAAAAAGATAAAGACGGTGGTGAATACGGCGTGTGCCACTTACCTAACGGTACCGTTGTCGAAGAATGGGAATATTTCCGTCAACACAACAAATAATTGCTCAATCATAGAAAAGGCCGTCTGAACCCAAGTTTCAGACGGCCTTTTTATTTAAACAACGATTATTTTACTTCCAATTTGGTCACGCCGCCCATATACGGTTGCAACGCAGCAGGAACATTAATGCTGCCATCGGCATTTTGATGGTTTTCCAATACCGCCACCAAAGTACGGCCGACTGCCAAGCCTGAGCCGTTCAAAGTATGCACCAAACGGTTTTTACCGTTTTCATCTTTGAAACGCGCTTTCATGCGGCGAGCTTGGAAATCTTCGCAGTTGGAACAGCTGGAAATTTCGCGGTAAGTGTTTTGCGCAGGAACCCAAACTTCCAAGTCGTAGGTTTTAGTTGCGCCGAAACCCATGTCGCCGGTACACAAAGTGATCACGCGGTATGGCAGTTCCAACGCTTTCAAAATATTTTCAGCGTGGCCGACCATTTCTTCCAGCGCTTCGTATGATTTTTCCGGATGAACGATTTGCACCATTTCCACTTTGTCGAATTGGTGTTGGCGAATCAAGCCGCGCACGTCTTTACCGTATGCGCCCGCTTCGGAGCGGAAACATGGGGAATGCGCAGTTAATTTCAACGGAAAATCACTGCCGGCCACGATGCTGTCGGCAACAGTATTGGTCAGCGTTACTTCAGCAGTCGGAATCAGATATTGCGTTTTCTTACTCTCATCACCGCCGCGGGTAACGTGGAACAAATCTTCTGCAAATTTAGGCAGTTGACCCGTACCTTGCAGGGTCAGGTCATCCACAATGTAAGGCGTGTAATGTTCGGTATAGCCGTGTTTCAGCGTGTGCGTATCCAGCATGAACTGAGCCAAAGCGCGATGCAGACGGGCGATTTGACCTTTCATGACGGTAAAGCGCGCGCCGGACAGTTTCGCACCGCCTTCAAAATCCAAGCCCAAAGGCTCGCCCAAATCAACATGGTCTTTGATTTCAAAATCAAATTCGCGCGGCGTGCCCACTTTGCGGACTTCAACGTTTTCAGTTTCGTCTTTACCGACAGGCACACTTTCGTGCGGCAGGTTCGGAATGCTCAGCAGCCAAGCATCCAATTCTTTCTGAACGGCATCCAAATCAGCGGCAGCCTGCTCCAAATCCGCCTTGATTTGGGTAACCTGATCCATCGCAGCTTGAGCCTCTTCGTGTTTGCCTTGACCTTTCAACGCACCGATTTGTTTGGAAATACTGTTTCGTGAAGCCTGCAACTCTTCTGTTTTCACTTGAACGGCTTTACGTTGCTCTTCCAAAGCGTTGAAACGCGCGGTATCAAACTCGTAACCGCGTGCGGCCAAACGTTCTGCAACTGCGGCGGTATTGCTGCGGAGCAATTGGATGTCTAACATTGTTTTCTCTCGTTAAGATTCAGAATGGCATTATTGTAAACCAATTTAAAGATATTTTCACAGCGACAGGCCGTCTGAAAACAAAAAACGCCCCTGAAAAAAGCAGGAGCGTTTTTTAAGAATTTTGGCACGCCCACGGGGATTCGAACCCCGGTTGCCGCCGTGAAAGGGCAGTGTCCTAGGCCTCTAGACGATGGGCGCGTAACCGAAGCGCGAACTATACAGAAAGCCTTTTCTTCTGTCAACGCCTTTACTGCATTTTTAAAGGTGCTGCCGATTTCCGTATGTTATTTTCCCTGTATAATGCCGGTTTTAATAAAAAGGAAAACTCGCCATGTGGTTTAAGCAAATCAGTTTTTATCCGCTCAACAAAGACAAATTGCCCGAATTGGAAGTCCTTGCCGACAAATTGGCGCAATCCGAATTTGCCCATTGTCAGGGTTTGGACTGGTTTAGCGAAGGCTTTGCCACGCCGGTTTCCTTTTCGCCCGAGCTGGTTTTCCCTGCCGATTACACTTGGCGTGTGGCCCTGAAAAAAGAAGAAAAAGTCCTGCCTGCCGGCGTCATCCGTGATATTTTGGATGAAAAGGTTTTGGAAATCCAAAACAACGAAGCGCGCAATGTCGGCCGCAAGGAAAAACAAGAACTGAAAGAACAGATTACTGACGACCTGCTGCCCCGTGCCTTTACGCGCAGCAGCCGCACACAGGTGATTTTCGACACGCGCCACGGGTATCTTTTGGTCAACAATGCCGCATCTGCCAAAGCGGAAAATATCCTGACCAAACTGCGCGAAGCCTTGGGCGGCCTTGAAGCAGCCCTGCCCAACACCAAACAATCGCCCTCCTCCCTGATGACCAGCTGGCTGCTGCAAGGCCATTGCGAAGGCGGTTTTGAATTGGACAGCGATTGCGAACTCAAAGGCGTAGGCGATGTTGTCCCGGTCGTCAAAGTTTCCAAACAAGACCTGACCGCCGATGAAGTGGTACAACACGTCAAAAACGGCAAAACTGTTACCCAGCTGGGCTTGGTATGGCGAGAACAAATCGCATTCATCCTTACCCAAGACTTTACACTCAAACGCATCCAGTATCTGGACGTTTTGCAAGAAGAAGCGGAAAGCAACGGCGACGATGCCGCCAGCCTCGCCTTTGCCTCGCAAATCCTGATGACCGAAGCCATCAGCACCATGTTGGAAGAACTGGTTTCTTATTTGGGCGGCTGGCAAGAATAATTTTTCAGACGGCCTTTTGATTGGGAAATATCAAAGGCCGTCTGAAATATAAATAGAAGTATCAGAAAGGATGTCATGATGTTGGGCGCAGTCATTGGCGATATTGCCGGATCAAGATTTGAGTTTGACAACTACCGTCACATCGATTTTGACATTTTCAGCCCCGACAGCGACTTTACTGATGACACGATTTGTACTGTTGCCATCGCCGATTGGGTTTTACAAGGCTGCAACGATCATTTAGCCTCTATTTTACAAGGCTGGTGTAGGGCATATCCCTACCCTAAAGGCGCATATGGCGGCCGCTTTTCACAATGGATAGAATGGAAAGATCCAGAACCTTATAATAGCTGGGGCAACGGCTCGGCCATGCGTGTTTCTGCCGTTGGCTGGGCATTTGCCACATTGGAAGAAACCCTGCATTTTGCCGAACAATCCGCCGCCGTAACGCACAACCATCCGGAAGGCATTAAAGGTGCACAAGCTGTAGCCGCCGCCATCTTTTGGGCGCGTACCGGCATCGGCAAAGCGCAAATCAAAGAAGACATTACACGACAATTCGGCTACAACTTGAGCCAAAGTTGCGACCAAATCCGGCCGCATTATCATTTCAACGAAAGCTGTCAAGAAACCGTACCTCAAGCAGTTACCGCCTTTCTTGAAAGCGATGATTTTGAACACGCCATCCGACTGGCAGTTTCCCTGGGCGGAGACAGCGATACTTTAGCAGCCATTACCGGCAGTATTGCCGAAGCCTACCATGGTATCCCTGCATCCATGCGCGAACACGCTTTAGCCATATTGCCACGCCGTATTGCTGAAACCCTGCTGACTTTTGAATCCCAATATCAGGCCGTCTGAAACTGCCTGCAAAAAGGAATGAATGATGAAATACCTCGCCCTACTCCCTATCGCCTTCATGCTGGGTTCGCCTGCCATTGCCGAAACCATCAATCCTTATCAGGAAAAAGGTTGCGTTTACGATGGCGATGTCGGCAAAGACGGCAAACCATCCGGCAAAGGCACATGGAAATGCCAAGACGGCCGCAGCTATGTCGGAGCCTTTAAAAACGGCAAATTTGACGGCAAAGGCGTATATACCGTTTCCAGCAACAGCGAAACCTTTATCGAACCTTTCTCCTCCAACAGCGCCAAATTACGCAATATGACGCTGGAGGGCGTGTTCAAAAAAGGCAGGGCGCACGGAAACTTTACCGCCTCCCAAAACGGCACACCAGTCTTCATCATGAAATGCGAAGACGGTATGATTAAAGAAGTCAAACTGCCTAAGAAATCTGCTTCCAAAACCAAATAAACAGCCTTTCAGACGGCCTTATCCATCTTCTAGGCCGTCTGAAACATCAATGAACAAGCCTGCCTATAAGGCTGTTGTGTTGATTTTAAAGAATTTCCAAACAACCCTTACCCCAGGACAACCACCATGAGCATTAAATCCGACAAATGGATACGCCGCATGGCCGAAGAACACGGCATGATTGAGCCGTTCGAGCCCAACCAAATCAAAGAGGCCAACGGCCAACGCATCATTTCCTACGGCACATCCAGCTACGGCTACGACATCCGTTGTGCTAATGAATTTAAAATCTTCACCAATATCAACAGCACCATCGTCGACCCGAAAAACTTCGACCCGAAAAACTTCGTTACAGTCGAAGACGACTGCTGCATCATTCCGCCCAACTCCTTTGCTTTGGCGCGCACAGTCGAATATTTCCGCATCCCGCGCAACGTCCTAACCGTCTGCTTGGGCAAATCCACCTATGCTCGCTGCGGCATTATCGTCAACGTTACCCCGTTCGAGCCAGAGTGGGAAGGCTACGTTACGCTTGAGTTTTCCAACACCACCCCCCTGCCTGCCAAAATCTATGCCGGCGAAGGCGTGGCTCAAGTCTTGTTCTTTGAAAGCGATGAAGTCTGCGAAACTTCATACAAAGACCGCAACGGCAAATACATGGGACAAACCGGTGTTACCCTGCCTAAGACTTAATACACAAAATAAAAAAAGGCCGTCTGAAATTTCAGACGGCCTTTTATCATTTCATTTAGAAACGGCGTTTCAACTTGCAAGCCTGCAAGATATGAACGGCAAGTTCTTCCACTGATTTATCGGTTGTATTGGTAAACGGTACACCGTGGCGTTTGAACATATTTTGCGCATCAGCAATCTCGCTGCGGCAAGTATCGATTTTGGCATAGGTCGAATTAGGACGGCGTTCCTGACGGATTGCCTGCAAGCGTTCAGGCTGAATGGTCAAGCCGAACAGCTTGTCTTTATAAGGTTTGACCATACGCGGCAAATCGGTCGATTCCAAATCATCGGGAATCAATGGATAGTTTGCGGCGCGGATACCGTATTGCAGGGCCAGATAGAGACAGGTCGGCGTTTTGCCCGAACGGGACACGCCCATCAAAATCACATCCGCTTCCTGCAGGTTTTTATCGCTGACGCCGTCATCATGATTCAGTGAAAAATTGACCGCCTCCATACGCGCATCATAGCGTTGGGTATTGCCGATACTGTGGTGCCCCTGCTGGGCGGCAACCGCCTCCGTATTGAGTTCCTTTTCCAAAAGACCGAGAAAGGTTTCAAAGAAATTAATATGGAACGCATTAGCTTTCTTGATGATTTCACGGATTTCGTCATTGACCACACTGACAAAAGCAATCGGGCGCACGCCGAATTTTTCAGCTGACTGGTTGACTTTGTCTACAACAGCACGCGCTTTTTCAGGCGTATCAATAAACGGATAGGTATGGCGTTTGAACTCAACATTGCCAAATTGGTTCAGCAAGGCTTCACCGATATTTTCAGCGGTCAGACCGGTTCGGTCGGAAATATAGAAGACTTGGCGTGGATCAGTCATAATGAATCCTCTTGAGGGTAACGTTTCAGACGGCAATCATAGCAGTTACAGCCTTTGCAATAAAGCGATTCCCGATAGATTACACAGGATTACAACAAATTTGAACAATTTTTAAATTGGCACAAAATTTTATTTTTTGCTATTTTGTAGAATTTTATTCTAAAATTGCAAAATAAATCTTGTTTATCAAATTTATTAACTTATTTTGTTTTCCATATTTAACAAGAAGATAACACGTAAAAACATGAATCTGATATTCACATTTCAGAAGGCTACACGCCTGAAAAGCACAATATCACAGACGAATTTGTGATTTTTAAAAAGATAAAACACATGACAGCCATCAAACGAATGGCTACAATAAGCAGGCGGATTTGTTTCTTTTTTAACATTTTTTGGATTGGACACACAAATGGCCGAAAACTACGTTATTTGGTTTGAAAACCTGCGTATGACTGACGTTGAGCGAGTGGGCGGTAAAAATGCCTCTTTGGGCGAAATGATCAGCCAACTGACTGAAAAAGGCGTGCGCGTTCCCGGCGGTTTTGCAACCACAGCCGAAGCTTATCGTGCTTTCCTGGCTCACAATGGTCTGAGCGAGCGTATTTCCGAAGCCCTGAAACAACTGGATGTTGAAGACGTTGCTGAATTGGCACGCGTGGGTAAAGAAATCCGTCAATGGATTTTGGATACCCCGTTCCCTGAGCAACTGGATGCTGAAATCGAAACAGCTTGGAACAAAATGGTTGCCGATGCCGGCGGTGCGGACATCTCCGTTGCCGTACGTTCTTCTGCAACAGCAGAAGACTTGCCGGACGCTTCTTTCGCCGGCCAACAAGAAACCTTCCTGAATATTAATGGTTTGGATAACGTTAAAGAAGCGATGCACCATGTATTCGCTTCCCTGTACAACGACCGTGCCATTTCTTACCGTGTCCACAAAGGCTTCGAACACGACATCGTTGCCCTTTCTGCCGGCGTACAACGCATGGTGCGCTCTGACAGCGGTGCCTCCGGTGTGATGTTCACCATCGATACCGAATCCGGTTACGACCAAGTCGTTTTCGTTACCTCTTCTTACGGCCTGGGCGAAAACGTCGTACAAGGCGCGGTAAACCCTGACGAATTCTATGTATTCAAACCTACTTTGAAAGCAGGCAAACCGGCTATCCTGCGCAAAACCATGGGTTCGAAACAAATCAAAATGATTTTTACCGACAAAGCCGAAGCCGGTAAATCTGTAACCAACGTTGATGTACCTGCAGAAGACCGTCAACGCTTCTCCATTACCGACGCCGAAGTAACCGAGTTGGCTCATTACGCGCTGACCATCGAAAAACACTACGGCCGCCCAATGGACATCGAATGGGGGCGCGATGGTTTGGATGGCAAACTCTACATCCTGCAAGCACGCCCTGAAACTGTAAAATCTCAAGAAGACGGTAGCCGCAACCTGCGCCGCTTCTCTATCAACGGCGAAAAAGTTGTCTTGTGCGAAGGCCGAGCTATCGGTCAAAAAGTTGGCCAAGGTAAAGTTCGCTTGGTGAAAGATGCTTCAGAGATGGATTCCGTTGAAGCAGGCGACGTACTCGTTACCGACATGACCGACCCGGATTGGGAACCGGTAATGAAACGTGCTTCTGCCATTGTTACCAACCGTGGTGGCCGTACCTGCCACGCAGCGATTATCGCGCGTGAATTGGGTATTCCGGCTGTTGTAGGTTGTGGCGATGCTACCGACCTGCTTTCAGACGGCCAAGAAGTTACCGTATCTTGTGCCGAAGGCGATACCGGCTTCATCTACTCCGGCCTGCTGGACGTACAAGTTACCGATGTTGCTTTGGACAACATGCCTAAAGCCCCTGTCAAAGTGATGATGAACGTTGGTAACCCTGAATTGGCATTCAGCTTCGCCAACCTGCCTAGCGAAGGCATCGGCTTGGCACGTATGGAATTCATCATCAACCGTCAAATCGGTATCCATCCTAAAGCCTTGTTGGAATTTGACAAACAAGACGACGAGTTGAAAGCTGAAATTACCCGCCGCATCGCCGGCTACGCCTCTCCTGTTGACTTCTATGTCGATAAAATCGCAGAAGGTGTGGCAACTTTGGCTGCTTCGGTTTATCCACGCAAAACCATCGTCCGTATGTCTGACTTCAAATCCAACGAGTACGCTAACTTGGTGGGTGGCAGCATCTACGAACCACACGAAGAAAACCCAATGTTGGGCTTCCGTGGTGCAGCACGTTATGTAGCCGATAACTTCAAAGACTGCTTCGCACTCGAGTGCAAAGCCTTGAAACGCGTTCGCGATGAAATGGGTTTGACCAACGTCGAAATCATGATTCCATTCGTTCGTACTTTGGGTGAAGCAGAAGCTGTTGTTAAAGCCCTGAAAGAAAACGGTTTGGAACGCGGCAAAAACGGCCTGCGCCTGATCATGATGTGCGAGTTGCCAAGCAACGCGGTATTGGCAGAACAATTCCTGCAATACTTCGACGGCTTCTCCATCGGCTCTAACGACATGACCCAGCTGACCCTCGGCCTCGACCGTGACAGCGGTTTGGTATCCGACTCCTTCGACGAGCGCAACCCTGCCGTTAAAGTGATGTTGCACTTGGCAATCTCTGCCTGCCGCAAACAAAACAAATACATCGGTATTTGCGGTCAAGGACCATCAGACCATCCGGACTTCGCCAAATGGCTGGTTGAAGAAGGTATCGAGAGCGTATCGCTCAACCCTGATACCGTCATTGAAACCTGGCTGTATCTGGCTAACGAATTGAATAAATAAGTTCAATAAGACAAAAATCCCCTGCCCGTTTATCCCGGCAGGGGATTTTTATTGCCTTATTCAATGCCGTCTGAAAAACTTTCACTTTCTTTTACCTTACTAAAAAAGTCCTTTATCATCAATATGATAAAAAAATATGCCGCCATATCCACAATTTTTCAATGTTAATATACTGCCTTTCTGCATTTTACCCCATGCCTTTTGAGTGAACCTTTTTTCACTCTTCCTATCTATCATACACAGCATAACGATACATTTTGAAATATCCCATGAATACAAACTTTATTTCCACCTTTCAGACGGCCTTGAAACGTCTGGCACTCATCAGCACCATTGCCGTCTTAGCAGCCTGCGCCGGCAACAATACCTCTTCCAACCGCGCCGTACCTGACGGCTACTACAAAGTCCGCCCTGGCGATACCCTGACCCAAATCGCCAAACGCTACGGACAAAATGTCAACACACTGGTTGTATGGAATAACCTTCCCAATGCCTCACAAATCGAAGTCGGCCAAGTATTGCGCGTCCGCCGTCATGTCGCCTCACGCAGCACTGCAACACAGCAACACCAAACCACTGCCGTTACCCCAATCAACCGATTGAACCTGCAATGGCCGACCGATAACGCTTCATCCTCCATTATCCAACGCTACAACGGCACAACCAGCAAAGGCATAGATATTGCAGGCACACAAGGCCAACAAATCCGTTCCGCCGCAGCCGGTACCGTTATCTACGTTGGCGAAGAAGTCCGCGGCTACGGCAAGCTGATTTTGATCAGCCACAATGACTACACCATTACCGCCTACGCCCACAACGACACGCTTTTGGTACAAAAAGATCAAAAAGTCCAAGCAGGCCAAGTTATCGCCACCATGGGCAACAGCGATTCAGACAGCGTCAAGCTACATTTTGAAGTACGTCTAAACGGCAAAGCAGTCGATCCCCTGCCTTATTTGACCAGAACAAATTAATACCTTAATCAAAAGGCCGTCTGAAATAACTTTATTTCAGACGGCCTTTTGATTTGTCTTACCATAACACCCATCTCAACAAAGCATTGACCAACTTAACTTATGTTGATTGAGTGAAAACGCCGTTATACAATGACAACTCTTTTTAATATTCTATTTTAGGTGCCCTACTATGTCTCCTAACCGCATCCTTGCAACCGCACTCTTGTTTGCATCTGCATTTGCCAGCGCAGATGTCCATATTGATGAAAGCATCCCTTACCGCGACAAAGAAGAAATCGATACCCGTATCGTTTCCGAATGTTTAGAAGTGGGCAGCATTATGTCCAACTCCTTGCAAGAAACTGCAGCCAAAAGTGATGTAACTGTTGTCCGTGACGGTAAAAAACAAGGCACATACGCAGATATCGCCATTACTTCCGCTATGAGCGCAGGCAATGCCTTTATCGGTCACGCCAAAGGTATGGCAGTTTCAGCCACTTTGTATGTTGACGGCAAACAAATTAATAAAAAAAACTTTTACCCGCAACTCTTCCGGCGGCATGTTTGGCGCCTATAAAAGCTCTTGTGCGGTCTTAAATCGCACTTCTAAAGTCTTAGGTTCAGATATTGCTCAATGGATTGTTAGCGAACAAAAAAACGCTCAAGACAAATAAAACCCCAATTTGATAAAGGCCGTCTGAAAAACCGTATTTCAGACGGCCTTTATATTTTCTATTTCTCTAGAAACAAAGAAATAAACTATCCATTAATTATTGTCAAAAATAGAGAATTTCATTTCCAACGCCCTTGATTTTAGAATATCTACCCTCAATTATTAAAACTATAAGAATTTTGTATATGAGCAGTAAAAGGAATAACATGGCAGAAAAAAACTATTATGAAATACTGGGCGTTGCCAAAGATGCGGATGAGGCCGAAATCAAAAAAGCCTACCGAAAACTGGTGCGCAAATACCACCCCGATGTCAGCAAAGAACCTGACGCAGCCGAACGTACGGTAGAAATCAACCGTGCCTACGAAACGCTTTCCGACAAAGAAAAGCGGGCCGAATACGATGAAATGTTGGCTAATCCTTACGGACGTAGCGCCGGAGGCAATCCGTTCGGTCAAGGCGGCAATTCGTTTGGCAATGGATTTAATGGTGGCGGCTTCCGCTATGAACGTCATGAAGGCGAGCCGTTCGGAGCGGGAGACTTTAATTTTGAAGATCTGTTTTCATCATTCCGCCAATCCCACACTCGTTCCGAGCAACCCCGCGGCCCAATAAAAGGCGAGGATCAACATGCTGAATTGAGTATTGATATTTACGCAGCGTATGTTGGCGCAGAACGTAGCATGACTTTGAATGTGCCGACGCTAGACGAACACGGACGTGCGGTTTATCAAAATAAAACCCTCAACGTCAAAATTCCCAAAGGTATTACAGAAGGCCAACAAATCCGTTTGGCCGGTCAAGGTTTGCCGGGATACAACGGCGGGGAAAATGGTGACTTGTACTTAAAAATCAAGTTCCACGACCAACCTGATTTATATGTCAAAAACAGGAAAGACGTATATCAAACAATAGATATCAAACCTTGGGAAGCCGTATTGGGCGGCAAAATCATCGTCCCTACTGCTTCAGGCCGCTTACAGGTCAATTTGCCTGCCAACAGCCAAAGCGGTAAAAGCATCCGCCTTAAAGGCAAAGGTATTCCTGCAAAAGAAGCCGGAGACCTTTATCTCAATATCCGCATTAATGTTCCGCCAGTAGAGAGCGAAGCCGACCGTGCCGCATGGGAAAAATTGGCCGAACACTTTGCCGCAAAACAAGCATAAGAGAAAGGATAAATTATGATTCAGCCCTCCGATATTACCCTTACTTTTGAAGAAATCGTTGCTGCCAGCCGCTGCCGTCGCGATTGGCTGTTGGAACTTATAGCAGAAGACATCATCAGCATCGATGGTGCACCCGAAAAAAGCACCTTCAGTGGTTTTCATCTTGCCCGCATCCGTCGCGCACAACGCTTAAGCCGTGATTTTGAAGCCGGCATTCCCGCATTGGGGCTGATTATGCGGCTGTTGGACGAGGTGGAAGAACTCAGAAAAATACAGCGTCCGCTGGTACTGCTCGAAGATGAGTAAATATTGGCAAGTTGTTCGCTTAAATATTGATGGCAAGACAAAATCTTTGATGTTTATTGATATTCCATAATGAAAGGCCGTCTGAAAATATTTTCAGACGGCCTTTTTATTTATGCCTTCATTAACAACAGCGTCCGCCGTTGCTACCGCAACGGCGTTTGCGGCAGTAGTCTTGGAATTGCAGCTCGGTCATGACCGGCGCATTAGGATTATGTTTGCGCTGGCGTGCAACGTAGTTTTCATAATCTGGGACACCAGCCATCAAGTTTGCTGTCAACTTGATGGTTTTCCACCAAGATGCGAGCTTATGCTTCATGCTGAGCCTCCGGCTGTTTACCGTCGCGATACACTGCTGGAATTTCTTTAGCAGTTGGCCAGCCGACTTTGCGGGCTTTCATGGCGGTACGGAAACCGTACACGGCGACAATCACGACAACTGCCAAGAACAAAGCGGTCAGACCGGCATTGATTTGGTCGTTGAAGATGATTTGTGACATTTCGCCAATGTCCTTAGCAGGAGCAAGGACTTCGCCTGAAGCCAAGGCATCGCGGTATTTGCCTGCGTGAGCCAAGAAGCTGATGCGCGGGTCGCTGTGGAACAGTTTTTGCAAACCGGCATAGCAGGTCACAAACAATACGCCGAAAGCAGGAACCAAGGTTACCCAAACATAGCGGTCGCGTTTCATTTTCACCAATACAACGGTACACATAATCAACGCTACGCCTGCAAGCATTTGGTTGGCGATACCGAACAGAGGCCAGAGCGAGTTGATACCACCCAGAGGGTCGGTTACGCCGGTATAGAGGAAGTAACCCCACAATGCCACGGCCAAGAATGTCGCAACCAAGTTGGCAGGGATAGAGTCGGTGTTACCGAATGGTTTGTAGAAGATACTGCCCAAGTCTTGAATCATGAAACGGGCAACGCGTGTACCGGCGTCAACCGCGGTCAGGATAAACAAGGCTTCAAACAGCAAGGCAAAGTGATACCAGAACGCCATCATGGCTTCGCCCGGAATCAGACGGCTCATGATGTGTGCCATACCGACTGCGAGGGTTGGCGCACCGCCCGCACGGGACAGGATGGTGTTTTCGCCGACTTCTTTAGCGGTGTGCAACAGGGTTGCGGCATCAACAGGGAAGTTCAGTTTAGTGGTAATGACTTCGGCAGCTGTGTTGGCATCTGTACCAATCAGCGCAGCCGGGCTGTTCATCGCGAAGTACACGCCAGGATCAAGCGAAGCGGCGGCAGCCAGCGCCATAATGGCCACAAAGCTTTCCATAATCATGCCGCCGTAACCGATCATGCGGACGTGGGTTTCGTTTTCCACCATTTTTGGCGTAGTACCGGAAGAAATCAGCGCATGGAAGCCTGAAACCGCACCACAAGCAATGGTAATGAACAAGAATGGGAACAATGCACCGGAGAATACCGGGCCTGAACCATCGATAAAGTGGGTAACTGCAGGCATTTGCAGAGTCGGGTTAACAATAACGATACCCAAAGCCAAAGCTGCAATCGTACCGATTTTCAGGAAGGTAGACAGATAGTCGCGCGGAGTCAGCAAGAGCCAAACCGGCAATACGGAAGCCACGAAACCGTAAATCATAATCGCCCAAGTCAGCTGAATGCCGTCAAGGTCGAACCAGTGGCCGAAGGAGCTGTGGGCAACATCTTCACCGTAAATCACGGCCAACATCAACAAAATAAAGCCGACGATGGAAATCTCACCAATTTTGCCCGGACGGATATAACGGGTGTAAAGACCCATAAACAGAGCGATCGGCATAGTTGCTGCGATGGTGAACGTACCCCAAGGGCTGTGAACCAATGCTTTCACAACGATCAGCGCCAACACCGCCATGATGATGACCATAATCATCAAAATACCGATGGATGCAATCACGCCGGGAACGGTACCGAGTTCTTGTTTCACGATATCACCCAAAGACTTACCGTCACGGCGCATAGAAACAAACAGTACCATCATATCCTGTACGGCACCGGCAAATACCACGCCGAAGATAATCCACAAAGTACCGGGCAGATAACCCATTTGTGCTGCCAATACAGGACCAACCAGAGGGCCTGCGCCGGCAATAGCGGCAAAGTGGTGGCCGAACAGTACGCCTTTATGTGTGGGAACATAGTCCAAGCCGTCATTGTGGCGTTCTGCCGGAGTCAGACGGTTAGGATCAAGCTGCATCACACGGTTGGCAATGTAAAGACTGTAGAAACGGTAGGCAATGCAGTATACCGAAATGGCGGCCGTAACCATCCAAATCGCACTGACTTGCTCGCCACGGCTGAGAGCTAAAGTAGTAAAGGAGGCCAAGCCTACCAAAACCACAATGCCCCAGATCAAAAATGATTTGAGCGATTTCATTGATTTATCCTTAAAACGTGATGCACCAAGGCTTGCTTTAGCGACAAACTGCCTTAATGCGCTTCAGAAAGACCAGTCATTATAGTCTTCATGATTTCATGAGTGAAATGTCATTTCAACCCAAATTCGACTGAAAACAAAATGATTAGTTCGTCCGTAAGGTTAACACAAACAGACAATATACCCTTCATTTTTTACTTCAAAACTAAATATTCCTTAACATATAACAAACGAAAGGCCGTCTGAAAACCCAAAAATTCAGTTTTCAGACGGCCTGACAAACAGTCAATGCTATAATCCGACATTCCCATTTCTCTATATTGCCATACCATGCAAAACAACGATTCCGAAACCATGCGCCTCTCCAAACGCATGGCGCAATTGGGCTTATGCTCGCGCCGCGAGGCAGACAGTTACATCGAGCAAGGCTGGGTCAAAGTCAACGGTCAAACCGCCGTACTCGGTCAAAAAGTCACCGAGCGCGACCGCATCGACCTCAACAAACAAGCCCATGAAAAACAAGCAGCGCGCGTAACCATCCTTCTGAATAAACCCGTCGGCTACGTCAGCGCGCAGGCAGAAAAAGGCTATAAATCCGCCGCAGAACTCATTACCGCCGAAAACCATTGGGAAGGCGATGACAGCCGTATCCCTTTCAGCGAAAAACACAAATTCGGCTTAGCCCCTGCCGGCCGCTTAGATATCGACTCCGTCGGATTGTTAGTACTCACTCAGGACGGCCGCATTGCCAAACAACTGATTGGTGAAAACAGCAGCAGCGAAAAAGAATACCTTGTCCGCGTCCGTGGCAAACTGGACGATAAAGGCCTCGCCCTACTCAACCACGGCTTGAGTTTGGACGGAGAAAAATTGCGCCCCGCCAAAGTCGAATGGCAAAACGAAGACCAGTTGCGCTTTATTTTGCGACAAGGCAAAAAACGCCAAATCCGCCGCATGTGCGAACTGGTCGGCCTGCGTGTCGTCGGTTTGAAACGCATCCGCATGGGTAAAGTCAAACTCGGCAGACTGCCGCCGGGCAAATGGCGTTATCTACGCGCTGACGAATCGTTTTAATTGCAGCTAATAAAAAGGCCGTCTGAAAACACATTTCAGACGGCCTCATCTTTTACTGCTTACTCGATATAAGTAAACTTCGCACGTTTGATATTGCAGAGAATTTCGTACGGAATCATACCGGCAACTTCGGAAACTTCATTGATATTAATCACATCGCCCCAAAGCTCGACTTCCGCGCCCAAGCCCTCTTTCGATGCTTCCAGCTCAACCGTAATCATATCCATAGATACCCTGCCGATAATACGGCTGCGTTTGCCATCCACTGCCACAGGGGAATTAGTGGAAGCGCGACGCGGATAACCGTCGGCATAGCCGCAGGCAATCAAACCGACACGGATAGATTTGCTGGTGTAGAACGTTGCGCCGTAGCCAATCGGAGAATGCGGTTGCAACACGCGCTCGCCGAAAACACGGGAAGTCAGGCGCATAACAGGTTTCAAACGCTCATCCACGCCGCCGAAAGGCGAAATACCATACAAGGCCAGACCGGCACGTCCCCAATCGCGCCGCGCTTCAGGCACGTTCAAAATCGCGGCGGAATTCGCCAAGCTCTCTTCGCCTTCCAAACCCTCACACGCCAAATCAAACGCTTCAAGCTGCATTTCGGTCATGCCGTTTTCCGGTTCGTCCGCGCAGGCAAAATGGCTGAATTTCACAATGTTTTCAACCGATTCGGATTGTTTCAATGCAGTATAGGCGGCGGCATAGTTATGCGGAAAGAAACCGGCACGGTGCATACCCGAGTCCATTTTCAGCCATACGGTCGTCGGACGTTGCCACTCATGATGCACAAACGCCTCCAACTGCCATTGGCTACCGATTGCCGGCCACAAATCATAACGGTCAACATCCGCATATTCCGCAGCCTCAAACACGCCTTCCAACAAAACAATCGGATTTTTAATGCCGTTTTGACGCAATTCCACGCCTTCATCTACCGTTGCCACCGCAAAGCCGTCGGCAATATCCGCCAACGCGTGTGCACATCTGACCGCACCATGCCCGTAAGCATCGGCCTTAATCACGGCCAACAATTTATTGCCATGCAACTCTTTGAGAAAACGATAATTTTGACGTAAATTATCCAAACGGATTTGCGCATTGAGCGGACGCATAATGTATTCCTCTTATCGGCATTCCGTTTCAGACGGCCTGCCCTATTACTTTGAAGTAAATATTATAGGTCAAAAACTACACAGGATTCCATGAAATACACAAGAATAATCTATTCATATTTTAGAACTCATGCGCACCTTTAGGCATTTATGCTTCTTCTCAGCCTGTTTTAAGGTTATGATTCAATCCAAATGAAAACGACAGACATCAAGGCCATGAAAGAACTCGACAAAACCGACTTAAAAATCCTCAAGCTCCTACAACAAAATGCACGTATCCCCATGACTGAATTGGCTGAAAAAGTCGGCCTCTCCACTACGCCAGTAACCGAACGCGTCCGTCGCTTGGAACGCGACAACCTCATTACCGGCTATCACGCCCATCTGAATCCTCATGCTTTAGGCCAAAGCCTCTTGGTCTTTGTCGAGCTAAAACTGCGCTCCAAATCCGGCAATATTTTTGAAGACTTCAAACGCGAAGTGCTGAAGATTCCGCAAATTCTAGAATGCCACTTGGTCTCTGGCGAATACGACTACCTTATCAAAGTCCGCCTGCCCAATATGTCCGCCTATCGCGATATGCTCGGCAATATCCTGCTGCAACTGCCGGCTGCAGCCGAAAGCCGCAGCTATGTTGTCATGGAAGAAGTCAAAGAAGAAGTAGTATTAGACATCTAATTCTATTCGATAAACAAAGGCCGTCTGAAAGATTACAACATTCAAACGGCCTTTATTTTAAATAGGCAAAAAAAATGCACACATCCGACAGAATGTGTGCCAAGTCTACAAAGGAGAAATAGAGGAGAAACTATTAACTGACTACTCGAACCAGCTAACGAAACGAATTATGCAACAAGAGCTTCAACCGCGCAAGTATTTTTCTTGTAAAGTTTCTTAATTATTCGATTTACAGATCTTAAATGTAATCATGTTTCAATGCAGATAAAAAAATGCGCATACCGTTTTGATATGCGCCAAGTCTACAAAGGAGAAATAGAGGAGAAAAATCAAGCTGCATCAAGCAACTCAACGGCGCGAATTATCCTATCCTTCTACCCTCCTGTCAACTGTTTTCCTATCTATTTTCAAGTATTTTGCTAAAAAACAACAAAGTCGCTATTCCCCTCTTTTTCTTGCTATTTTCGCCCATATATAAAAAATTTAGGGCCGTCTGAAACATATATTGCCACTAAAGATAAACGGCTCCATACTCACACATTCATAGTCCATATCAACCCGACCCAAAGACCATGACCACCCCACTTTCCCTTGCCGTCGTCGGCCATACCAACACAGGCAAAACCTCGCTCTTACGTACGCTTTTGCGCGACAGCACCTTCGGTGAAGTGAAAAACGCGCCCTCTACCACGCGCCATGTCGAAGAAGCCCTTATCAACGACGGCGACGACAGCTTGGTTTACCTCTACGATACACCCGGCCTTGAAGATGCCGGCGGCGTGTTGGATTGGCTGGAAACCCACACATCTGCACGCGATGACGGTATTGAGCGCATTCAGCAATTCCTCAGCAATCATGAAGCGCATCACGAATTCAACCAAGAGGCCAAAGTGCTGCGCCAAGTCATGCAAAGCGATATGGCCATGTACGTCATCGATGCGCGGGAACCCGTCCTCGACAAATACAAAGACGAGCTGACCATTTTGTCTTGGTGCGCCAAGCCCATCATGCCCGTGTTCAACTTCACCCAAAATCAAGACCTGAGCGCTTGGACCAATATGCTCGCCCGCAGAAACCTGCATGTTTACGCCGGTTTCGATACCGTTGCCTTCGACTTTGAAGGCGAAATCCGATTGTGGGACAACCTTGCCACCATGTTACCTAAGCGCGACATCCTCGACCGCCTCATCAATATGCGCCGGCGCGAGTGGCAACGGCTGGATACGGAAGCGCGTCGTGAAATTGCCGATTTTCTGCTGGATGCCGCCGCATTTACCCAAGAAATTGCCGAAAACGACGACCCTGCCCCGACTTTGGAAGTCATGCAATCGGAAATCCGCCAACTTGAGCGGCAAATGCAACAACGCCTGTTCACACTTTACCGCTTCTATCACGACGAAGTCGGCAGTGACAGCACATGGATGCCCAAAGCCTTCAAACAAGATCCGTTTGACAGCGAATTGCTCAAACATTACGGCATCCGTACCGGTACCGGCGCAACCGCAGGTGCACTCATCGGCTTAGGCTTGGATATTGCCACGCTTGGCGGCTCACTTGGTTTGGGTACGGCCATCGGCGGCCTGTTGGGCGGCATTTTGCCCAATGCCCAAGACATCACCGACAAAATCAACGGCCGACAAACCCTGCATACTGATCCGGAAACCCTTACCCTGCTCGCCGCACGCGCACTGGATTTATTGCACGTCTTGCAAACGCGCGGCCACGCGGCTCAATCACATATCGAGCTAAAAGAACGCAAAGCGCCATGGAATACGGCCAAATTGCCAAGCGAACTCAACAAAGCGCGTAGCAACCGCAAATGGTCTTCGCTCAACACACACCAGCCCGAAGCCAGCCGTAACGAACGCGCAGCCTATGTCGGTTCTTTAAGTGAGAAATTAAAAGCTTAGAATTGCTGCATAACAAAAAGGCCGTCTGAAACCTAAATGTTTCAGACGGCCTTTTAATCTTAGCAAATACTTATTCAGCAGCTTTGGTTTCGCGTTTCAAACCGCCGCCAAGTGCTTTATACAAATCGGCAAGGTTTTCCAAACGGGTCAGCTGATTAGCCAAAAGAGCAGTTTCTGCGCCGTAACTGCTGCGCTCGGCATCCAGCAAATCCAATGCACTGGATACGCCATGTTTGTAGCGCAGGCTGATGAGGCGCAGGCTGTCGTTGTAGGCACGGCTTTGTTTGCTCAAAGCGGCATAGCTTTTATCCAGCTGTTCGCGTGCAACCAACGCATTGGAAACGTCTTTGAATGCGGATTGAACAGCGGCTTCATAAGCAACGATTTGTGCCTGTTGGCGCAGTTTGGCTACGTCAAGATTGGCTTTGTTTGTGCCCCAATCAAAGATAGGCAGAGTGATGGATGGTGCAAAAGCCCAAATACCCGTGCCGCTCTTAAACAGGCCGCTCAACTCGCCGGAAGCGGTACCGACAGAACCGGTCAGGCTGATGCGCGGGAAAAACGCCGCACGTGCCGCACCGATATTGGCATTGGCTTGTTTGAGCGCGTGTTCGGCCGCACGGATATCCGGACGGTTGAGCAACAGGTCCGAACTCAAACCGGCAGGCAGTTTGGTCATTTTGAACTGTTTGTTCAAAGGCAAACCGGCAGGCAAGTCTTCAGGCAAAGGTTGATTAATCAACATAGCCAAGGAATTTCGCGCTTGCTCGCGGTTTTTTACCGCAGATGCGTAATCGGCTTTGGCCGATTCAATCAGGGCTTCCTGTTGGCGCAAATCAACGGCGGAAATCACACCGGCTTTATGGCGTAATTGCGAGAGCTTGTAAGTCGCTTCACGGGTTTGCAATACGCGTTGTGCCAATGCCATGGTTTCTTCAGCGTAGCGTTCGTTAAAGTAGGCTTTGGCAACGGTAGAAATCAAGGTCAGATGCGCGGCATCGCGGTTGGCGGCCACATTGAAATAACCTTGCAACGCGGCTTCGCTGGTGCTGCGGACACGGCCGAAGAGGTCAAGCTCATAAGAGGCTGCGCCCAAACCCACGCTGTATTGGCTGCTAACGCTGCCGCCACTCAAACTGCCTTGACGCGAACCTGTACCGCTGGCATTGACGGTTGGCAACAAATTATTACGCGCAATCATGTATTGCTTGCGGTAGATTTCCGCATTCAGCGCGGCTGTACGCAAATCGGTATTGCGTTCCAATGCGATGTCGATCAGGCGGTGAAGGCGAGGATCGGCAAAGTAATCTTGCCAACCCAATTCGGCTGCACGGATACCGTCGTCAACAGTGTCGTATTTAAACGTATCGGCCACGGCAACTTGAGGCTGCTCATATTTCGGCATCATGGTACAGGCCGACAAAGCCACGGCGGCGGCAACGGCGGTCAGTACAGGTTTGAATGTAATCTTCTTCATTTTAGAATCCTTTAGCATTTTGAGGCCGTCTGAAAATTTTTCAGACGGCCTTTGCTTTAGTGCTTGTCTGAATCTTGTTTACCGTCTTCAATCATGCCGGCTTCAGCGGCGTGTTTGGCGGCCATCTCATGCTCGTGTGCGGTTTCTTTAAAGAATTTGCGCACAACCACATAGAACAAAGGCACAAGGAACACAGACAGAATCGTACCGATCAACATACCCCAGACCACGGTCGTACCAATCGCACGTTGGCTGGCGGAGCTGGCACCGCTGGCAACATAAAGCGGTACCACGCCCAAGATGAAGGCAAACGAAGTCATGATAATCGGACGGAAACGCAAGTGTGCGGCGGCAAGCGCAGCTTCAAGCGCGCTCTTGCCTTGCGCTTGCAGGTCTTTGGCAAACTCAATAATCAAAACCGCGTTTTTCGCACTCAAACCCATCACCGTAACGAAACCGACTTGGAAGTAGATATCGTTGGCGTATGCCGGAATACTGCCCAGCAGCGCTTCAAACATGTTGCGGCCGGTCACGCCCAATGCCGCGCCAATCAAGCCCAACGGAATCACAAGGATAACCGCCAACGGGATAGACCAGCTTTCATACAAAGCAGCCAATACCAAGAATACAGCGGCAGCAGCCAATGCGTACAATACGACAGTTTGCGATCCGCCTTTGGCCTCTTCACGAGACTGACCGCCCCATTCCAGACTGTAACCGCCGCCCATGTCATCAACCATTTGCTGTACCGCAGCCATGGCTTGACCGGAAGACACGCCATTAACAGGCGAGCCGGAAAGCTCCATTGCAGGATAACCATTGAAGCGGACGCTTTGTTCCATACCGTTTTCCCAAGAAACAGTAGCAATGGTAGAAAGCGGTACGGCAACACCGGATTTATTCGGCACGGTCAAGTTCAGAATATCGGCAGGCTGCATACGGGCACTCGCATCAGCTTGTACCATCACGCGTTGCAGACGGCCTTGATTCGGGAAGTCGTTTACATAAGACGAACCCAAAGAAGAAGCCAAAGCAGTACGGATGTCAGAGAACGAAATACCTTGTGCGGCTGCGGCAGAGCGGTCGATGTCGATTTTCAACTGAGGCGCATCTTCCAAACCGCTCGCACGAACGGTACTTGGGTTAAACAAACCGCTTTTGCGCATTTTGTCAATCAGCTCATTGCGCTTGGCCAACAATGCAGCATGGCCGCTGTTGTTACGGTCTTGCAGGTAAATCGTTAAGCCGGAGCCTGTACCCAATTCCATAATGGCAGGAGGCACAATCGCCAAACCGAAACCGTCTTTCAGCGTAGCCATCATCATACCGGTCAACTTACCGGAAATAGAAGTCGCATCGCTGCCCGGAGCAGTACGTTCGCTCCAGTCTTTCAGAATGACAAAGCCCAAAGCCATGTTTTGGCCGGAACCGCTAAAACTAAAGCCGGAAACGGTAATAATGTTCTCGATCTCAGGTACAGATTTCGCCAGTTGAGTGATTTGAGCCAAAGTTGCATCGGTACGCTCTTTGGTTGCGCCGGCAGGCAGCTGTACGCTCAACATCAAGTTACCTTGGTCTTCAGTCGGCAAGAAGGAAGTCGGCAGACGCATAAACAGGAATACGCCCACAACAGTCAAACCAATATAGACAACCATCATGCGTAAAGTCTTGCGCAAGACTTTGGCAACCCAGCCTTCGTAGCCGTGTGTCCAGTTGTCGAATTTCTTGTTAAACCAACCGAAGAAACCTTTTTTCTCTTCGTGATGACCCTTCTGAATCGGTTTGAGCATGGTGGCACACAATGCCGGAGTCAGCGTCAAGGCAAGAAATGCGGAGAAGCCGATCGATGCCACCATAGTCAAGGCAAACTGTTTGTAAATGTTACCGGTTGCACCGCTAAACATCGCCAGCGGCACAAATACGGACATCAACACGGCAGTAATACCGATAACCGCGCCGGAAATCTGACCCATCGCTTTTTTGGTTGCAGCCTTAGGCGGCAGACCTTCGCTCGCCATAATACGCTCAACGTTTTCAACGACCACAATCGCATCATCGACCACAATACCAATTACCAATACCATCGCAAACATGGTCAATACGTTAATCGACATACCCATATATGAGATAAAGGCAAAACCGCCCAACAGGGAAATCGGCACGATAATAGTCGGAATCAGCGTATAGCGGATATTTTGCAGGAAGAGATACATCACTAAGAATACCAATACGATGGCTTCCAAAAGCGTATGGATCACTTTCTCAATCGAAATTTCCACAAATTTGGAAGTATCGTAAGGAACTTTCCAGCTCATGCCGTCTGGAAAATACTTCTGCAAAACTGCCATTTTTTCTTTCACGGCAGTCGCCGTTGCCAAAGCGTTACCGCTGTTGGACAGCATCACTGCCATACCGGTGGTATTCACGCCGTTCAAACGTGTGGAAGTAGAATAGTCCTGCATACCCAAGCTGACTTTGGCAACGTCTTTCAGATAGACATTCGAGCCGTCAGTATTGGATACCAAAATGATGTTGCCAAACTCTTCAGCAGTGCTCAGCTGACCTTGAGCCGTCACAGTTGCTGAAATGGTCTGACCTGCAGCCGCCGGCAAAGAGCCGATAGAGCCTGCAGAAATTTGGATATTTTGAGTAGCCAGTGCGTTGGTTACCGTTGCAAAAGACAGGTTGTAGTTTTGCAGTTTTTTCGGGTCAACCCAAATACGCATGGCGCGTTGCGCACCAAACAATTGTACCTGCCCTACGCCGTCGATACGCTGCAGTTCAGGAATGATATTGCGCTGGGCGTAATCGTTCATTTCCTCAATGGATTGCTTTTCAGAAGAAAGCATGACCACTTGCAAGAAGTTGGAACGCGCTTTAGATACGGTTACACCATATTGCTGTACGGTAGAGGGCAATGTGGACAACACTTCCGACAATTTGTTCTGCACGTCTACCTGCGCCAAATCTTCATTGGTTTCCGGTGTAAACGTCAGACTGACGCTGCCGCTGCCGCTGGAATTAGCAGAAGTCGTCATATAGTCCAAACCTTCCACACCGTACATATTACGTTCGATAACGGCCAGTACGCTGTCTTCCATTACCTGAGCAGAAGCGCCCGGATAAGTAGCGCTCAAAGTAATGGTCGGTGCTGCAACGGACGGATATTGGGAAATTGGCAGTTTTTGAATGCCGAAAATACCCGCTGCGATGATAAAAATCGCAATAACCCATGCAAAGATGGGGCGGTCAATAAAAAACTTAGACATTCACGCGTTCCTTATTTGGCTTCAGATGCAGCTTTAGCTTCAGGCTTGGCCTCGGATGCAGCCTGGCCGTCTGAAACTGCCGGGGTTGCCGCTGCGGCGTTTGCAGGCGGCGTCCATTCTTTCGGCGTTACCTTTTTAGCACCTGACATAGCGGCAATGCTGGTACCTTCGACAACCACTTTGTCGCCGTCTTTCAGGCCGTCTGTAATCACCCAATTAGTACCTTGCTGTTGGGCTACGGTCACGACACGCGCTTCCATTTCGCTCTTGTCATTCACCACCATCACAGTATCTTTTGTACCGCGGGTAACTGCTTGTTGCGGCACTACAAATGCATTATCAACAGCCACTTGCTCCATCAATACGCGTACATACAAGCCCGGCATCAAGATATTTCTGTCATTAGGAATGGCAGCGCGCAAGGTAATTTGACCGGTCGTTTCGTTAACAGTCGGATCTGCAAACAGCAGACGGCCTTTTTCAGGGTAAACCGTACCGTCGTCAAATTTGATGTCCACTGCAATCGCGCCGTTTGCCGCCAACAATTTGCCTTCAGCAACCTGTTGACGCAGTTTCATAACCTCACTGGCAGATTGGGTAACGTTGACATACATCGGATTGGTTTGTTGGATGGTGGCCAAAACGGTGGTATCGCCGGCATTCAACAGCGTACCTTCAGAAACTTTAGATTGACCGATAAAGCCGGAAATCGGCGCAGTAATGCGGGAGCGGTTCAGGCTGATACCGGCAGATTTGATAGCTGCTTGTGCAGATTTGACGCCTGCCTCGGCTGAGCGCTTGGCGGTTACGGCTGCATCATATTCCTGTTGGCTGATGGCATCGGCGGCAACCAGCGGTTTGTAGCGGGCCAAGTCGGCATTCGCTTTGGCCAAAGTCGCTTGCGCACTCGCCAACTGGGCGCGTGCGCTTTCTAAGTTTGCTTCATAAGTCGAGCTGTCGATTTGGTATAAAGGCTGACCGGCTTGCACATAGCTGCCCTCTTGGAATAGGCGTTTTTGCAAAATACCGCCGACTTGGGCGCGAACTTCAGCAGTACGCAATGATTCCAGACGGCCCGGCAACTCGGTTGTCAATGCAACGGTTTCCGGATGCACGGTAACCACGCGGACTTCAGGGGCAGGTTGATTTTGCTGTTGCTGACTGCCTTGCGCCTGTTGGCCGGCTGCCTTCTCATCGCCTTTGCCGCAAGCAGAAAGCGCCAATGCAGTAGCCGCCGCAATCGATACGACACGCATCATTTTAGAAGCATAAAGAGCCATAATTTTCCTATCTCTATGATAAATAAGGGTTTGACTAATTAAAAATTGATTACTTTAATCTCATATTTCGCAAACAGAAATTGCCTGCTTTTATGAAAAACAGGCTGATTATATAGTGTTGAGAAACACTATCAAGTATTGAATTAAATTATACATACATTCTTGCATTTTCAGAAGTAATTTTTTATAATCCGAACCATAAATTTACATTCCCCACAAAACAACTATGAGAAGAACCAAAACCGAAGCCTTAAAAACCAAAGAATATCTCATGCTTGCCGCATTGGATACGTTTTATCAGAAAGGCATTGCCCGCAACTCGCTTAACGAAATTGCCCAAGCCGCAGGCGTAACGCGCGGCGCGCTGTATTGGCATTTCAAAAACAAAGAAGATTTGTTTGACGCCTTGTTCCAACGGATTTGCGACGACATCGAAAGCTGCATAAAAGAAGACTCGAACAACAATAACGAACAGGCTTGGTCAAGCTTCCGACTAACTCTGACCCGTTTCTTCGAGCGCCTGCAACACAACGATCTTCACTATAAATTCCACAGCATTTTGTTTTTAAAATGCGAACACACCGAGCAAAACGAGGCGGTCATTGCCATCGCTAAAAAACACCAATCGCTATGGCGTGAAAAAATCGTTGCTGTCCTGACTGATGCGGTACAACAAAAAGCGTTGGCGGATAATTTAGATATCGATATGGCAGTCATCTTCATCAAGTCTTCATTAGACGGCTTGATTTGGCGCTGGCTTTCTTCAGGTCAAGGCTTCGATTTGGCGCAAACCGCCCCCCGCATGATTGAAATCATCATTGATACATTGGAAAATCATCCGCAATTAAGAAAACAATCATAAACATCAAAAATAAAAGGCCGTCTGAAACATTAAAAGTTTCAGACGGCCTTTTGGTTCAAACCTAATTAACGTGTTACCGGTTTGTAACGGATACGTTTCGGTTTCGCGCCCTCTTCGCCCAAACGGCGTTTCTTGTCGGCTTCGTATTCCTGATAGTTGCCGTCAAAGAACACCCATTTAGAGTCGCCTTCACAAGCCAAGATATGCGTAGCGATACGGTCGAGGAACCAGCGGTCGTGCGAAATCACCATCACGCTACCGGCAAATTCCAACAATGCGTCTTCCAACGCGCGTAGAGTTTCTACGTCGAGGTCGTTGGACGGTTCGTCCAGCAGCAAGACATTGCCGCCGCTCAACAAGGTTTTTGCCAAGTGCAGACGGCCGCGTTCGCCGCCAGACAATTGACCTGCGATTTTGCTTTGGTCGCTGCCTTTGAAGTTGAAGCGTCCCAAATATTGGCGGGCAGGGATTTCAAACTGACCAACCTGCAAAATGTCGCGGCCTTCAGCAATGTTGTCGAACACGGTTTTGTCGTTTTGCAAACCTTCGCGGCTTTGGTCAATCAAGCTCATTTTCACGGTTTGCCCGATTTTCACTTCGCCGGAATCAGGCTGCTCTTTGCCCGCAATCATTTTAAACAGCGTCGATTTACCTGCGCCATTCGGACCGATGATGCCAACAATCGCGCCAGCAGGTACTTTGAAGCTCAAATCGTCAATCAACACTTTATCGCCAAACGATTTGGAAACGTTCACAAATTCAATCACTTCGTTACCCAAACGCTCGGCAACAGGGATAAAGATTTCCTGCGTTTCATTGCGTTTTTGGTATTCGTAGTTGCTCATTTCTTCAAAACGCGCCAAACGCGCTTTGGACTTGGCTTGGCGGCCTTTGGCATTTTGGCGCACCCATTCCAATTCCTGCTTCATCGCTTTCACGCGCGCAGCTTCGGATTTCGCCTCGTTTTCCAAACGTTTTTCTTTCTGCTCCAGCCAAGACGAGTAATTGCCTTTCCACGGAATACCGTGTCCGCGGTCGAGTTCCAAAATCCATTCGGCGGCGTTGTCGAGGAAGTAGCGGTCGTGCGTTACCGCAACCACGGTACCTGGGAAGCGTACCAAGAATTGCTCCAGCCATTCGACAGATTCTGCGTCCAAGTGGTTGGTCGGCTCGTCCAACAAAAGCATATCGGGCTTGCTCAACAAGAGTTTGCACAAAGCCACACGACGTTTTTCACCGCCGGACAAATTGCCGATTTTGGCATCCCAATCAGGCAGACGCAGCGCGTCGGCAGCGATTTCCAATTCGTGTTCCGCACCGCCGCCGGTAGACGAACCCGCCGCAATAATCGCTTCCAAGCGGCCTTGTTCTTCCGCCAACACGTCAAAATCCGCATCAGGATTGGCATACTCGGCATACACTTCTTCCAAGCGTTTCTGAGCGGCAGCCACTTCGCCCAAACCGCTTTCCACTTCCTCGCGTACGGTTTTCTCAGGATCAAGCTCAGGCTCTTGCGGCAGGTAGCCGATTTTAATGCCGCCCATCGGCACGGCTTCGCCCTCAAATTCTTTATCCACTCCCGCCATAATCCGCAGTACAGTAGATTTACCCGCACCGTTCAAACCGAGCAAACCGATTTTTGCACCGGGAAAAAATGAAAGGGAAATGTCTTTAATAATGGTTTTCTGCGGCGGCACAACCTTGCTCACGCGCAGCATAGAATAGACGTATTGTTGGGACATAGTTTTCTCGTTTCCGTCAAACAAATTTCAGACGGCCCATTTTAACCTATTGCCCAAATACTTGCTTGTTCAAATGCCGTCTGAAAATAGAAATAAGCATCAAAATATACACCGAGCCGAATCGATACCCTCATTGCCCGACGGTATCAATGCCAAACCGCAGAAAATTTGATTTAAGCCAGTTTATCCTTGAACTGGCATTGCCAATATCTGGCGCGCTTCATAAAATGCACCTATATCCTTGAAAGTACGTACACAAACAATAACGACAGAGAACACCACACCAAGGAACATTTCAGATTTCTCAATAAAAATACTTTTCAAAAAAAGGATTTACCTCATGTCGGAACATACGCAAAAAACAGCAAAACAAGGTTTGCCGTCACTGGCAAAAAGTACGATTTGGATGCTGAGCTTCGGCTATCTCGGCGTTCAGACGGCCTTTACCCTGCAAAGCTCACAAATGAGCCGAATTTTTCAAACTTTAGGCGCCGACCCGCACAATTTGGGCTGGTTTTTCATTCTGCCGCCGCTGGCCGGTATGTTGGTTCAGCCGATTGTGGGCTACTACTCAGACCGCACCTGGATGCCGCGCCTGGGCGGCCGCCGTCTGCCCTATCTGCTTTACGGTACGCTGATTGCGGTTATCGTCATGATTCTGATGCCGAACTCGGGCAGCTTCGGTTTTGGCTACGCTTCCTTGGCGGCTTTGTCGTTTGGCGCGCTGATGATTGCGCTGTTGGACGTATCCTCCAATATGGCAATGCAGCCGTTTAAAATGATGGTCGGCGACATGGTCAACGAGGAGCAGAAAAGCTACGCCTACGGGATTCAAAGTTTCTTAGCGAATACGGGCGCGGTTGTGGCGGCGATTCTGCCGTTTGTGTTTGCGTATATCGGTTTGGCGAACACGGCCGAAAAAGGCGTCGTACCGCAAACCGTGGTCGTAGCATTCTATGTGGGCGCAGCGTTGCTGATTATTACCAGTGCGTTCACCATCTTCAAAGTCAAAGAATACGATCCGGAAACCTACGCCCGCTATCACGGCATCGATGTCGCCGCGAATCAGGAAAAAGCCAACTGGTTCGAACTTTTGAAAACCGCGCCTAAAGCGTTTTGGACGGTGACTTTGGTGCAATTCTTCTGCTGGTTCGCCTTCCAATATATGTGGACTTACTCGGCAGGCGCGATTGCAGAAAACGTTTGGCAGACAACCGATGCCTCTTCCGTAGGCTACCAAGAAGCAGGCAACTGGTACGGCGTTTTGGCGGCGGTGCAATCCATTGCTGCCGTCATATGTTCGTTTATTCTGGCAAAAGTACCGAATAAATACCATAAAGCCGGTTATTTCGGTTGTCTGGCTCTGGGCGCGCTCGGTTTCTTCTCTATTTTCTTTATCCACAATCAATACGCATTAATCCTGTCTTATACCTTAATCGGCATCGCGTGGGCAGGTATCATTACCTATCCTTTGACGATTGTAACCAATGCCCTCTCCGGCAAACACATGGGTACTTATTTGGGTCTGTTTAATGGCTCTATCTGTATGCCTCAAATCGTCGCCTCCCTGCTGAGCTTTATCCTCTTCCCTATGCTGGGCAGCCATCAGGCAACCATGTTCTTGGTTGCAGCAGCAGTCTTGCTGCTGGGAGCCTTCTCTGTATGTCTGATTAAAGAGACCCACGGCGAATAATCCATCCATACCATCGGCAAAGGCCGTCTGAAACCTTTGCCGAACTTACGATTTTAATAACAGGAGCTTCATAAATGTACACAAGAATCATGGAAATCAGCCCTTGGACATTGCGTTCGGCAAAACTGGAAAAAGAATACAAACGGCTGCAAGAGAGCCTGACCAGTTTGGGCAACGGCTATATGGGTATGCGCGGCAACTTTGAAGAAACCTACTCCGCCGACAGCCACTTGGGCACCTACATCGCCGGTGTTTGGTTCCCCGACAAAACCCGCGTCGGTTGGTGGAAAAACGGCTATCCTAAATATTTTGGCAAAGCCATCAATGCGCTCAATTTCAGCAAAGTTAAAATCTTTGTCGACAATCAGGAAGTGGACTTGGCGAAAAACGACGTTGCCGACTTCTCCATCGAACTCGATATGCAGCACGGCGTGTTGCGCCGCTCGTTCACCGTATTCGGCGTGCGTTTCGATGTGTGCAAATTCCTGTCCGTCGCGCAAAAAGAGCTGGCGGTTATCCGCTGGGAAGCCGTATCCGTTGACGGCAAAACCCACCAAGTCCGCATCGATTCCATCATCGACGCCGATGTGAAAAACGAAGACTCCAACTATGAAGAAAAATTCTGGCAGGTATTGGACAAAGGCGTTTCAGACGGCCTCTCCTACATTGCCACCCAAACCGTCGCTAATCCCTTCGGCGTGGAACAATTCATCGTCAACGCCGAGCAAACCTTCGCCGGCAGCTTCAAAGCCCTTGGCGGCAGCCAAACCGACTGGCAGGTCTCCAATTCTTTTGAAGCTAAAGTCGGCAGCACGCCCGAAACCTTTGAAAAACGCGTGATTGTTACTACCAGCCGCGATTATCAGGGCTTGGAAGCAGTGAAAGCCGCAGGTCGCGCCTTGTCGGAAAAAATCGCAGGCGTTGCATTTGAAACCTTGCTGGACGCACACAAAGCAGGCTGGCTGCACCGTTGGGAAATCGCCGACGTGGTCATCGAAGGCAGCGACGAAGCGCAACAAGGCATCCGCTTCAACCTGTTCCAACTGTTCTCCACCTACTACGGCGAAGACGCGCGCCTGAATATCGGCCCCAAAGGTTTTACCGGCGAAAAATACGGCGGCGCGACCTATTGGGACACCGAAGCCTACGCCGTGCCGCTCTACCTCGCACTAGCGGAACCCGAAGTTACCCGCAACCTGCTGCAATACCGCCGCAACCAACTGCCGCAGGCGCAACACAACGCGCGCGAACAAGGCTTGGCAGGCGCACTCTATCCGATGGTGACGTTTACGGGCATCGAGTGCCACAACGAATGGGAAATCACCTTCGAGGAAATCCACCGCAACGGCGCGATTCCTTACGCCATCTACAACTACACCAACTACACCGGCGACGAAAGCTATCTTGCCAAAGAAGGCTTGGAAGTCTTGGTCGAAGTGTCCCGCTTCTGGGCGGACCGCGTCCACTTTTCCAAACGCAACGGCAAATACATGATTCACGGCGTAACCGGCCCGAACGAATACGAAAACAACATCAACAACAACTGGTACACCAACACCCTCGCTGCATGGGTATTGGATTACACCCACGAAGCCTTGGCGAAATACCCGCGTCCGGATTTGAACGTGAGTGCCGCCGAGCTGGAAAAATGGGCGGACATCAGCGCGAATATGTACCGTCCGCATGACGAAGAACTCGGCGTATTCGTCCAACACGACGGCTTCCTCGACAAAGACATCCGCCCCGTGTCCGCGCTTTCGCCCGACGATTTGCCGCTCAACCAGAAATGGTCGTGGGACAAAATCCTGCGTTCGCCCTTCATCAAACAGGCGGACGTATTGCAAGGCATCTACTTCTTCGGCGACCGTTTCAATATCGACGAAAAACGCCGCAACTTCGACTTCTACGAACCGATGACCGTTCATGAAAGCTCGTTGTCTCCATGTATCCACTCCATCCTCGCCGCCGAACTGGGCAAAGAAGAAAAAGCCGTGGAAATGTACCAGCGCACTGCCCGCCTGGACTTGGACAACTACAACAACGACACCGAAGACGGCCTGCACATTACTTCTATGACCGGCTCGTGGCTCGCCATCGTCCAAGGTTTCGCCCAAATGAAAACTTGGGGCGGCAAACTCAGCTTCGCACCGTTCCTGCCGAGCGCATGGACAGGCTACGCCTTCCATATCAACTACCGAGGCCGTCTGATTAAAGTCGCCGTCGGCAAAGAAAACGTCGTCTTCACCCTGCTCAAAGGCGAGCCGCTAGATTTGCAGGTGTACGGCAAAGACATCACGCTCAACGGCAGCCACACTGTCGCGTTGGAAAAATAAGGAGGGCACAAAATGACTTTTACCGCAGTCCTATTTGACCTCGACGGCGTCATTACCGACACCGCCGAATACCACTACCGCGCATGGAAAAAGCTTGCCGAAGAACTGGGCATCAGCATCGACCGCAAGTTTAACGAGCAACTCAAAGGCGTATCGCGCGACGATTCGCTCAAACGCATCCTCGCGCACGGCGGCAAAACCGTCAGCGAAGTCGAGTTTGCCGAACTGACCCGCCGTAAAAACGACAACTACGTCGAGATGATTCAGGCAGTCAAACCCGAAGACGTATACCCCGGCATTTTGCCGCTGCTGGAAGCATTGAGAGCAAACGGCAAAAAAATCGCCCTCGCGTCCGCCAGTAAAAACGGTCCGTTTCTGCTGGAACGCATGGGGCTGACCCACTTCTTCGACGCCATTGCCGACCCTGCCGCCGTCGCGCATTCCAAACCCGCCCCCGACATCTTCCTCGCAGCAGCCGAGGGCGTAGGCGCGGACATCCGCCAATGCATTGGCATTGAAGACGCCGCCGCCGGCGTCGCCGCCATCAAAGCCGCCGGCGCATTGCCCATCGGCGTGGGCAAAGCCGAAGATTTGGGCAGCGACATCGCGCTGGTATCCGACACTGCCGACCTGACCTACGCCTACCTGCAAAACGTATGGGAACAATCAGACAGATAAAATATTAAGGAAGTAAAAGGCCGTCTAAAAAATATTTCAGACGGCCTTTCTGATTTTAGAACAGAATGATAACCCAACTTACGCAACCATAAAGACTGAATACCAACTTTTCAACCATGCTATTCAAATTTATTTGAACGACTTTCTATGACCTGCCAACCTTAACAATCACTATTAAAATGCGCGCCTATGTTCTGTCTCCGCCTGTATGCGGCTTGGGCGACAGCGAGGCTGCATTCGAGTAGGTTGCGGTTTTCGTATTCAGACGCGGTGTGCGGCTCGGCTTGGTTTTGCTTCCAAAGCCGCAGTTGGGCGATGGCGCGGCTCAGGCCGGTATCGTTGCGGAGGATGCCGAGATGGCGTTGGTTGAACGCTTGCAGGGCGGGACGGCTGAAGGTGTTTTGGAGGTCGTCTGAAAAGATACCTGCTTCAACAGAGGGGCTTTCAGACGACCTTTGGGACGGTACAGCTTGGAATGCTTGTCCGTCCGCGATGGTTTGGGCGGCAAGTCTGGCGGTAACGACGCATTCGAGTAGGGAGTTGCTGGCGAGGCGGTTGGCTCCGTGCAAGCCGGTGCAGGCTGTTTCACCTAAGGCGTAGAGCTGCGGCAGGGAGGTTCTGCCGCTGGGGTCGGTTTGGATGCCGCCGCAGGTATAGTGTTGCACGGGGCGGACGGGGATGGCTTGGCGCGTGATGTCCAAGCCGCATTGGGACAGGCAGTGCCGATGGATGGACGGGAAATGCTGGCGGACGAACGCTGCGGGTTGGCGGCTGATGTCGAGCGAGACGAAGTCTTGCGTTTGCTTGGCGATTTCGGCGGCGATGGCGCGGGCAACGATGTCACGCGGCGCGAGTTCGGCGCGGCGGTCGTAATGCGGCATAAACCGTTCGCCCGCTTGGTTGGTCAGGATGCCGCCTTCGCCGCGTACGGCTTCGGAAATCAGGAAGGTACGGCCGTTTTCAGACGACCTTGCCAAGCCTGTAGGGTGGAATTGGATAAATTCGAGGTTTTCGACTGCGCAACCTGCGCGTATCGCCATGGCGATGGCGTCGCCCGTGCATTCGGGCGGCGTGGTGGTGGCGGCGTAAATCTGTCCCAAGCCGCCGCCTGCGAGTACGGTATGGCTGGCACGGATGCTGTAGGTTTCTTGCGCTCGGCGGTCGAGGACGGTCAGTCCGCACGCTGCACCCGATTCGGTTTGGATGTCCAACGCCATCTGCCGCTCGCAAACGCGGATGCTCGGGCGGCGGCGTATTTGGGCAATCAGGCTCTGCATGACTGCTTCGCCCGTGTAGTCGGCGACGTGGGCGATTCGGCGGCAGGTGTGCCCGCCTTCGCGCGTCAGGTGCAAGTCATTATTATTTTGGTCGAATGCCACGCCCTGCGCCAGCAGCCATTCGATTGCCGGTTTGCCTTGCGACAGGATGGTGCGGACGGCAGCTTCGTCGCACAAACCTGCGCCCGCTTCCAAAGTATCGGCGACGTGTTTTTCGATGTCGTCCTCTCCCGACCACGCCGCCGCAATCCCGCCTTGCGCATGACGGCTGGCGGTGTCGTCCAGCCGGTTTTTGCACAAAATGACGATGCGGAACGATTCAGGCAGCGACAGGGCGAGCGTCAGTGCCGCCAGCCCGTTTCCGGCAATCAATACGTCGCAATCGGTTTGCATGGTGTTGTCCTTGTTTGAGAGGCCGTCTGAAACGGCAATATTGACAGCAAATCAGGCGGGTCCCATGCCGTTGAACACATCTTTTTTCTTCAGCCCTGCCGCGAAGTCGAGCATACGCTGCAAAGGCAGTTTGGCGGCTTCGCCCAGCTTTCTGTCCAACAGGATTTCGTTGTGCCCGCTCGTCAGGGCGTGTTTGATGCCGCCCAGCGAATTCATTGCCATCCACGGGCAGAACGCGCAGCTTTTGCAGCTTCCGCCGTTGCCCGCCGTCGGTGCGGCGATAAATTCTTTGTCGGGCGCCTGCTTTTGCATTTCGTGCAGGATGCCCAAATCGGTCGCCACGATGAATTTTTTTTCGGGGCGCGATACGGCGGCTTTCAGTAGTTTGCTGGTCGAGCCGACCACGTCGCCCAGCTCGATGACGCTTTGCGGCGATTCGGGATGAACCAGTACCACCGCGTCGGGGTGTTCCGCCTTCAACGCTGCCAATTCCTGCCCTTTGAATTCGTTGTGGACGATGCACGAACCCTGCCACAACAGCATATCCGCGCCCGTTTCGCGGCGGATATAGTCGCCGAGGTGGCGGTCGGGTCCCCAAATCAGCTTCTCACCGCGCGATTTCAGATACGATACGATTTCCAACGCCACCGAAGACGTTACCACCCAATCGGCACGCGCTTTCACGGCGGCGGAAGTGTTGGCGTACACAACGACCGTGCGGTCGGGGTGTTGGTCGCAAAACGCTGAAAACGCTTCTTCCGGACAACCCAAATCCAAAGAACATTCTGCTTCCAAATCAGGCATCAGCACTGTTTTTTCAGGACAGAGGATTTTTGCGCTCTCGCCCATGAAGCGTACGCCCGCCACCACCAGCGTATCGGCTTCGTGTTCCGCGCCGAAGCGTGCCATTTCCAACGAATCGCCCACGCATCCGCCCGTTTCCAAAGCCAAATCCTGAATCAGCGGATCAACATAATAATGCGCTACCAAGACCGCGTTTTTCTCCTTCAGCAAAGCCTTGATTTCGTCTTTCAGACGACCTGCCGTTTCGCGGTCGGGCGTGTCGGCAACCTTTGCCCACGCCTGACGGATTTGGCAGGCGGAAGTCGGTGTTTGGATGAGGGGCATATCGTAATCGAACGAGCGGCGGGCGGCGGTTTGCATGAGACTTCCTTATGGCTGGTTTTTCAGACGGCATAAAGATTTGCCGTTTATATTTTGAAATATTTTTATATTATGCTCAAATTGAGTATAATAAGCAAGGTCGTCTGAAAACCGCTTTGGTTTACAATAAGGTTTCCTCTTGAATGAAAGCCACGCATGGATGCCTATCCTGAAACAGCAGCCAATACGCAAAGTATCGTCGAGCTTGTTCCTGTACTGATTGCCATTACAAATGGCAGCTTGAGGGTTTTGACAGTTGCCAAAGGAGAGCTATTACCCAATGGCCTGCTTGCACCGCTTCGCCACTCTCTGCAAGCAGGAGTCAGGATGTGGGTTGCCAAACAGACATCACAGCCTATGGGCTATGTAGAACAGCTTTATACGTTTGTAGATACGCGCCGTCAAAACGAGCAAGGCCTACCTGTCTTGTACGTCAGCTATTTGGGACTGGTGCGCGAGGCAGCCGACAGCATCCTGCACCCGGATGCGAAATGGCAGGACTGCTACTGCTATTTTCCGTGGGAAGATTTGCGCACTGACGGCGGGCTGCGCGATACCATCGTCAGCCGCCTGCGCATTTGGGCAAACTCGGCGGATACGGAGGAAGTGCGCCAGAAGCGGCTCAAGCGCATTCAATTGTGCTGGGGGGTAGAACCTGAAAATTGGTCGGAAGAATACGTTTTGCAACGCTATGAAATGCTATACGAAAGCGGCCTGATAGCGGAAGCAGCCGAGTCTCAGGAAAACTTCAATTTCTCACTCACGGGGCAGCCTATGCGCCACGACCACCGCCGCGTACTGGCGACAGCCTTATCCCGCCTACGAGCCAAAATCAAATACCGCCCCGTGATTTTTGAACTGATGCCGCCCGAATTCACACTGCTGCAACTGCAAAACAGCGTCGAAGCCATCAGCGGCAGATTGCTGCACAAGCAAAACTTCCGCCGCCAGATTCAGCAGCAAAACCTCATCGAGCCGTCGGATACCGGCGTATCAGGCAGTAAAGGCCGTCCTGCACAGCTTTACCGATTCCGCGACGACGTCCTACCCGATCAGCTGATTTCTGATATTGGACTGCCGCTGGGTAGCCACTAACTGATTTTCAGACGGCCTCAAATTAAATTTTGTCCCATCAGGCAAATATCAATATTTTTCAACAAAGGAACCTTCATGTCGTCTGAAAACAATCTTCTTCCTCTACCCGATACCCTGTTGCGCCCCATGGTAGAACAAGCCTTGAGCGAAGATTTAGGCAGGCGAGGCGATGTTACGTCCGCCGCCGTTATCACTCCCGACAAAACCGCCAAACTTTTCCTCGTCAGCCGCAAAGACGGCGTTATCGCCGGCATGGATTTGGCGCGTCTTGCCTTTCAGACGATGGATCCGTCCGTCCGTTTCCAAGCCGAAATCCAAGATGGGCAAGCCGTTTGCGTAGGTCAGACACTTGCCACCATCGCAGGAAACGCCCGCGCCCTGCTCGCCGCCGAACGCACCGCGCTCAACTACCTTACGCACTTGAGCGGCATCGCCACCGCCACCGCACGTGCCGTTGCCGAAGTCGCCGAATACGGTACAGACATCGTGTGCAGCCGCAAAACCATCCCCCTGCTGCGCGTCCTGCAAAAATACGCCGTCAGAGCAGGCGGCGGCACAAACCACCGCATGGGCTTGGACGACGCCGTGCTCATCAAAGACAACCACCTCGCCTATTGCGGCAGTATCGCCCAAGCCGTGCAGCAGGCAAAACAGGCGGTCGGACCGTTGACCTGCGTGGAAATCGAAGTGGACACATTGGCACAACTGGACGAAGCCATCGCGGCGGGCGCGGAACGGATTTTGCTGGACAACATGGACGACGAAACCTTGAAAGAAGCCGCAAACCGCTGCCACACGCAAACCGCCCACCCCCACACCGTCTATTGCGAAGCATCGGGCGGCATCGGCTTCGACCGCCTGAAGCGCGTAGCGCAAACCGGCGTGGACGGTATCGCCCTCGGCTATCTGACCCACAGCAGCCGCTCGTTGGACATAGGCTTGGATTTCGTGGCTTAAATTTCGAGTTTGCTATAAAGCAAAGGCCGTCTGAAATTTCAGACGGCCTTTAATATTACTCATCAACCCAATGTAACCATTTCAATTTGTTCCATACTTCTGCCCAAGAAGCGTTCGCCGATGGTACGGAAGCGCAGGGGGATGTCGCTGACGTAGAAACGGTAATCCGGATTGTCGTTTTCTGTGTTCAGCAAACCTGCTTGTGCCAAGGCTTTGGCGGTGGCTTCGGCGGTGGTGATGGCGGAGTCGACCAAGGTAACGTTTTGTGCTTCGCAGCCGATAAGCGGTTTGAGCAGTGGGAAGTGGGTACAACCCAACACCAGCGTATCAATGTCGTCGGCCAAAAGCGGCTTCAAGTATTCGCGCACGGTCAGGCGGGTGACTTCGTGATCGAGCCAGCCTTCTTCTACCAATGGCACAAGCAGGGGCGCGGCTTGTGTGCGCACCAGCGTGTCGTTGTTTTTTGAATGGATGGCACGCGCGTAGGCATTGCTGTTGACGGTGGTGTTGGTCGCGATAATGCCGATTCGGTTGTTTTTAGTGGTTTGCAAAGCAGCTTCCGCACCGGCGGAAATGACGTCCAATACGGGCATATTGCCTGCTTTTTGGCGGATTTTTTGTCCGGCAACGGCAGCGATGGTGTTGCACGCGATGACGAGTGCTTTGACATCGTTTTCCAGCAGGAAATCGACAATCTGCATGGCGAAGGTTTCGATGGTGGCGCGGGATTTGGTGCCATAGGGAACGCGTGCGGTATCGCCGAAATAGATGATGTTTTCCATCGGCAGGCGTTCCATCAGGGCGCGGACGTTGGTCAAGCCGCCGACACCGGAATCGAATACGCCGATGGGGCGTTGTTTGCTGGTACTCATGGTTAATTTCTTCAATATAAAGTCGAGGCCGTCTGAAACCGTTTTTCAGACGGCCTGAAGGTTAAACATATTCTTTTTTATCGTTTTCCATCCAAGCCTGATGCGAGCAAATCCACAACAGTACGATACCGCATACGGTCGAGCTTAACATCATACCGGCCATTACCAAGGCGGAACCATTATGCAGCCAAGTCGTTGCCATACCGACCGATGCGCCGACAAGGGATTGGAACACGCCTAAAACCGCATTTGCGCTGCCGCCCTCTGCACTGAAATAGCTCATAAAGCAGGCCTGAGTGTTCGCACCGACCAAGCCTTGCGTACCGACTGAAAACATCACACATGGCACTAAAGCCCACAAAGGCGGCAAAGACAGCGACAACACCAAAACCGTCATCAGCAGATTGGCGGAAAATTGGACGATAATGCCCCATTTGAGGATGTTTTGCGGATGCGTACCGGTTTTCAAACGCCATGCGGTAACGCGGTTAAACGACATCATGGTAATGATATTGAGCGCAAATATCCAAGCATATTGGTTTGGTGAAACATGATACAGATGTTGGTACACGAACGATGATTCGGTCAAAAAGGCAAACATCGAACCAAAACTGAAAGCTTGGAAAAACAGATAGCCCATCGCGGCGCGTGTTCTCAAAACACGTTTAAACCTGCCGGCTACCACGCCGAACACATCCATGCTGATTTTGCCTTTTTGGTGCGGCTTGGGCAGGAAATACCACATCAATCCCCAAAGCAGCAGCGAATAGCAGGCCAGAAAACCGAAAATCATGCGCCAGCCGCCCAAATTCTGCAAGCCTGCACCAATCATCGGCGCCAGCAGCGGCACAATCATCAGAATAATGCCGATTAAGGCAAACATCTGCGCGGCTTTGCGTCCGGAATAATAATCGCGCACCATCGCACCGGAAATCACCACAGTCATCCCTGCGCCAAACGCCTGCACGGCACGCAAGTTCAGCAGCTGCTCGACATTATTCACCATCGCCAAACCGACAACGGCGGCAAAGTAAATGCTCAAGCCCACCAAGGCCACCGGTTTGCGACCTTTAATATCCGAAATCGAACCGCCGACCACCTGGCCAAACGCCACGCCAAACATAAAAAAGCTCAGGCTTTGCTCGATACGGTGGATGTCCGAACCCAGCGACTTCGCCATTTCGGGAATCGCAGGCAGATAAGCATCGACAGAAAACGGCATCAACGCGACCAACATCGCCATCAGCACGGCCATGGTTTTTTCGCCCAAAGGGGCTTGTTGTGCAGTCATTGCGACTTTCGCTTTCGTAAAAAATATTCAAAAAACAAAGAAAACAACCGCCTTGTCAGACGGTTGCGGATTGGATGGAATTATAGCAGATTTCAACCTTGTCCAATCACTGCAAAAAAACCTTTGCAAAACTTAAGGCCGTCTGAAACTTCGCTTGGTTGAATCCCCTCGCCGCAAACGTTAAAATGCTTGTTTTTTAAGACAACACATTGTTTCACATCACGGATTCTAAGGAATAATCATGACTACATTTCAAATTGCGCGTGCCGACGGGAAAACGCTCGAAATCCAAGGCAAAATGGCCAACCGCCACGGCTTGATCGCCGGTGCGACCGGTACGGGTAAAACCGTGACCCTACGCCGTATGGCGGAAGCCTTCAGCAGCGAAGGCGTCCCTGTATTCTTGGTCGATGTCAAAGGCGATTTGTCAGGCATCGCGCAAGCCGGTGCCAACAGCGGCAAAGTAGGCGAACGCATCGCCGAGTTTGATTTGGGCGAACATTGGCTGCAAAATTTCCCCGTGCGCTTTTGGGATGTTTACGGCGAAACCGGTATTCCCATACGCGTAACCGTTTCAGAAATGGGCCCTATGCTTTTGGCCCGCCTGATGAATCTGAACGATACGCAAGAAGGCCTGCTCAACCTCGTGTTCAAAGTTGCCGATGACAGAGGCTGGCACATTCTGGACTTGAAAGACCTGCGCAGCATGTTGAAACACGTTTCCGACCATGCTTCGGAATACCGCACGCAATACGGCAACGTTTCTGCCGCCAGTATCGGCGCAATTCAACGCCAACTGCTGACTTTGGAAAACGAAGGTGCAGAAAAATTCTTCGGCGAACCTTCCCTCAACCTGCAAGACTGGATGCAAACCGACAACGGCAAAGGCATCATCAACATCCTTAATTCCGAAAAACTAATGTGCTCTCCGCGTATGTACAGCGCGTTTTTGCTGTGGATGCTGGCGGAGTTGTTTGAAACCCTGCCCGAAGTCGGCGATTTGGACAAACCAAAATTTGTGATGTTCTTCGACGAAGCGCATTTGATGTTCGACAATGCCGCCAATGCGTTGGTCGAACAAATCGAACAAGTCGTGCGCCTGATCCGTTCCAAAGGCGTGGGCGTATATTTCGTCACCCAAAACCCGCTCGACTTGCCCGATACTATTCTCGGCCAACTGGGTAACCGCGTACAACACGCCCTGCGTGCCTTCACACCGCGCGACCAAAAAGCAGTCAAAGCCGCTGCCGAAACCTTCCGCAGCAACCCAAACATCAAAGTTGCCGAAGCGATTGCCGAACTCGGCGTCGGCGAAGCCCTCGTTTCCTTCCTTGATGAAAAAGGTATGCCCGAGCCGGTAGAACGCGCCCTCATACTGCCGCCGCAATCTTCCTTAACCCCGCTTACCGCAGAGGAACGCAACCGCCTGTTCCAAAACGACGATTTGTATCCAACCTACAAAGACATGGTGGACAACTACTCCGCCTTTGAAGCATTGGCCGAAGCAGACAGCCAGGCTGCCGCTGAAAAAGAAGCCACAAATGCCGCCAAAGAGCAGGAAAAAGCGCAAAAAACCGCAGAAAAAGAGGCTGCCAATGCCGATCCCGGCATTCTCGGCGGACTGATCGGCGGTTTGAGCGGCGGACGCAAAAAATCCGGCCAAGGTTTGGGCTACAACGTTGCCGACACCATCGGCAGCCAAATCAACCGCCAAGTAACCAACGCCATTTCCCGCAGCGTAATGGGCATTATTAAAAATATATTTAAATAATCAGCCTGCAAATATAAAAGGCCGTCTGAAATTTCAGACGGCCTTTTGTTGTTTATATAAAGCTAAACTTTGAATTACCTTAATATATAAGCATAATAAATTGAAAGAAAAGAAAAAATGATTGATAATTCGATTTGCTTAAACTTAAGCATTTTATCAATTAAAAAAGAGAACTTTTACCATGAAAAAACTACTCACACTAACGGCATTAGCCTTTGCTTTATCTGCTTGTTCAACAACCAGTACTGTTGATTTCGGACAAAAAGAAAAAAGCTACCATAGCTACACTATTCGTGATCTTTCCCAAGATCATATTCCATCTGATACACGCGCACTTTTTACCCAATACTTGAACAATGAATTAACCACTCTCGGTTATACCGTAGGCGATGACTTAGATATTAATATCAATATCGAAAACTTTAATGAAGGAAACCGTGCTCTGCGTTATTGGGTGGGCTTTGGCGCAGGCAAAGCAACGTCAAAAATCGTTACAACACTGGTTGATAAAGAAAGCGGAAAAATTGTCGGTAATATTCAAACTGACGGTATGTTGGCAATGGGAGTATTTGGAGGAAATAGCAAAGATGTTCTGAAAAGATCAGCTAAAGACATTGCCAAAAAAATTGCAGAATCCGGTATTTTGAAAAAAGGGAAATAATCAAGATATTATTTTCTAAAAACGTTTTACCAAATAGCTATAAATAAAAGGCCGTCTGAAAATCAATTTCAGACGGCCTTTTTTTATTTATCAATCCAATCAGTTTTTCATTGATTGAACCGGAGCCGGGATTCTGCCGCCTCGGTTGACAAACACTTCGCACGAACCTTCTTTAACCGGCATCACAGGCGCGTAGCCCAACAGGCCACCGAACTCGACGCTGTCGCCGACGGTTTTGCCGGTTACCGGAATGATGCGCACGGCAGTGGTTTTGCTGTTGATCATGCCGATGGCGGCTTCGTCGGCGATGATACCGGAAATGGTATGAGCAGGCGTGTTGCCGGGGACGGCAATCATGTCCAAACCAACGGAGCAGACAGCGGTCATGGCTTCGAGTTTGTCCAGCGTCAGCACACCAGCTTCAGCAGCGGCAATCATGCCCTCGTCTTCCGAAACGGGGATAAACGCGCCGCTCAAACCGCCGACCGCGCTGGAAGCCATCATGCCGCCTTTTTTCACGGCATCGTTCAGCAAGGCCAAAGCCGCTGTCGTGCCGTGCGTACCGCAGACGCTCAAGCCCATTTCTTCAAGAATGCGTGCCACCGAGTCGCCGACGGCAGGGGTTGGTGCTAACGACAAGTCGAGAATACCAAACGGGATATTCAGCATTTTTGAAGCTTCGCGGCCGATGAGTTCGCCCACGCGGGTAATTTTGAAAGCGGTTTTCTTCACTACTTCCGCAACTTCGGTCAATGTCGTTGCATCTGAATTTTCCAACGCAGCTTTTACGACACCCGGGCCGGAAACGCCGACATTGATAACGGCATCCGCTTCGCCCGATCCGTGAAACGCACCCGCCATAAACGGGTTGTCTTCCACTGCATTACAGAACACGACAATTTTGGCGCAGCCGAAACCTTCGGGCGTGATTTCAGCCGTGCGTTTGATGGTTTCGCCTGCCAGCTTGACCGCATCCATATTGATACCGGCGCGCGTGCTGCCGATATTGATGGAGCTGCACACGATGTCGGTAGTCTTCATCGCTTCGGGAATAGAACGGATCAGCACTTCGTCCGAAGGCGACATGCCTTTTTGCACCAGCGCGGAAAAACCGCCGATAAAGGATACGCCGATGGCTTTGGCTGCCTTGTCCAAAGTCTGTGCCACGCTGACATAAGAATCGGCTTTGGTTGCCGCCGCGATTTGGGCAATCGGCGTAACGGAAATGCGCTGATTCACAATCGGCACGCCGTATTTGGCAGACAGATATTTTGCCGTTGCCACCAAGTCTTTGCCGACCGTAGTGATTTTGTTGTAAATGTTTTGGTTCAACACATCGATGTCGGTGCTGATACAGTCGTGCAAATCAATGCCGATGGTAATGGTGCGCACGTCAAAATTCTGGTCGGCAACCATTTTGACGGTTTCTAAAATCTCGCCGGATTGAATACTCATGGCTCTCCCTCCGACTTAAATACGGTGCATGGCTTGGAAGATTTCTTCGTTTTGCATGCGGATATCAAGCGCGAGTTTTTTGCTCTCTTCCGCAAACAAATCCAAAACCTCTTGACGCGATTTGGGGCATTTTGAAGTGTCCACCAAAATAATCATGGTAAAAAAATCGTCCATCAGCTGTTGGCTGATGTTGAGAATATTGATTTGGTTTTCCGCCAAAATTTTGGAAACGTCGTACACAATGCCCACACGGTCTTTGCCGATGACGGTGATGACTGAGTTGTTCATAACGCGGTTTCTCCTGATAGGATATTTGAAAAGTGTTGACAATTATAACACTCAGGCCGTCTGAAAAACTGTTTCAGACGGCCTGAGTATTCAAATTTCAATTTTAATTATCGCCCTGCTTTCAAAGCCTGCCACAGGCGAACGCTGAGTTTGCTCGCATCGGTTGACTTGGGAGAGACGATGAAACTTTTTTCCATCAATTCTTTGCTTGGGAAAATCGATTCGTCAGAAGTATATTTTTCATCCATCAAATCACGCGCCGGACGGCTGGCCGGAGCATAAGTCACATAGTTGCCGTTTTTGGCCGCCGTTTCCGGGTTGAGCGTGTGATTGATGTATTTGTGTGCATTGGCCACATTTTGCGCATCACGCGGAATCATCAGCGAATCCACCCAAATACCGACGCCGTTTTTCGGTGTCAATACTTCGATTTCTACGCCGTTTCCGGCTTCTTTGGCACGGGTTTTGGCAATATTGAGATCGCCGCCATAGCCTACCGATACGCAAAGGTTGCCGGCAGCCATGTCGTCGATATAGCCGGACGAGGTAAAGCGTTTGATGTCGGGACGCACTTTTTTCATCATATCGACGGCGGCTTTGATGTCCTCAGGGTTTTCGCTGTTCGGATCTTTGCCCAAATAATGCAAAGCCAAGGGAATCTGCTCGATGGCGCTGTCGAAATAGCTGATGCCGCAGGATTTCAGTTTTTGGGTGTATTCAGGGTTAAACACCAAATCCCATTCATTTTCAGGCAGCTTGTCCGTACCCAAAGCCTTTTGAACCTGCTGTTTGTTAATCGCCAGCGTATTGATGCCCCAGAAATAAGGGACGGCATATTCGTTGCCCGGATCGACGGTTTCCATCATTTTCAACAAATCGGGATCGATATTGGCGTAATCGGGAATTTGCGATTTGTCGATTTTTTGATACGCGCCTGCTTTAATCTGACGGCCGACATTAGCAATAGACGGCGCAACCAGGTCATAACCCGACTTGCCGGTCAGCAGCTTGGCTTCCAGCGCTTCGTTGCTGTCGTAGTAATCGTAGCGGACGTTGATATGTGTTTTGTTTTCAAACGCAGACAGCGTGGCCGGATCGACATAATCCGACCAGTTGTAGATATTGAGTTTATCGGTTTGGGAAGAGGAGGTTTGAGATGCGGAAGATTCTGCGGCGGTTCCTTGTCCGCCGCCGCACGCAGTCAAGACGAGGCTCACGATTGCCGCCGCCATCAAAGATTTTTTCATGGTTTCAGACCTTTTGTTCGGGGGGTAAAAATATTGCAGCGGTGGCAGATGCCACTTACAAAAGGGAAACTGTGGGGGCGGCCGGCATGTGTCCTTTGCCCTTGATTCAGCAAGGTTTGCATTAAACGGCAAAAAGCTTTTGAATGCAAGACCTTAAAGCAGAAAAAAATTTCATTTTTCAGACGGCCTGAAGCTATGGTTTTATTCATAAACAACATTTTTTGAAAAACGGTTTCATGCCGTCTGGAAAAAACTGTGGGCTTATTCAGACGGCCTCAAGATTTGTCAAAACCGCCCAATTTGTGGGAAAATTGCACGATTAAATTTAATGAAGGGCGACCCCGTGTTAGACAGAGAAGGCTATCGCCCCAATGTCGGTATTATCCTGATTAACGAACGTAACGAAGTCTTTTGGGGCAAACGCGTACGCGAACATTCATGGCAATTTCCGCAAGGCGGCATCAAGCCGGGCGAAAGCCCTGAGACCGCCATGTACCGCGAGTTGTACGAAGAAGTCGGCCTGCTGCCGCAACATGTCAAAATCGTTGGCCGTACGCGCGACTGGTTGCGTTATGACGTTCCCAGCCACTGGGTGCGCCGCGAATGGCGCGGTTCATATCGCGGACAAAAACAGATTTGGTATCTTTTGCGTTTGGTCGGCCGCGACAGCGACGTCAACCTCCGCGCCTGCCATCATCCTGAATTTGACGGCTGGCGCTGGCACCAATACTGGGCGCCGGTTGACGAAGTCATCGACTTCAAGCGCGGCGTGTATTTGGACGCATTAACCGAACTCTCCCGTTTCTTGCGCGGCATAGAAAGCTATGAAGACTTTATCCGGCGCAATCCAATAGAAAACCTATAATCCAAACGCTTTCAGGCCGTCTGAAAGCGTTGTTTTTCATCCTTTCAGACGGCCTTTACATTATTCCTATGGCTAAAAACAATCAATACAGCGAATCCAGCATTACCGTCCTCAAAGGCTTGGAGCCGGTCAAAGAACGTCCCGGCATGTACACCCGTACCGACAGCCCGACCCATATCTGTCAGGAAGTAATTGATAATGCGGCGGACGAGGCGTTAGGTGGTTTTGCAACTGCAATCGACGTGCAAATTCATGAAGACGGTTCGCTTTCCGTCCGTGATAACGGCCGCGGCATTCCCGTCGGCCTGCACCCTGAAGAAGGCGTACCCGTAGTCGAACTCGTCTTCACCCGTCTGCACGCAGGTGGCAAGTTCAACAAAAAAGACGGCGGCAGCGCCTATGCCTTTTCAGGCGGCCTACACGGCGTCGGCGTATCTGTGACCAACGCCCTTTCCACCCGCCTTGAAGTAACGGTCAAACGCGAAGGCAAAGTCCACCGCATCGTCTTTTCCGGTGGCAACGTCATTGAGTCATTGACTGAAGTGGGCAAATGCGCCGTCAAAGACAGCGGCACCGAAGTGCGCGTCTGGCCGGACGGCAAATATTTTGAAAGCCCGAATTACAGCATTCCCGAACTCGAGCGCCTATTGCGCGCCAAAGCCGTCTTGTTGCCGGGCGTACGCGTTTCCCTGACCCGTCCGGTTAAAGGCGAAAACGAAACATACACCCAAACTTGGCACTATCCAGACGGCTTGAAAAGCTATCTGACCGACCTCATTGCCGACGCGCAAGAAGCCGTGCCTATCTTCTCTTGTGAAAACTACATTTCAGACGGCCACAACGGCGATTTCAGTATCGGAGAAGGCGCCGCGTTTGCCCTGACTTGGCTGGAAGAAGGCTCGTGTGCCAACGAAAGCTACGTCAACCTCATCCCCACCCCTCTGGGCGGTACGCACGAAGCAGGCTTGAAACAAGCCGTGTTTAACGCCGTCAACAACTTCATCAATCTGCACAACCTCTTGCCGCGCGGCGTGAAAGTGCAAAGCGACGACGTGTTCAGCAAAACCGCCTTCGTCCTCTCTGCCCGCGTCCTCGACCCTCAGTTCCAAGGTCAGACCAAAGACAAGCTAACCAACCGCGACGCGCTGAAACTCGTTGCCACCGTATCGGGCGATCCTTTGGAATTGTGGCTGAACCAAAACGTGGACTTCGGCAAAAAAATCGCCGAACTCGCCATCCGTCAGGCACAGGCGCGGATGCGTTCGGTTAAAAAAATCGAAAAGAAAAAAGGCAGCGGCGTCGCTGTCTTACCCGGCAAACTGACCGACTGCGAAAGTGAAGACATCCGCGAAAACGAACTCTTCCTTGTCGAAGGCGATTCCGCCGGCGGCTCAGCCAAACTTGCCCGCGACAAAGCCACGCAGGCCATCTTGCCCCTGCGCGGTAAGGTGCTCAACAGCTTCGAAGTCCACCCCGACCAACTCTTCGGTAACGCTGAAATCCATGATATTTCCGTTGCCATCGGCGTTGATCCGCACGGCATCAACGACAATCCCGACTTAAGCGGCCTGCGCTACGGCAAAATCGCCATCCTGTCCGATGCCGACGTAGACGGTTCGCATATTCAGGTCTTGCTGTTGACCCTGTTCTACCGCCACTTCCCCAAACTGGTCGCCGACGGACACATCTACGTCGCCCAGCCGCCGCTATTCCGCGTCGATGTCAACGCACAAGGCAAAAGCAAACCCGCCCGCAAATTCTACGCCCTCGACCAAAACGAACTCGACAGCATTTTGGAGCGACTGCAAAAAGAAGGCGTCAAAGAAACTGCTTATTCCATCAGCCGCTTCAAAGGCTTGGGCGAGATGAACCCCGACCAGCTCAAAGACACCACTATGCACCCCGACACCCGCCGTCTGTTGCAGGTGCAAATCCCAGAAGGTGCAGATGACGAAACACGCGATATCTTCGTCAAACTGATGGGCAAAGGCGAAGCCGCTGCCCGCCGCGCATGGATGGAAAAAGAAGGCGATACGGCAGAATTGGATATTTAATCTATTGTTTCAATAGACTAAAGTGTGGGGGACTGTTAGTTTTTGCACAAGGAACAAATAGAGTAAAAAAACGCTGAAATCTTCGAAAGATGTGGATTTCGGCGTTTTTTTGTATCCGGAAAAGTTACGCCAGCTTTTTCACAAAACCGCGCCGGAATGCGCGGTTTTCTGTTTAAAGCTGACGAGATTAGGGAATTTTTAAAACTGTTTTAAGAGGTTTTTAAAATGGATTTAATCAATACTCCGGCCATACCACTCAACACGGCCTATGATGGCGATGTCGTCTTGGGCATTACTCAAATCTATTTCAAACGGTGCGTAACGTGGATTTTCAGACGTTACAAGCAGTTTGCCCGGTATACGTTGCACACGTTTGACAAAGAGGTCATTGCCTATACGCAAGACATATAGGCCGTCACGCGGGTCGGTTTCGGCGTGATTGATGAGAATGGAATCCCCATGATTGAGCACACCCTCCATTGAATCGCCTTTAACGGTAATTACAGACAGCTTTTCCGGCTGTTTGGTCACATAGTTGTCAATCCAATATTTCCGGAAAGCCAAGCAGAACAAAGGTTCTTCGCCGAAGACCGGTGCACCATACCCTGCTGCTGCGGCTACGTTGTAGCGCGGCACGAATACAAACTCTGACAAGTCGACAGGGTTGCCCATAGTGTCAGTAATTCCATCAGAATTTCTGCTTACAGAGAATGCCCCGGCGTTTTCTGGTCTGGCTTTATCAAGATACGGTAAGCCTTTGCCGGTCAGCAGCCAGTTCAAATCACACCCGGTAGATTCTTGAATCTTTATAAGGGTTTCAGTGTTTGGAAGGCCGTCGTTATACCAAATCCGGTTAAATCCGGGCGGGCTCATTCCAATATCTCTTGCAATAACCGCAGGCTTTGGGTTATCGCGCCATAAGTAGGTCAATCTTTCTTTAAAAGTATTCATAAGTTATCTCTATATGTGGTTGCATACATAAAAATATCTATGCAACTTTCTATGCAACTAAATGTATTTGGTTGCATAAAATTAATTCGTTTAATAAACAAAACATACAGAAAACCTAAGCGAAAGCTTATATTTTTCTCTATGCAACCGCTTTACATATTATCTGGTTGCATATATTATTCAATCAACCAAGAACAAACGGTTAGAAAAACGGTTTAACGTATGGAGTAAGTGAAATGGTACAAAAAAACGCAGATTGGCACCGCGCAGATATTGTTGCAGCACTCAAAAAACGTGGTTGGTCAGTAAGAGCTCTTAGTGTTGCATCCGGCTTGTCACCAAATACATTGAAAGGCGCATTGCAATTCCCTTATTTGAAAGGAGAAAAAATCATTGCAGATGCAATAGGCGTCCCACCTGAAGTAATTTGGCCGACACGCTATGAAGAACGTAATTTCAAGCCAGTATTAAGTGCTTCGCACTAATTATACGCAGATGTTTAAAAGAAATCATGCAAATGATTACAAATGAACTAAAAGCGGGATAAGTGGAGTTTTATATGCAAACAGATAGTCTTTCATCATCAGAACTCGCAAATTTACGGTTGCCAAATCTACAAGTATCAAGACAGGCGATTGAGAAGCGAGCCAAGACACAAGGCTGGCCGTACATCGAAGAAGTTGGCAAAGCGCGTGGAGGCCGTCTGAAAAAATACTTAATCGCTTCCCTCCCTGCCGAAATCCGAGCAGCCATCATGAAACGGCAGTCGGACGAGCTGGCGGAGAAGATGCCGAAAACCCTGCCCCAAGTCAGACCGGGGACGGCGATGTCGGCTCAGGCACTGGCTGAAGCGGCCAAGCTGTTGAACGAGAAACAACGGTCGGTGGCGGATGCGCGATGTGCGGTGGTGGCGGCGGTGTTGGGGATTAAATATCAATACGGTTGCTCTGCGAAGGCTGCGGTGGCTCAGTTTTTGGGCTTGCTGGCAGAAGGTAAATTGGACGCGGTCACGCTAGGGAATTTGGAAAAGGCCAATGACCGCAGCCGGTCGGCAAAGGTTGGCGAACGTACTTTAGACGGCTGGATTTCTGCTTATTTGAAAGCGGAAAACGCGACAGAGCGGTTGGTTGCTTTGGCTCCGAAGACGACGAAGGTGGTTAAGCCGATTGAGAGCTACGGTTGGTTGCCGATGTTTATGCAGTTTCACAATATCCCGTCAGCGCCGAAACTGGCACACAGCTACCGCCGGTTTGTGCAGTGGGCGGAAGCGGAAAATATGCCGGTCAATGATGTGCCTAACTTGAGTATGGTGCGGCGCGTTTGGGACAAGCTCCCGTTGATTATGCAGGAGCGCGGCAGGAAAACGGGGGCAGCTTATAAATCGCTGCTGCCTTATGTGAAACGTGATTGGGGGGCTTTGAAGCCGAACGATGTTTGGATCGGCGACGGCCACAGCTTTAAGGCGAAGGTGGCTCATCCGGTACACGGCAGGCCGTTTAAGCCGGAAGTGACGGTGATTATTGATGGTTGTACGCGGTTTGTGGTTGGGTTTTCGGTTTCGTTGGCTGAAAGTTGTGTGGCGGTATCGGACGCTCTGCGTATCGGGGTCAAGCATTTTGGTTTGCCTATTATCTATTACTCGGATAACGGCGGCGGCCAAACCGGCAAGACGATAGACCATGAAATCACGGGTATTACGTCCCGACTTGGTATCCGGCATGAAACGGGTATCGCGGGCAATCCGCAAGGACGCGGCATCATTGAGCGATGGTGGAAAGACAATCTTATTGAGATGGCGCGGCAGTATGAGACGTTTGCGGGCGCGGGGATGGACAGCAGCACGAAGAACCTGATGTACCGCAAGATGGAAAGTGCTTTTAACGCTTGGGAAAAAGGCAAGGATTTGACGGAGGAACAACAGAAATATTTGAAAAAACTGCCGAGCTGGTCGCGCTTTATCGCGGATGTGGTCAAGTGTATCGACGAATACAACAACCGCCCGCACGGCGAGCTGCCCCGACATCCTGACGGCGGGCATTATACGCCGAAGGCTTATCGGGAAATGAGGCTGGAACAGGACGGTATCGCGCCGGATATGTTGTCGGCGGAAGAACTGGCGACGATGTTTATGCCGCAAGAGGTGCGAAAGGTACAGCGCGGTTGGCTGGATTTGTTCAACAACTCTTATTTCTCAACTGAGCTGGCGGAGTATCACAAGGACGAGGTACGGGTCAGCTACGATTTGAGCGATGCGTCGGCGGTCAATGTGTTTGATATGGACGGCAAGTTTATCACTAAGGCGCAGGCCAACGGCAATACCCGCGAGGCTTTCCCGACGGCTCGTATCGACCAACTGGCGGAAAAACGCCGAAAAGGCAAAATCAAGCGGGCGGAAAATGCAATCAAGCTCGCAAACGCGGAAGTCAATCCGGCTTTGGAACAGGCTGCGGTTTGGGACGAGCTGGGACATTTGGGCGGAAACGTCATCGAGGCGGAGTATGCGGTATTGCCGAAAACGGGCACGGACGATTTTGTGCTATTTGAGGCGGATAGAAGTTAAAACGGTTTTAAACCTCTTTTAAAAGGACTAAAAAAATGAAACAAATCAATCATACATTGCAACAAAAACTGGCTGAATTTAAAGCCAAATCAGGCATGAACCAAACCCAACTGGCACGCGGTATCGGTACTTCGCCGGCATCCATCAGTATGTATCTGAACGGCACTTATGCGGAAAAAGGCGGCAATTATGAAACCATCGAGCCGAAAATCGAGGCGTTTTTGGAGATGCAGGACAGTAAAGCGCAACGTGAAGAGCTGGTGTTGGGTTTTGTATCGACTAAGACGACACGCCGAATCGCGGAAGTGATGCGCGATGCGCACGAAGGTGGTGAAACGGTGGTGATCTACGGTCAGGCCGGCTTGGGCAAGACGCAGGCGGTCAAAAACTACTGCGAGAAAAACCCCGCGGCCATCTTGATTGAGGCTAATCCGAGCTTTACGGCTTTGGTCTTGATGCGCAAGTTGGCGACTGCGGCGAAGGTATCAGCGATGGGCAGCCTGAATGATTTGTTTGAGTCTGTATCTGACCGCCTGCGCGATTCGGGCCGTCTGATTGTGGTCGATGAAGCGGAAAACCTGCCTTTACGCGCCCTTGAAATTGTACGCCGTCTGCACGATGAGACTGGCTGCGGCTTGGTATTGAGCGGTATGCCACGACTGGTTGCGAATTTGCGCGGTAAGCATGGCGAGCTGGTGCAACTTTATAGCCGCGTGTCTGTTGCGCTGAATTTGGGCGAATCTTTGCCGGATGACGAGCTCTTTGAGATTGCGAAAGCGGCTTTGCCTGATGCGGACGAAGAAACGCTCCTGGAACTGGTTAAACATAGTAACGGCAATACGCGCCGGATGAGCAAATTGATGCGCGGCGCGGTATGCACGGCGAACAAGAACGGTATCAAGATGCAGGCCGGTATCGTTAAGAAATACAGCTCCCTGATTATCCGATAAGAAAGGCCGTCTGAAATGAGACACGAATATGCGGTACACGCCGGAGTCTATGAGGACACTTGGCACGATTATGAAACCCATAAACGGCGGAAGATTTGGCGTGCGGATATACGCGGCAAGCGCAAAGAAGGCTTTGCATGGTTGCAAATCCGCCGACTACGGAAACGCTTCGAGAGCAAAGAGGAAGCCAAGGAATGGGCGGCGCAGGTTAAGGCGGATTGGGTACGCAATAATTTTTTTGCCTTGAAAAAATATTAAGTAATTGATTTATAAGGAAATAGGAAAATGTCTAATTTGTTTTGCGAACGGAAAACCAAGTGGATCGGTTTGGCTTTTTGGTTGTTGTTTTGGGCGGTCTTGGCGGGAACGATGCTGCATAGCTGCTCTAAGCCGGTGGTGTCGGCGGCGAAGTTGGAAATGTCGCGCCGCGAGCGGATGGCGGATTTGGAGGCTCAAGCTTTGGGCGAGCAATACGAGTCGATGAGTACGGAGGAAAAAATGAAAGGGATTGTTTATGAGCGATAAGCCATTGAGCCCTACGGCGAAACAAGAGGCTTTGGATCGGGTGGTCAAGGAAATCCGCGCGAAATATGGCGATAAGGCGATTGTGAAAGGATGTGTGAAATGAGTTTTGGACGACGTAATACGGATTGGCAGGCTTGGGGACAACACCGCAGGCGTGCGACGGCGCGAATGGCGCAAAAAAACAGAGAGCGCGAAATTGAGGAATATCAGGCGCGTTTCAGACGGCCTGCCGAGAAGAAGGAGGAGAAAAAATGATTTGGTTTGTTGTCGGATTGGCTGTGTTGGTGTTGCTGGGGATTTGGCTTGAAATGCTGGCCCGAATCGTCGTGTTGCACATGATAGGTGAAGGCCATGACGGGTATGACGACAATTAAAACGGTAAGCCGTTGATGTTGCTCTATATTTTTTTGCCTTGTTGAAAATATAAGGTATTGATTTAAAAGGATTTAAGAAATGAATCAAAAAGAAATTGCAGAATGGATCGAAGACCGTGGCGAGCTGATGTTGATGAAGAAGGACGGCGAGGGATTTGTGATTGCTGCGCGGTCGCCGGACGGGATGTGGAAGACTGCCGAGGCGGAAACTTTGGCTCGGGCGATAACTTTATGGGAGGAAGTGTGATGGACATTGAGCAATACAACCCTAAAAAAGACCCTAAATACATTGGCTATATTTTCCGATTTTTGAAGAAAAAATCCAAACTGCTTGAAGCTTCGGGAGCTTATCCGCGAATTGTTAAGTTTAAAGATGGGTTCGGCTGGTATATCGGCTGGTTTATTGAAGACGGTCTTGGAGACTTTATTGGCAGCAGGATTTATTACAGCTCCGAAAAAGTTGAGACATTTTGTTTTGTGAAAACCCCTGAAACAGAGGTGGTTACCGAAGTCAAATGGGACGAATACGAACGTATCGGAGGGTGTGCATTAACTGAATGGCATCACAAATGGATTTATGCCAATAAACAATCACGCAAATGCCGCCACTGCGGAAGATGGGAACGGAAAGCCGTCAAGACCGTTAAGACGGTTGAACGTCGAACA
>NZ_KV810201.1:365672-365957 GCF_001812725.1 Neisseria sp. HMSC067G12 | reverse complement strand
GTTTTTTAAAGAGCGAATCGAATTATACAGTACAATTTTCAAAAGTCAACTAAAATTATCGAAAATTTCAACCAACTGTGTTATACTGTCTGCTTCGTTTTCTTCACCGCTTCAGCAGCGAAGAACCGAACTATACGCCCCATCACAAAACCAGTCAACACCTTTCGCAAAATTATTTTCAGAAATTTAACCACTGCCCTGTTTTAACAGGGTTTTTATTTTATAAAAAATACAATCAAACTTCCTACACAATCCATACATACAAAAAAATACAAACTAAAGGCC
>NZ_KV810201.1:340180-365572 GCF_001812725.1 Neisseria sp. HMSC067G12 | reverse complement strand
AGGCCGTCTGAAATGCTCTTTCAGACGGCCTTTTGAGGTTTCTATATCTATATTTTAGTCGGCGAACTGTTTTTTCATTCGTTCGCGTCGCTCTTGCGCTTCTACGGACAATGTCGCGGTCGGACGTGCCAGCAGGCGTTTGAGGCCAATGGGTTCGCCGGTATCGGCACAGAAACCGTAATCACCTTCGTCAATGCTGCGGATAGTCGCTTGCACTTTATTGAGAAGTTTACGCTCGCGATCGCGGGTGCGCAGCTCTAAAGCGTATTCTTCTTCTTGAGTAGCTCGGTCGGCTGGATCGGGAGCGGATTCGTGCTCTTGAAGATGGCCGGTAGTGGTGTTTGCATTTTCAATCAGCTCTTCTTGCATTTTAACCAGTAGTTCGCGGAAGAAGGCCAATTGGTCGCTGTTCATGTAGTCCTCTTCAGGACCATCCCAGTTTAAAATATCTTGTTCTGTCAGCTTTGCCATGGTGTCTGCTTTCGATTTGTTGTTAATGATTTGGATGCTACGGGTTTGCTTTTATTGGATTTTCTTAAATTTCCGTTTTGGAAATTGGGCGAATCATATCATGTTTTACCTATTCATTTGTTCCTTATATTTCGATTTGCACTTTTTTGCACTACCTTACATCTAAATGTATTAAAGCGCTTTTTAGGACGTTGTATTTTTGGTCGTTAATACCTGCTGCGCTTTCAGACGGCCTATTGAAGCAACCATAGGTTGGTTTGCTGGATAAGTTGGGGAAACCATCTGGCCAACCACAACCATAATAAGAGTGCCAACAAACTGCCTGAAAAATCGTATCGCCCTGCGCGCAAAAAGGAAAACGGTTTGAGCAATGGCTGCAGGATTCGTTCGATGGCATAAGTCAACGGCGAATAGCGGCCCTGTATGCTGGACACCATTCTAATAATCAGACCGATAAGTAATGTATAGGCCGCGGCTTTCAGCATATGGAGTGCGGCAAACCAGAAGTTTGCCAAAATCAGCTTATTGCTGATGGACAGCGCCGGCGAGATGAAAATAATGGCGGTACAGGCAAGGTAGTACACCAGAAAACCTGCGGGTAGGCAGTACCAATCGGTTTTCTCGCCGGATGGAAATGCTTTTTGCCAAGGTTTGGTCAGCCAGCCTGTTGCCTGTATGCTGAATTTGAGCAGGGGGTGTTCTGCTGCCAATCCTGCGTATCGGAGCAAAAAGCGTGTGATACACAGGATGGCAATAGCGTCTGCCAATAATAAGAGCAAGTCGCCGCGCATGTTCAGACGGCCTTATATTGTTGCGCCATTTCTTGCGAACGTTTGACGCAGGCTTCTACGCCCTGTTCGATGGCTTCGGCAACGTGACGGGCTTTGAAGGTTTCGATGGCTTCGTGTGTCGTACCGCCTTTGGAAGTCACGTTTTGCTGTAATTGTGCGAATGCTTCGCCGGTTTGTTCGGCCAAAGCCACTGCGCCTTTAAATGTGGTGAGGCTCAGTTCGCGTGCGTCTTGTTCGTTGAAACCTTGTGCCAAAGCCGCATTTTGGAGCGCGCCCAACAGATAGAAAACGTAGGCGGGGCCGCTGCCGCTGATGCCGGTAATATTGTGGAGTTGCTCTTCCTCGTTCAACCAAACGGTCGTGCCGACAGAGCGCATGATGCCGTCTGCGGCTGCGCGGTCGGCTTCTGAAACGCTTGCATCGGCAAACATACCGGATACGCCCAAACCGATTTTGGCCGGTGTATTGGGCATGATGCGCACGATACGACGTGTGCCGCCCAGATAATGGCTGAGGGTATCGATGGATAAACCAGCCGCTACGGACAACACCAGCGCGCCATTCAAACGAATGTTTTGACAGGCCGCCTGCATGTCTTGCGGTTTAACGGCGAGAATAAGGACATCGTCCGCACTCAATTCGGGCAGGTTTTCAGAAGTGGCTACGCCCAATTCTTGTACCAGTTGCGCTCGTCTTTCGGCGCCGCGTTCGACAATGTGGACACGATAGCCGTCTTGTTTGACCAAACCGCCTGCAATGGCAGTCGCCATATTGCCGCCGCCGAGAAAATAGATATTCATATATATGTCACTCCTTTGTGATATCGATCAGGTCGTCTGAAACTGCTGTCTGCCCTGTTCAGACGGCCTATTACTTTTATTGAGGATAATGCCGCTTGCCGAAAATCGCGCTGCCGATGCGGACATGGGTTGCGCCGCATTCTACCGCGATTGGCATATCTCCGGACATACCCATAGACAAAACATCTGCTTCGACGCCTGCCGCATTCAACTCGGCCAACAACCGCTGCATGGTATGAAACTGACTGCGCAACTCATCGTCGCTGCTGTCGGCCTTGGCCACACACATCAATCCGCATACTTTAATATTCGGCAACTTGGCCACTTCAAGGGCCAGCGCAATCGCTTCTGCGGGCGCTACGCCGTGTTTCGCCTCTTCCGCGGCAATGTTCACTTCAATACACACCTGCAACGGCGGCATTTCAGACGGCCTTTGTTCACTCAAGCGCCGCGCCGTTTTCAGACGGCCTATCGTATGCACCCAATGTGCGCGTTCGGCCACAAATTTAGTTTTATTAGACTGCACATCGCCGATAACGTGCCAAACAATATCCGGCAAATCGGCCAGCGTTTCCGTTTTTTCAAACCATTCCTGAATATAGTTCTCGCCGAAATCGCGCTGACCGGCCGCATACATTTCGCGGATGTCGTCTGCAGGAAACGTCTTGCTGACCGCTACCAGCTTCACCGCATCCGCAGGCCGTCCTGCAGCCTCAGCCGCCTGTTCAACCGCCCGGCATACGTCCTGATAGTTTTGTTGCAATACCGACATGGTTTTCTCCTTTAACCCGTTCATCACTCGGCATTTTGAAAATTTTACTTGGTCGAACGGATTTATCTATTTAAAATAAAGCGATTTTATTATTCTAAACCAAAACAAGGCCACATTATGCAGATTACCGACTTACTCGCGTTCGGCGTGAAAAACAAAGCCTCCGACCTCCATTTGAGTTCTGGCATTTCCCCCATGATACGCGTACACGGCGACATCCGCCGCATCAACCTGCCCGAGATGAGCTCGGAAGAAGTCGGTACCATGATTACCTCGGTCATGAACGACCACCAGCGCAAGCTCTATCAACAGGATTTTGAAGTCGATTTCTCATTTGAGCTGCCTAATGTTGCCCGTTTCCGCGTCAACGCCTTTATGACTGAACGCGGCCCGGCTGCCGTATTCCGTACCATTCCGAGTACCGTCCTGACGCTGGAAGAATTACGTGCGCCGCGCATTTTCCAAAAAATTGCCGAAAATCCGCGCGGTTTGGTCTTGGTAACCGGCCCGACCGGTTCGGGTAAATCCACCACGCTGGCGGCGATGGTCAACTACATCAACGAAACCCAACCGGCCCACATTCTGACCATCGAAGACCCGATTGAGTTCGTCCACCAAAGCAAAAAGGCGCTCATCAACCAGCGCGAGCTGCATCAGCACACCCACAGCTTCACCAACGCCCTACGTTCCGCCCTGCGCGAAGACCCAGACGTGATTTTGATCGGTGAGATGCGCGACCCTGAAACCATCTCCCTCGCCCTGACCGCCGCCGAAACCGGCCACTTGGTTTTCGGCACGCTGCACACAACCGGCGCCGCCAAAACCATCGACCGTATTGTCGACGTATTCCCTGCAGGCGAAAAAGAAATCGTACGCTCCATGTTGTCCGAATCCTTGCGCGCCATCATTTCCCAAACCCTGCTGAAAACCCGCGACGGCAACGGCCGCGTCGCCGCACACGAAATCCTGATTTCCACACCGGCCGTGCGCAACCTCATCCGCGAGAACAAAATCGCCCAAATCAACGCCGCCCTCCAAACCGGTCAGGCCCACGGTATGCAAACCCTCGATCAAGCCCTGCAAACCCTTGTCCGCCAAGGTACCATCAGCCCCGAGCTGGCACGCAGCAAGGCGCAAAATATCGAAAACCTCTCTGTTTTCTAAACCATACTCAGGCCGTCTGAACACCATCATCCCGTTTTCAGACGGCCTTTCAGCCTGACCGAATACCCGTTTTAAAGAGAATCATCATGAGCGACCTCGCCCCTCTGCACGACCTGTTAAGCGAAATGGTGCAAGCCTACTCACAAAAAAACCAAGCACCGCACATCCCCACCCCGGCCGAAATCGGCACGCATCTTCACCCCCTGCTCGACCGCATGTGTGAAGAGGCCGAAAAACGCAACGCATCCGACATCTTCATCAGCGCAGGCTTTCCCCCTGCCATCAAAGTCGGCGGCACCCTCACGCCCATGCCCCACAAAGCGCTGACCGGCGCGGACACCGCCGCCATCGCCGAATCTACCATGAACCCCGACCAGCTCGAAGCCTTCAACCGCGACTGGGAAATCAACTATTCCGTCCAATCGCGCAGCAACACGCGCTACCGCGTCAACGCCTACCACGAGCAAGGCCGCGTCGGCATGGTATTGCGCCGCGTCAGCCAAGACATTCCCGAAATGAAGACCCTCGGTTTGCCCGAAAAGCTCCAAGAGCTTGCACTCGCGCCGCGCGGCCTGCTTATCCTCGCCGGCCCGACCGGTTCGGGTAAATCCACCACCATGGCCTCCATGCTCAACTACCGCAACCAAAAGCTGCCCGGCCATATCGTTACCATCGAAGACCCCATCGAGTTTATCTACAAACCTTGCCGCAGCATCTTCACCCAGCGCGAAATCGGCATCGATACCGACAACTGGAAAACCGCCGTTCAAAGCGCCATGCGTCAAGCACCCGATGTCGTCTGTATCGGCGAAGTCCGCAGCGAAGAAAGCATGGAATACGCCCTCCAACTGGCTCAAACCGGCCATCTGTGCGTTTTCACCATCCATGCTAGCACAGCCTCCCAAACCATCGAGCGCATCATCAACTTCTATCCGGAAGACCGCCGCCAACAAGTTTTGATGGATTTGGCGTTAAACCTCGTCAGCATCATCGGCCAACGCCTCACCACCAAGAAAAACCGCCAACGTACGGCCGTTACCGACCTCCTGCTCAACACTCCGGCCATGCAGGACTTGATTTTCAAAGGCGAATTGCTGGAAATCCGCGACCTGATGGCACGCTCCGGCAGCAACGGCATGCAGACGTTTGACCAAAACCTCTTCAACCTCTACGCACAAGGCCAAATCGAACTCAGCGAAGCCTTGCGCCAAGCGGTATCCGCCAACGATTTGCGCCTGCGCATCCAAATGCACGACGAGGGCAATAATACCGAACGCCTCTACGACCGCATCAGCGACCTCAACCTGATGACCTAATGGAGTAAGCCAAAAAGGCCGTCTGAACGGATGTGGAAACGAAATCAAGTATTTCCCCGTATCCGTTCAGACGGCCTTATCCCATTTAAAGCATTCTGAAACCGACTGAAAATCCTGTTAAAATCCAATCATTCACCTCATAACGAATAATAAACAACACCATCATGAACACTCCGCCGCTCAAACCTCTGATCATTGCCTCCCTACCCGTCTTCGCCAGCGTATTCATCGCCGCCACCCTCGTTTGGCATTTCGACACGCCCAAACTGGTTATGCCCTTCGTACTCGGCATTATTGCCGGCGGTTTGGTTGATTTGGACAACCGCCTCACAGGCCGTCTGAAAAACATCGTCATCACCGTTGCCCTGTTTACCCTCTCCTCGCTGCTTGCCCAAAGCACCATCGGTACAGGCGTTCCCTTCATCTTGGCCATGACCCTGATGACTTTCGGCTTCACCATCCTCGGCACCGTCGGCCTCAAATATCGCACCTTCGCTTTCGGTGCGCTCGCCGTCGCCACCTACACCACGCTGACCTACACACCCGAGACCTACTGGCTGACCAACCCCGTCATGATTCTGTTGGGCACTGTCCTATACAGCGTCAACACCCTGATCTTCCAAATCATCCTGCCCCACCGCCCCGTCCAAGAAACCGTTGCCAACGCCTACGACGCACTCAGCAACTACTTCGATGCCAAAGCCGACTTTTTCGACCCCGACGAAGCCGCATGGTTGGGCAACCGCCAAATCGACTTGGCCATGAGCAACACCGGCGTGATTACCGCCTTCAACCAATGCCGCGGCGCACTTTTCTACCGATTGCGCGGCCAACACCGCCATCCGCGTACCGCCAAAATGCTGCGCTACTACCTCAGCGCGCAAGACATGCACGAACGCATCAGCTCCGCCCACGTCGATTACAGCGAAATGGCCGAGCAGCTCAAAAACACCGACCTCATCTTCCGCATCCGCCGCCTGCTCGAAATGCAGGGTCAGGCATGCCGCAACATTGCCGCCACCCTGCGCAACAACAAACCCTACGCATACAGCAAACGCCTCGGCCGCGCCATGGAAGGCTGCCGCCAGTCCCTCGGCCATTTTGCCGAGACCCACGCCGACAATGCCAACCTCCACAATATCCGCCGCCTGCTCGACAACCTCAGCAGTGTCGATTACCAACTGCGGCAACTGCAAAACGATGCGTCCCTTGCCGAAAACGACAACACCGACACCCGCATCGCCGCCCTTGAAAACACCAAGTTCCGCAATATCGGCGAAACCGTCATCAGCCAACTCAATTTCGACTCCGGCGTCTTCCGCCATGCCACCCGCCTCTCCATCGTCGTGGCCGCGGCCTGCATCATCGTCGAAATCCTCCATCTCAACCTCGGCTACTGGATTCTGCTGACCGCCCTTTTCGTCTGCCAACCCAACTACACCGCCACCAAAAGCCGCGTGTACCAACGCATTGCCGGTACGATTCTCGGCGTGATTGTCGGTTCGCTCGTCCCCTACTTCACCCCGTCCGTTGAAACCAAGCTCTGGATTGTTATCGCCAGCACCACCCTGTTCTTCATGACCCGCAGCTACAAATACAGCTTCTCCACCTTCTTCATCACCATCCAAGCCCTGACCAGCCTCTCGCTTGCCGGTTTGGACGTGTACCACGCCATGCCCATCCGCATCATCGACACCATCGTCGGTTCCGTTATAGCATGGGCTGCCGCCACCTACCTCTGGCCTGATTGGCGTTACCTCACCCTCAGCCATACCGCCGCCCAAACCATTACTGCCAACGGCCGTTATCTCGACGCCATCCTCGACCAGCTGCAAAACGGCAGCCGCGACGATGTCGACTACCGCCTTACCCGCCGCCAAGCCCATGAAAGCACCGCCGCCCTCAGCAGCACCCTGTCTGACATGAGCAGCAACCCGAAAAAATACCAAGACCGCCTGCAAGACGGTTTTACCCTGCTCAAAACCAGCTATGCACTGACCGGCCACATTTCCGCGCTCGGCGCATACCGCGACCAAGTCCGAATCGACGGCAACGACGGCTTTGCGCCCTATGCCAAGCTGACCCACCACATCGCCGAGTTGCTGACCCAAATGCCCCAAACCGACCCCGAGGCTTTTGAAACGGCCATGACCCAAATCCGTCAGGAATTTGCCGAGCTTGAACGAAACACACAAGCGCAGCAAGACCACATCCTCAAACACCAGCTCGACCTGATTATCCGCCAGCTTACCCCGTGCTATCAGGCATTGCACCGACAAGCCGACGTAGAGGCCGTCTGAAAAGAGCCGGACGCTTTCCAGCCTGTTTAGCAACAAGTCTGCCCATCATCGGTGTTGAATCAAGCTAAACACTTCCTCCAATAAAAACCAAAACAAAAGGCCGTCTGAAACCTGATTTCCAGATTTCAGACGGCCTTTATTTTTAACAATCGATATTAAAACCGATTATGCGCCGCGTTTTTCCAAAGCAGCAACAGCAGGCAACTCTTTGCCTTCCAAGAACTCAAGGAACGCGCCGCCGCCGGTAGAGATGTAGCTGATTTGATCGGTTACGCCGAATTTGGCAATCGCCGCCAAAGTGTCGCCGCCGCCGGCAATCGAGAACGCATCGCTTTGGGCAATCGCTTCGGCCAATACTTTGGTACCGCCGGCAAATTGGTCAAATTCAAACACGCCTACCGGGCCGTTCCATACGACCGTACCGGCAGCTTTGAGCAAATCAGCCAAAGCAGCGGCAGATTTAGGGCCGATGTCCAAAATCATGTCGTCTTCGGCAACGTCGGCAATGTCTTTCACCACAGCTTCCGCATCGGCGGCAAAGGCTTTAGCGACAACCACATCGGTCGGTAGCGGGACAGAGCCGCCTTTAGCCGCCATTTTCGCCATAATTTTTTTGGATTCTTCCACCAAATCGTGTTCGGCCAAAGATTTGCCGATGGCTTTGCCTTCTGCCAACAGGAAGGTATTGGCAATGCCGCCGCCGACGATGAGTTGGTCAACTTTATCGGCCAAAGATTCGAGGATGGTCAGTTTGGTAGACACTTTGCTGCCGGCAACGATGGCAACCATCGGATGAGCCGGTTGTTTCAGGGCTTTGCCCAAAGCGTCGAGTTCGCCCGCCATCAACACGCCGGCGCAGGCAACCGGTGCGGCTTGGGCAACGGCTTCAGTCGAAGCTTGGGCGCGGTGGGCGGTACCGAATGCGTCGTTGACGAACACGTCGCACAAAGAAGCGTAGGCTTTGCCCAGCTCCAAGTCGTTTTTCTTCTCGCCTTTGTTGATGCGCACGTTTTGCAGCATCACGACATCACCGGCGTTCAAAGTCGGTTTGTTTTCACGCCAGTCGTTCAATACTTTCACGTCTTTGCCCAACAGTTTGCCCAAATGTGCGGCAACAGGCGCTACATCGTCTTCAGTATGGAATTCGCCTTCGGTCGGACGGCCGAGGTGGGTCATCACGATCACAGACGCGCCGTTGTCCAAGCAGTATTTAATGGATGCGAGCGAAGCGCGGATACGGGTGTCGTCGCTGATGTTGCCGTCTTTGAACGGTACGTTCATATCGGCGCGGATCAGAACGGTTTTGCCTTGAACATTTTGTTCGGTCAGTTTCAAAAATGCCATGATGATTCCTTTGTGATGGTTGGAAACGGGAATGTTTGGGATTATCCGCGAATGAGGCGCGACGGTAAAGATTGGCAACGGCCGCGCTTGATGTGAATCAGCAGATAAAGTCTCAGGCCGTCTGAAACATTCGGCCAATCTTTCAGATTTTCCGCTATACTTTGGCGATTGATTTTCATTTTACGGATTGAACCATGTTACGCCGAATTGCTTTAATGCTTGCCTTCGCGCTGCCTGCCGCCTCATGGGCGCAGACGCTTTCTGAAACCCTGCCCAACGGTCTGAAAATCATCGTCAAAGAAGACCACCGCGCGCCTGTGGCCGTTTCGCAGATTTGGTACAAAATCGGCAGCGTGGATGAAAAACCGGGCAAAAGCGGCCTGAGCCACGCTTTGGAACACATGATGTTTAAAGGCACGAAAGACGTTCCCTCCGGCGAATTCAACCGCCGCGTATCCGAGCTGGGCGGACAAAACAATGCCTACACCAACCGAAATGAAACGGTGTATTACGAAAACGTCGCCGCCGCCAACCTGCCCGAGATTCTGAAGCTCGAAGCCGACCGCATGCACAACCTCAACTTCAGCGACAAAGAATTCCTCAACGAGATGAACGTCATCCGTGAAGAACGCCGCCAGCGCACGGAAGACACGGCCGACGGCAAAATGTGGGAACAAGCCTATCTTGCCGCCTTTACCCAACCGTCCATGCGCGCCTCCGTCATCGGCTACATGAAAGATTTGCACACCCTAAAAGCCGACGACCTGCGCGCGTGGTACAAACAATATTACGCGCCCAACAATGCCGTATTGGTCATTGTCGGCGATGTCGATGCCAAACAAACGCTTCAGACGGCCGCCAAACTCTTTGGCGATATTCCGGCCAAAGCCCAGCCGCCGCGCAACAAACTCCATACCGAACCCTATTTGCGCAAACCTGTTACAGTCAAAGCCACTTCTCCGGTTACACACCAGCCGCTGATTGCCATCAACTTCCGTGTACCGAAACTCCAAAAACTCGATGACACGATGCCTTTCGCCCTCGACATCCTCTCCGATATTTTGGCAGGCAACGCATCCAGCCGTTTTGATAAAAACCTCGTGCGCGGCAAGCAAACCGCATTGAACGCAGGAACGCATTACGACATCATCAGCCGTGAAATGCCGCTGTTCAGCGTAATGGCCATGCCTGCCGAAGGCGTGAAAACCGATACTTTGATTGCCCAGCTGCGCCAAGAAATCAAAGACATTGCCGACCACGGCGTTTCCGAAGAAGAATTGCAGCGCGTCAAAACCCAGGCAGCAGTCAACGAAATCTACGCCAAAGACTCCATGTCTTCCCAAGCCTCCATGATGGGCCGCCTCGAAGCGCGCGGTTTCCAATATACCGACGAACAAGAAATCCACCGCCGCTTACAGGCAGTCAGCGCACAAGAAGTACAGGCTGCCGCCCGGATGTTGACCGACGAGCGCATGAGTACCGTCATCATCGAGCCGCAAAAAGCTGCCGCCGCGCCAAGCAAAAAAGCTGCCAAACGCCGATAAACATCAGGCCGTCTGAAAGCCCATACCCTTTCAGACGGCCTTAACAGAAAGCCACAACATGAAACCCACCCTACTCGCCCTTGCCCTACTCCTGCCCTTAAGCGTCCAAGCCGCCACCGACATCCAACGCTGGCGCAACCGCGACGGCACCCAAATCCTCCTTGTCGAACGCCACGAAAACCCCATCATCGACCTTGAAGTCAGCTTCAAGGGCGCAGGCAGCGTCGCCAATCCGGACGGCAAAAGCCAAGTTGCCGAATTTACCGCCTCCCTCCTGACCGACGGCACCCAAGAGCTGGACGAAGAAGCCTTCAATGCCGAAGCCGACAACATCGGCGCACAAATCAGCAGCGACAGCAATGCCGAGAGCGCGTCCGCAGGCTTCCGCAGCCTCAGCAAAGCCGACATCCGCGACAAAGCCGCCAACTTGCTCAACCACTCGCTGACCCGTCCGCGCTTTGACGAAGCCGTTTTCCGCCGCCGTCAAATCCAATCCATTACCGGCTTGCAACAACAAGAAACCACCCCCGACTACACCGCCACGCGCGAACTGACCAAACTCATCTACCCGAAACACCCCTACGGCAGCGGCGCAAACATAACCGTTGACAGCCTCAAACGAGTTAGTCTGGACGACATCCGCGCCTTCCACCGCACCCACTACGGCAAAGACAACGCCATCGTCGCCATCGTCGGCGACCTCAACCGCAAACAGGCAGAGCAACTGGTCGATCGCGTCCTCAAAGACCTGCCGGCCAAAGCCACCGCAACCCACGCCATCCCGCCCGTTCCCAAACAAACCGCCCAACGCCGCGACATCCCCTTTGCCGGCACACAAGCACAAGTCCTGCTCGGCACCTCCCTCATCAAACGCCACGACCCCGACTACTACGCCCTCGTTGCCGGCAACTACATCCTCGGCGGCGGCGGTTTCGACAGCCACCTCATGAAAGTTTTGCGCGACCAACACGGCTACACCTACGGCGTATACAGCAGCCTCGCCCCGGCGACAGAAGAAGGCACGTTTGCCGTTTCCTACTCCACCCAAAAGAAAAACACCAAAGCCTCACTGGCCGATACCCAAGCCGTCATCGAACAGTTTATCGCCGAAGGCCCGACCGAAGCCGAGCTGAAACAAGCCAAAGCCAACATCGTCGGCAGCTTCCCCCTGCGCTACGACTCCAACGACAAACTGCTCAACTACCTGAGCCTGATCGGCCTCTACGACCTGCCCAACGACTACTTGGAAGCCTATCCCAAAGCCATCAACAGCCTGACCGTCGAACAAGTCCGCGACGCATGGCAACGCCGCATCAAATTCAAAGACCTCAACACCGTCGTTGTCGGTGCAGAATAAAACGCTTTAAAACAACAGGCCGTCTGAAAGATTTTTCAGACAGCCTGTTTTCTTAATTATTCAAATCGTTTATGTTATCGTGATACAATCACTTGTTTTTTCAATTTTTGATCGTAAAAGGAATATATTTTATGAAAACTTACAAAATATTCAAAAATCCGACAGGTCAATATGAAGCTGTCAAACAAGGTTGGTCTTGGCCTGCATTTTTCTTTGGCGGCATCTGGGCATGCGTGAAAAAAATATGGGGCTTGGGTATCGGAATCTTTGTTGTATTTATAATTTTGAATTTAATCGCCGGTGACAATCAGGCCATGGGAAGCCTTGTCAGCGCACTTGGCTTCGGTGTAGGCATTGTACTTGGCTTACAAGGCAACAAATTGCGTGAAGGAAATCTGAGAAAACGTGGCTATCAAGAAGCGCCTAAAGTCATTCAGGCCAGCAATCCTGAAGCTGCTGTTGCACAATACATTTCTGAATACGAAAAATAAATCGGATTCTTAAAATGAAAAGGCCGTCTGAAACCCAAATCTCAGGTTTCAGACGGCCTTTTTTAACCGGTCAATTACTTATTCAACCGTTACTGATTTAGCCAAGTTGCGCGGTTTGTCCACATCTGTACCGCGTGCAAGGGCGGCGTGGTAAGACAGGAGTTGCACGGGGATGGTGTGCACAATCGGCGAGAGTACGCCGACGTGGCGTGGGGCGCGGATAACGTGCACGCCTTCGGTGGCGTTGAAGTTGCTGTCGAGGTCGGCGAAGACGAAGAGTTCGCCGCCGCGTGCGCCGACTTCCTGCATATTGGCTTTTACTTTGTCCAACAGGCTGTCGTTCGGGGCAATCACGACAACAGGCATGTTCTCGTCCACCAAGGCCAACGGGCCGTGTTTCAACTCACCCGCAGGATAAGCTTCGGCGTGGATATAGGTAATCTCTTTCAGCTTCAATGCGCCTTCAAGAGCGATTGGGAAGTGGATGCCGCGACCCAGGAAGAGTGCGCTGGTTTTCTTGGCAAATTTTTGCGCCCAAGCGGCGATTTGCGGCTCAAGATTGAGAACGTGCTGAATGCTGCCCGGCAGTTGGCGCAGTTCTTCAACGTATTCACGCGCTTGTTCGTCAGAAACCAGGCCACGCTGTTTGCCCAAGGTAACGGCCAGGCCGAACAGGACAACCAGTTGGGTCGTGAACGCTTTGGTAGAGGCAACGCCGATTTCTGCGCCAGCGCGTGTGTACAGTACCAACTCGCTTTCGCGCGGCAGGGCGGATTCCATCACGTTACAGATAGACAGGCTGTGTTTGTGTCCTAAGGATTGCGCGTATTTCAGGGCTTCCATGGTGTCCAAAGTTTCGCCGGATTGGGAAATGGTGATGACCAATTGTTTCGGATCGGCAATCACGTCGCGGTAGCGGTATTCGCTGGCGATTTCGACGTCGGTCGGCACTTTGGCGATGGATTCGAGCCAGTATTTGGCGGTCAGCGCGGCATAGTAGGACGTACCGCAGGCAAGGATTTTGATGCTGTGGATATCGTCGAACACTTCGCGGGCGTTGGCGCCGAAGTTTTCAGGTTCAAAACCGCCATCTAAGAAGACTTCGGCAGTATCGGCGATGGCGCGGGGCTGTTCGTGGATTTCTTTTTGCATGAAGTGGCTGTATGGGCCCAGCTCCAAAGAAGCCAGAGATAACTCGGATACTTTAATCGCGCGTTCGGTTTGCGCACCGGTTTTGTCGAGCAATTTTTCGATACCGTTTGCATTCAACAGGGCGATGTCGCCGTCTTCCAAATAGGCGATGCGGCGGGTAAAGGCGATCACGGCAGATACGTCGGAAGCGATAAAGGTTTCTTGGTCGCCCAAAGCCACCAACAGCGGGCAGCCCATGCGCGCAACAACCATTTGTTCAGGGTTGTCTTGTGCGATAACGGCAATGGCGTATGCGCCGTGGAAACGGGCAGTCGCAGCTTGGACGGCTTCAAACAGTTTGCCGCCGTTTTGTGTGTATTCGTGGTTGACGCTGTGGGCGATGACTTCGGTATCGGTTTGCGATTCGAAGGTGTAACCCAACGCTTGCAGGCGTTCGCGTTCGGCTTCAAAGTTTTCGATGATGCCGTTGTGGACAACCGCGATCATGCCGCCGGAAATATGGGGGTGGGCGTTAGGCTCGGTTACACCGCCGTGGGTTGCCCAACGGGTATGGCCGATGCCGATATGGCCGAACACGCCTTTTTCGCGCGCGGCGTCCTCCATCAGCTGCACACGGCCGACGCGGCGGACGCGTTTGATTTTGCCGTCCATGTTGACGGCGATACCCGACGAATCGTAGCCTCGGTATTCAAGGCGTTTGAGACCGTCGGTCAGAAAATCGACTACATTGTGATTGGCGCGAATAGCACCTACGATACCGCACATATAAGTTCCTTAGTATCAAAAGTTTGAGAAAATGACTGCTGCTCCGGCTCCCGAAAGCGGCAGTCGGAAAACGCCGTTTTATATTCATTGAAACGGCAAATCTGGGTTTCAGACGGCCTGTTGTTTCTCAAGGCCGTCTGAAAACAAATAAAAGACCGGCCTTACTTCTTATCGCCTTTTTCCGGACGCACCCAGCCTTCGATGACGGTTTGGCGAGAACGGGCGAGAACAAGTTTGCCGTCTTCGCAATTGCGGGTAATCGCGCTGCCCGCGCCTGTCGTCACTTTGTTGCCGAGGGTAACGGGGGCAACCAGTACGCAGTTTGAACCGATGCGCACTTCGTCGCCGATGACGGTTTTGTGTTTGTTCACGCCGTCGTAGTTGGCAATAATCGTGCCGGCGCCGAAGTTGGTTTTGCTGCCGATCTCGGCATCACCGATGTAGGTGAGGTGGTTGGCTTTGGTGCCGTTGCCGATGGTGGCGTTTTTGACTTCGACGAAGTTGCCGATGTGTACGTCGTCGGCCAGTTTGGCTTGCGGACGCAGGCGGGCGTATGGGCCGATTTGGTTGTTTTCACCGACTTCGCAACCTTCAAAATGGGAGAATGGGGCGATTTTGGTGTTGGCACCGATTTTGGCGTTTTTGATCACGCAGTTGGCACCGATTTCGACGTTGTCGCCGAGTTCGACTTCGCCTTCGATGACGACGTTGACGTCAATCACGACATCTTGTCCGTGTTTCAGACGACCTCGTAAATCGAAACGTGCCGGATCGCGCAGGGTTACGCCTGCTTTGAGCAATTCTTGCGCCTGTTCGGTTTGGAAAATACGCTCGAGTTCGGCCAGTTGGAGTTTGTTGTTCACGCCGGCGGCCAGATGGGAGGCGCGGACTTGGACGGGATGAACTTTGATGCCGTCGGCAACGGCTTTGGCGATGAGGTCGGTCAGATAGTATTCGCCTTGGGCATTGTTGCTGGAAAGGCTGTTCAACCAAGCTTCGAGTTTGGCGTTGGGCAGAACCAAAATGCCGGTATTGATTTCTTTCACGGCCTTTTGGACGGCATCGGCGTCTTTTTCTTCGACAATGGCGGTTACGCTGCCGTTGCTGTCGCGGATGATGCGGCCCAAACCTGTCGGGTCGTTAGGCACGTCGGTCAACAAGCCGACTTCGTCGCCTGCGGCTTCGAGCAGGGTTTCGAGGGTGGCTGCGTCAATCAGGGGAACGTCGCCGTACAACACCAGCGTGCGGCCTTCGGCAGACAGGTGCGGCAGGGCGGTTTTGACGGCGTGGCCGGTACCGAGCTGTTCGGTTTGTTCAACCCAAACGACATCACGTTTGACGGTGTCCAAGACTTGCTCTTTGCCGTGGCCGATGACGACGCAGATGTTTTGGGGATTCAGGGAGGCGGCGGTGTCGATAACGCGCTCAACCATGGGAAGGCCGCCGATGCGGTGCAGCACTTTGGGCATTTTGGAGTACATGCGCGTGCCTTTGCCGGCGGCGAGGATGACGATATTTAAAGCTGTCTGAGCCATGATACGGTTTCCGTTGTCGTTGTTTGAGGCCGTCTGAAAAGTGGGACAACTAATGTTGATTGTTTTTCACTCCGTTTCAGACGGCCTTGGGGATATTGTTATTCGGTTGCTGGCTGTTGGTTGGCAAATTGCGGTTTTTGCCAGTGCTGGCCGCGTTCGCCGTGTTCGGCATGATCCGCTTGATGGGATTGGACGGCGCGGCGCTCGGGGCGGAACTGGTTGTAATTCATGTTTTTAGAATAAGTACCGTCCTGATAAACGATAGGTGTGCCGGTAGCATATTTTTGGCGTACGGCGGTACGGCCGGATTCGTTGGTGTAGGTTTCCCAAGAGCAACCGGCCAAAACGGCAGCGGCGGTCAGAATTAAAGCGAGTTTACGCATGATGTTGTCCTTGTTTTTAAATGTCGGCAATACCGTGTATTGTACTTGTTTTTTCAAAACTTCACGGCAGTTTTGTGCAAAATTCAAGCAAGCCCTGCATATCTTTCGCTATGCCGTCGGCAAATGGCAACGGATGGGCGTTTTTGCCATACCAAATGGTCTTCATGCCCAAGGCTTTGGCTTGGTGCAGATTGTCGGCGCTGTCGTCCACCATAATGCACTGTTCGGGTTTGACGCCCAACAGGCAGCAGACATTGAGATAGGCTTGCGGATTGGGTTTGTAGAGCAGGCCGAAGTCGTCCGTGCCGAACAAGCCGTCAAAATGCGCTTCCAAGCCCAACGCCTCAACCAATGCGCGGACATAAAACGACGGCCCGTTGGAAAATACGGCTTTTCGCCCTTTCAGACGGCCTAAAACGTCATCAGTTCCATCCATACCCTCCACCTTTGCCAAAATTTGCTTAAGCGGGTGACTTTCACGCAAAAATTCATCGATATCGACTTCGGGATGGTGGATTTGCAAACCGGCAAGCGTCGCGCCGTATCGGTGCCAATAATCTTGGCGCAGATGGGAGGCGGCTTCTTCGGAAAGTTTCAGACGGCCTGCCATGTATTCGGTCATGGCGCGGTTGATAATGTAGAAAATGCCTGCTTCGGCATTGTGCAAAGTATTGTCGAGGTCAAACAGCCAAACGGGAGAATGATTCATATCGTGCCTTGATATGCAGATTTTGTTATGATATTTCGTATTTTACCCGTACAAAGGAAAGAGAATGAAACTGAAATTGTCCGCCGTGGCTCTGTTGCTGGCTTCGGCAAACCTGTACGCCCAAACCGAAGTGCGTTTGGCCGTGCACAAATCCTTCAGCCTGCCCCAATCCGTCATCGCGCAATTTGAAAAAGCCAACGATGCCAAAGTGTCCGTCATCAAGGCCGGCAGCGGCAACGAAATGCTCAACAAGCTAATTTTGAGCAAGGCCAACCCGATTGCCGATGCGGTTTACGGTTTGGACAACGCCAACATCGGCAAAGCCAAAGCCGCCGGCATCCTCGCTGCCAACCAACCCAAATCCGCACCCGTAACCGCTTCCCTGCCCGATGCGCTGGCCGTTGATTACGCCTATGTCGCCATCAACTACGACAAAAAATGGTTTGAACAGAAAAAACTGCCTCTGCCGCAAACCCTGCAAGACCTGACCAAACCGGAATATAAAAACCTTTTGGTACCCCCGTCTCCCGCCACATCCTCGCCCGGCCTCTCCTTCCTCTTGGCCAACATCGGCGGCATGGGTGAAGAAGGCGCATTCAAATGGTGGGCGCAAATGCGCCAAAACGGCGTGAAAGTTGCCAAAGGCTGGAGTGAAGCCTACTACACCGACTTCACCCAAAACGGCGGCGCTTATCCCCTCGTGGTCAGCTATGCCACCAGCCCGGCGGCCGAAGTCCACTACTCCAAAGGCAAATACAACACCCCGCCCACCGGCAACCTCTTCCTCAAAGGAGGAACATTCCGCCAAGTTGAAGGCGCGGCCGTTTTGAAAGGCGCGAAGCAACCCGAACTGGCGGCCAAACTGGTGAGCTGGCTGCAAAGCGGCGAAGTGCAACAAGCCCTGCCTGCCGAAATGTGGGTCTATCCGGCTGCCAAAAACACGCCGCTGCCCAAAGTATTCGAGTTTGCCCAAACCCCGAAACACAGCGATTCCCCCAACCGCGCCGACATCAACACCAAACAAAAACAATGGGTGAGCCGTTGGAGCAAAACCGTTTTACGTTAAGCTGAAAAAGATTTAAGAAAGATTAAAGGCCGTCTGAAAAACCAAATCATTAGTTTTTCAGACGGCCTTGTTTTACAATGACCTTTTAAACAACTTCACACGCACACACAATTATGAATTTCGATCTTCAATCCCTCTCCCCCTTCTCCGGTTGGGAACAACTCGCCCAAACCGGCATGTCTTTCGGCACGAACCTGCTGGCCGCCTTAGCCATCTTCTTTATCGGCCGCTGGGTCACCACGCGCGTGGTGACACTGATGAAAACCGCACTGACGCGCGCCAAAGTCGATAAAACGCTGGTCAGCTTCCTCGGCAACGTCGCCAACATCGGCCTGCTGATCCTCATCATCATCGCCGCACTGGGTAAACTCGGTATTCCGACCACTTCCGTGACCGCCTTGATCGGTGGCGCAGGCTTGGCCGTGGCTTTGTCTTTGAAAGACCAACTGTCCAACTTCGCCGCCGGCGTGCTGATTATCCTGTTCCGCCCGTTTAAAGTCGGCGACTTTATCCGCGTCAACGGTTTTGAAGGTATCGTCCGAGAAATCAAAATGGTGCAGACCTCTTTGAGCACGCCGGACAACGAAGAAGTCGTCCTACCCAACAGCGTGGTCATGACCAACAGCATCACCAACCGCTCCTCCCTGCCCCTGTGCCGCGCCCAAGTCGTTGTCGGCGTCGATTACGCCTGCGACTTGAAAGCCGCCAAAGCCGCCGTATTGAGAGCGGCAACCGAGCATCCATTATGTGTTCAAACCGAAGAACGACCTGCCGTCGTATACATTACCAACCTTGGCGACAGCGCCATCGAAATCACCCTTTGGGCGTGGACGCAAGAAGAAAATCTCGGCCCATTCCGATTCGCCCTGAACGAGCAGATCGTCGAAAATCTGCGCGAAGCCAACATCAACATCCCATTCCCACAATGTGATGTCCACCTCATTCAGCCGAAAGACTGATTTCAGCTTTCAGGCCGTCTGAAACCCGGCGGGTCAAACGCCCGCCCCATTCCACCATTTCCATAAGGAGCCGCCATGTCCCATCTGCAAACCATCGCCGAACACCTGACCAGCCGCCGTCAAACCGTTACCTGCGCCGAGTCCTGCACCGGCGGACTGCTTGCCGGTGCGCTGACCTCACTCTCCGGCAGCTCGCAATGGTTTCATCAAAGCTTCGTCACATACAGCAACCAAGCCAAGCAGGAGCGTCTTGGCGTCATGCCCGACACCTTGCTGAAACACGGCGCGGTCAGCCGCGAGACTGTCTATGAAATGGCACGCGGCGCAAAAGCCGTGGCGCAGGCAGATTACGCTTTGAGTATTTCTGGCATTGCCGGCCCTAGCGGCGGCAGCGCGGCCAAACCGGTCGGCACAGTCTGGTTCGGCCTGGCCACGCCCGAAGGTTCGTTTGAGCAAACCGCGCTATTCACGGGCGATCGCGAAGCAGTAAGGGCGCAAGCCGTTGAATACGCATTGGCTTTCTTGGCGGAACATTTGGTTTGATAGAAAAAACACAGGCCGTCTGAAATCTGGAAATCAGGTTTCAGACGGCCTTTTTATTTATCTATTCAAACCATCGGCAGATTTATACGCCCAAAAGCTCTTTGCCGAGGAAGCTGCCTTTTTCGACACCCGGCAGGACGAAGAAATAGCCGCCGCCAAACGGGCTGATGTATTCCTCCAGCGGCTCGCCGTTGAGCAAGTTTTGCACGAAGATGAAGCCGTCGGCAAGGTTGGCCTGATAGCAGATGAACACCAAGCCGACATCAAGTTGGCCGTTGGCGGCGAGGCCGCGCGAGTAGTTGAAGGCGCGGCGGTAGAGCAGGTGTTTTTTCATGAACTCAGGATCGCGCGGATTGGCAAGGCGCATATGGCTGTCTTTGGGCGTGATTTTGCCGTCGGGGTCTTTGGCGAAATCGGCGGTGTCGCCTTCTTTTTTACCGTCCATGGGCGCGCCGCTGTATTTGCGCCGGCCGAAAATATCGGTTTGTTCCTGCATCGGGGTGCGATCCCAAAACTCAACAAAGTGGCGGATAAGGCGGACGGCCTGATAGCTGCCGTTTTTCGCCCATGCCGGTTCGTCCAAGCTGTTGGCGGCAACGCCCGTCCACAGGACTTGATCGGCGACTTTGGGATCTTCGACTTTGGGATTGCCAGAACCGTCGCGGAAACCTAAAAGATTGCGCGCGGCAATGGCGCCGGGTTCGGCTTTAGGGAGCCAACCGTCTATGCTCCAGCGGATGACGGCAAACTGGGCGGTGTTTTTGATGATGTCGCGCAGGGCGGCTTGGCAGGTTTCGGGGGAAAACGCGCAAATTTGCAGGCTGAGGTCGCCGTCGCACCAAGATTTTTGGAGTTTGTCGTTAGGAAAGTCGCGCATTTCCTGCAGGTGTTTCGGCTTTTTGTCTTTGAGGCCGAAGCGATCGTCAAAGAGGCTGCTGCCGACGCCGACGGTAACCGTCAATCCGTCGGGGCGGAATTGTTTGCCGAGGATGCCGCTGCCCGCAGGCGGGAGCTTGTCGTCGCCGTCTTGGTATTCGCCGCCTTGGGTAAGGAATTCGATGCGGGCGGTCAGGGTGCGGAACAGGTTTTCAAGTTGTTTGGCGTCTTTGGCGGTAACGTCAAAGGCACACATGATGCCGAAGAGCTGGTGTGGCGTGACGATGCCTGCCTGATGCTCGCCGTAACACGGATAGGCCAGCTCGGAATGTTGGTTGTTTTGGGTATCGGCGGCGGCTTCGCCTTGTTTTTTACCGGCAAAATAACCGGCAACGCCGATAGCGCCGGCGGCAAGGGCAGTTTTGAAAAGGGTTCGTTTTTCGGGTTGTGCCGGTTGTTTGTTTTGGCTCATGGTCTGCTCCTTGGCAGGGAACGGAAAGATTGCAATCGTGTGAAGTAAGGTTGGTTTTCAAGCATATTTTGTGTGGGAGACAATAAGATTCAGACGGCCTTTCAATATCCAAAGGCCGCCTGAAAACGCGTTATCTTATTTCAAACCCAAAATGCCGCGCAGTTTGGCCAAATCTTCTGCCAAGGCATTAATCGGCGCCTGCAGGGCTTTGCGGTCTTCTTCGCTCAATTTGTCGTACAGCTCGAAACCGTTCGGGGTTTTGTATTTCGCCAAAATGTCTTCAACCTGTTTGAAGTTGGCATCGGTTTTTTCCAACAACGCTTTGTCTTTGGCTTCAATCAGCGGACGGAACAAATCAACGATTTTTTTGGAGCCTTCCACATTAGCTTGGAAGTCGCTCAAGTCGGTATGGCTGTAACGGTCTTCTTCGCCGCTGATTTTGCTGCCGGCCACTTCTTCAATCAGTTCGGACGCGCCGCCGACCACCTTACCCGGAGGAAACGCCAATGCGTCGATTTCTTTTTGCAGTGCTTCGACATCGGTCATCAGTTTCGCTGCAATTTCCTTCACGCCGGATACGTCTTTTTCTACCCAAAGGGCGTGTTCGATACGGTGGAACCCAGTAAACCCGGCATCTTTCGCGCCGTCTTTGAAGTCGTCTTCACGCGCATCGATGACGGGGTCGAGTTCGCTGAAAAGCTCGGCAATCGGTTCGATGCGTTCGTAATGGACGCGGGTGGCGGCAAACAGGGATTTGGCCTTTTCAATGTCGCCGGCTTTAACGGCTTCGGTAAAGGTTTTGGTTTTCGCCACCAGCTCTTTAACCTCGCCTTGAACGTAAGCTTTATAGTCGGCCAAAGGTTGCGCCAGTTTTTCCAAATCGGCTTCGTTGGCAGTGTCTTTGAAGCCGCTGTCGGTAACAATCAGCTTACCGCGCGGATTGGTCAACAGGCCGCAAGTCATTTCGTATTCGCCCGGCAGCAGGGTAACGGTCATTTTGTCGGATAAACCCGGGGCGATGTTTTCACGCTCGTCCACCACCATCACGCCTTTCAGGATTTCCCATTCCAGCTTGCGGCCGCTGTCGTTTTTGATGTTGAACACGACTTGGCCGCTGGGGACGGTCAATTCCATCGGTTCGCAGGCAGTATCGTTCACACCGATATTGACCGAACCGTCGGCATTGGCGGCAGCGGATGCACCTGAAGCGGCAGGCGCGGCTTTTTCGGCTTCAGGCGGCTGACACGCAGTCAAACCCAGAGCCAGCATTACAGACAAAGCAGTCAGATTGAATTTTTTCATTTTACTTCCTTCTTATTTAGTTAACGTTTTTGCCGGAGCGCTGCCGCGCAAAAACCAAATCATGACGGGAACCAGATACAGCAGCCAAATCAGGACTTCGCCTTCGGTCGGATGGTCGGTATAGCCGAAGAAACCGCCGAGCAGCACGCCTAAAGGGCTGTCTTCATGCAAATATTTCGAGGTGTCGAAAGCGATGTCCTGCATCGCATTCCATACGCCAGCCTCATGCAGCGCACGAAACGAACCGGCCAACAGACCGGCCGCCACCACAATCAAAAACGCGCCCGTCCAACGGAAAAACTTCGCCAAGTTCAGGCGCATACCGCCCTGATAAATCAGCGTACCGATGACAACCGCCGCCAGCAGCCCCAATACCGCGCCTATCGGCATAGACCACGTCGGGCTTTGCTGGAACACGGCAAGCAGGAAAAACACGCTTTCCAAACCTTCGCGCGCCACGGCCAAAAACGCCATGCCGACCAAGGCCCAGCCCTGGCCGCTGCCGCGGTTCAAGGCCGTCTGAACAGAATCCTGAAGATGCTGTTTCATCGAACGCGCGGCCTTCTTCATCCACAAAATCATGTACGTCAGCATCGCCACGGCCACCAGGCCGATGACGCCGACCACCAATTCCTGTTCTTTTTGCGGAATCTCGCCCGTAACGGAATGAATGCCGTAACCGATACCCAAACACATGGCCGCAGCCAAAAACACGCCCAGCCAAACCTTCGGCATCAGCTCGCTGTGTCCCGACTGTTTTAAAAAACTGGCAACAATGCCGACGATCAGGGCGGCTTCGATGCCCTCGCGCAGCATAATCAAAAAAGCAATCAGCATAAAAAACTCTAAAGTGAAACGTTCATTTGTTAACGCATTTATAACGCTTTACGCTTAATAACGCAAATTATTTTCATTTTTTAATAATCCTATAATTATTAAGATTTTTTAAAATAAAATAACGAACGTAATCAATAAAAACTAAAAGGCCGTCTGAATTTTGTTTTTTCAGACGGCCTTAAAAACAGTAACTAATTGTAAATAAATAATAAAAAAGTTCATAGTATAAATTTCCCTATCAGTGATATTTTCAAAATTTATCAAATTTAAAAGGTTGATTTACAACAAAAATTAAAACCGCCTTATCTTTTATAGTTGGCATATTGCTGGTGCAATCAGCAATCCATTACATAACAAACGCATAACAAAGGAACCCTCCTATGCCACGTTTAAAACTCCACCAAATCGCTTTGGCTTTGGCCGTTTCTGCCGCGTTGACCGCCTGCGGCGAGAAAACGGCTCAAACAACCGAAACCCCTCAAGCGGCTTCTGCCGCGAGCGCTGCCGATGCTGCCGCAAGCACCGCCGCTGTTTCGGCCCCTCAAAATTCCGCCGATGTTTCTGCCGAAGACAAAGCCCTGTTGGAACGCGCGCAAACCGTGTTCAAACCTTTGCCTGATGCGGCCGAAATGCAAAAAATCCGTCCGTTTACCGAAGAGCAGGTCAAACTCGGCCAACAACTTTGGTACGAAACCCGCCTGTCCAAAGGCAACACCGTCAGCTGTAACTCCTGCCACAACTTGGCAACTGCTGGCGTAGACAACATGCCGACCAGCGCGGGCCACAAAAGCCAATTCGGCGCCCGTAACCCCCCGACTGCCCTGAATGCCGCCTTGTTGGGAAGCTAATTCTGGGACGGCCGTGCCGCCGATGTGGAAGAACAAGCCGGCGGCCCATTGCTCAACCCGGTTGAAATGGCCAACGCGACCGAAGCCGATGCCGCCGCCAAAATCGCCGGTATCCCTGAATACCAAGAAAAATTCAAAGCCGCATTCCCTGAAGACGGCGCGGTTTCCTTTAAAAACATCACCACTGCATTGGGCGCGTTTGAACGTACCCTGCTGACTCCGACCCGTTGGGACGACTACCTGAAAGGCAACGTATCTGCCCTGAGCGAACAAGAACGCAAAGGCGTACGCGCATTTATGGACAACGGCTGTATCGCTTGTCACAACGGCGTCAACTTGGGCGGTACCATGTTCCAAAAATTCGGTTTGGTGGATGGTCCTTACTGGAAACACATCGACGATCCTAAACACGACAAAGGCCGTGCGGACGTAACCAAAAAAGCCGAAGACGAATTCTTCTTCCGTGTTCCCGGCTTGAGAAACGTTGAACGTACCTATCCATACTTCCACAACGGCAGCGTTTGGGAATTGGATAAAGCCGTCAACATCATGGCGAAAGCTCAATTGGGTAAAACCCTGGCTCCGGAAGACACTGAAAACATCGTTGCCTTCTTGAAAGCCCTTTCCGGCAATGTTCCGGAGTCTGCCCGAACCATGCCTGAGCTGCCCGTCTCCCACGATGTCAAATCCCAACCTGACAACAAATAAGGGTTAGCATAAAACAAGGCCGTCTGAAAATCCGTTTCAGACGGCCTTTTTGCTGCCGGCCATATGGGCAGCTTTGTTTCACGATTGCGCACAATATGGTAATCTTGAGCCGATTTTCACCATACATCCGAAAGGAACATCATGAGCCTGATTATTGAAGACTTGCAAGAAGGCCACGGCAAAGAAGCCGTCAAAGGCAAAGAAATCACCGTACATTACACCGGCTGGTTGGAAGACGGTACCAAATTCGACTCCAGCCTCGACCGCCGTCAACCGCTGACCATCACTCTGGGCGTCGGCCAAGTGATTAAAGGCTGGGACGAAGGCTTCGGCGGCATGAAAGAAGGCGGCAAACGCAAGCTGACCATTCCTTCCGAAATGGGCTACGGCGCACACGGTGCCGGCGGCGTGATTCCTCCGCACGCAACCTTGATTTTTGAAGTCGAGCTGCTGAAAGTGTACGAATAAGCATTTGACGCTTCAAAAGACCGAGGCCGTCTGAAATCCGAAGTTTGGTTTTTCAGACGGCCTGTTTTTATCAAGATTCGGTATAATGCCCTCTTTTACAAGCAAACCATTTCCCAAGGAACCCCCATGCTTTTACCCGAACAAGTCAAAACCCTGATTGAAGGCGTTACCCCTTGCGAACACGTCGAAGTCGAAGGCGACGGCCATCACTTCTTCGCCGTCATCGTTTCCTCCTCATTTGAAGGCAAAGCCCGCCTCGCCCGTCACCGCCTGATTAAAGACGGCCTCAAGCCGCAACTCGAAAGCAACGAATTACACGCGCTGTCGATTTCCGTTGCTGCCACTCCGGCCGAATGGGCTGCCAAGCAGGCTTAATTAGGAATCAAATAAAAGGCCGTCTGAAAAGTTTTCAGACGGCC
>NZ_KV810201.1:66189-340080 GCF_001812725.1 Neisseria sp. HMSC067G12 | reverse complement strand
AAGGCCGTCTGAAAAGTTTTCAGACGGCCTTTTTCATACATATTAAACAGCACAGGCAATCGATACAAACGCCAAACCGCATTCCACAATACGCAATCTCGGTGTAAACCCTACCGGCACAACCGCCAAACTAGCCCTGCCGTTTCGGGAAAAACTGCACCACATTCTCCCCTTGCGGCAACACCAATTTTTTCACGGCATGGCCGTACACGGTTTCAAGCGTGATGTTCAGACGGCCTTCGTTGGCAAAAATCTTATCCACACATTCCTTGGCCGCTTGCGGATTGCTGAACTTCAACGCATTCCACAATCCCAAGGTTTCCATGTCCTGCCAAAACGTCGCAGCTTTTTTATAGCCCAACTCAAGCTTGGCCGTGTCGGTTACCGGATCGTAAAAGCCGTTGTCGGCGAGCATATCGCCCAAGTCGTGCATATCAATCAGCGTGGGCGCTTCGCATTCGATGCCTTCATGGTTCAGACGGCCTGTCAGTTCGGTCAGGCTGTCGCGGCCAAAGTGCGTGAAAAACAATAATCCGTCGGTTTTCAAAGCAGCGGCCCAGTTTTTCAATACCGGCAAAATATCGTCGGCGCGGCTGAGGCTGAGGTTGGCCCACAACATATCAGCGGATGCTTCGGGCAACGGCGCGGTCAGGGCTTGGCAATGCTGCGGGATGGTTTTGCCGGTCAGCTTCTGCCAGAAACCGCCTTTGCGCGCGGCGGCGGCGGTTTTCAAAAAATCGGCATTCGGATCGTATTCTTCAAACACGGCATCGGGATAACGCGCGGCCAGCAGGCTGCGGCTGATGTCGGCATCGGCACCAATCAGCATGATGCGTTTGGGTGCATTGCGGACCAGCTGCAGGCGCTCGTCGGTGTCTTGGGCGAGATGGCGGTGAATCTGCCAGCGTTTGTCTTGTTCGGTCATGGTGGGTCGTGTCAGCGGGCTTTGCCCGACAATGTTTTTATGGTTTAAGTCTGTTTCAGACGGCCTTTTCGACAAAATTGCGGTAGGTTTCGGCAAATTCGTCGGCATGGCTTAAAAAGGGCGCGTGTGCGGCTTTGTCTATAAGGACCAGCTCGCTGTTGCTCAAATGGCGGTGTAAATATTCGCCCATGCGCGGCGGCGTGATGGCGTCTTTTTGTCCAAACACCAGCAATGACGGCGTTTGAATCAGCGGCAACAACGGACGCGCATCGGCATGGTTGACCGCTTCAAGCGCGGCCTGTAAGGCGGAAGGCGTGCCGCAGCGCGCCAAATCGGGCAGCACCCGGTTTAAGATTTCGCCGGAATGGGGCGTGTGCAGCAGTTGCAGTTGTAGAAACTGTTTAATATGTTTGGCATAATCCTGCTGGAATGCGCCGACCATCTTGCCCAAGGCAGGTTGTGCCAAGCCTTCGGGATAATCCGTGTCGGCAATCAATCGGGCAAAACTTGCCGTCAGGCAGAGCGATTGGATTTTGTCGGGATAAAGCGCAGTCAGATACAGGGCAACCAGTCCGCCCAGCGACCAGCCGAGAATGTGTGCCGGCGTATCGATTTGTCCGGCGAAGGCTTCGGCAACGGCGGCAATATCAAACGGCTCGGTAAAAGGCGCATCGCCGTGTCCGGGTAAATCAAGCGCGCGGACGTCCCAATCGGCAGGCAGGCGCGGTATTAAATCGTCGAATACATGGCGGTTCGCCGCCCAACCGTGTATCAGATAAACTTTTTTGGCGGAGTGTGGCATGAATGTTCTTTCTTGGTGGCGCAGTTTGAAACAGCTCAATGCGCGACGTTGCGTATTATGCCACGATTCCGTTTCAGACGGCCTTTGCAAAGGCTGCGCAAACGATTTGACGGAATATTTTATCGACGCGGCACAAAGCTGCCCTTTGTGTTTCCGCCATGTCGCGGGCGGGGCGGTGTGCGGCAGTTGCCAGAAAAAGCCGCCCGCATTTGATAGAATGTGGGCCTCGCTGTATTACGAACCGCCCGTCAGCAGCATGATACGCGAGCTGAAACACTTGGCCGACTTGGGCATGAGCCGTCCGTTGGCGGATTTGATGTGCCAAAACGCACCCGGCTGGCTGGCGACGGAACACTTCGATTTCGTCCTGCCCATGCCTTTGAGCAAAGAGCGGCGGCTCAAGCGCGGATTCAACCAAAGCGAGGCGTTGACGGATATTTTGGCAAAACGCTACGGCTGGACGCTGCTGCCGCGCCACGCAGTTTTCAGACGGCATGGCGAGCCGCAAAGTACGCTAAAAAGCGACGAACGTCGGCGAAATATCAAGAATGCATTTAAAATCAAAGCCGAATTGCCGAAGGCGTGTAATATTCTGTTAATTGACGATGTCTTCACCACCGGTTCGACTTTGGACGAATTGGCGAAAACGCTGAAAAAATCAGGCGCAGGTAAGATTTTTTGCTGGAGCTTGGCGCGGCCGCCAATGAAAAAATAGCTTAAAGTTTTTGACACCCATGGAACATTTCGGCATTATGCCACTCTATAAGTGATTGATTTATATGTTTACCATAGTTTTGTACCAACCCGAAATCCCGCCCAATACGGGCAATATCATCCGCCTGTGCGCCAATACCAGTGCCGATTTGCACTTGGTCAAGCCGCTTGGTTTTCCGCTGGATTCGTCCAAAATGAAACGCGCGGGTTTGGATTATCACGAGTTTGCCAAACTGACGGTACATGAGAATTTCGAAGACTGCCTCAAGGCACTCGAAGGCCGCCGCATTTTCGCGCTGACCACCAAAGGCTCTACCCGCCCCGACGAAGTTTCCTTCCGCGAAGGCGACGTGTTGCTGTTTGGTCCCGAAACGCGTGGCCTGCCTGCCGAAATTCTCGATAGCCTGCCTGCCGGACAAAAAATCCGCCTGCCGATGATGCCCGGCAGCAGGAGCATGAATCTTTCCAATACTGTCGCCGTGATTCTGTTTGAAGCATGGCGACAAAACGGTTTTGCCGGCGGCGTATAGCAGGCCGTCTGAAACCGCTGCGTTATCAACTCAAGAACGGAACCCGTTTTGACTTTTACCAAAAAAACCCTCCTTTCCTTAGCCGCCGCCACCATCGGCGTCCTTTCCATCAATGCCGCCGTTGCCGACAGCGTGGTCCGAGTCGAAAAACTGCATCCTTCTGCCAACCGCAGTTACAAAGTTGCCGGCAAACGCTACACGCCGCTGATCCAAGTTTCCTCTTTCAGCCAAACCGGCAAAGCCTCATGGTACGGCAACCAATTCCACGGCCGTAAAACTTCCAGCGGCGAGCGTTACAATATGAACGCCCTCTCCGCCGCCCACAAAACCCTCCCTATTCCCAGCTACGCACGCGTGACCAATATGCAAAACGGCAAAAGTGTCATCGTCCGCGTCAACGACCGCGGCCCTTTCCACGGCAACCGCGTCATCGATGTTTCCAAAGCCGCCGCCCAACAATTGGGTTTCATCAACCAAGGCACGGCCAACGTCAAAGTTGAGCAAATCATCCCCGACCAAACCGCCGCTCAAACCATTATTTCCCCAAACAACAAAGAATTTTTTGTTGATTTGAAATCCTTCGGTACCCAACGTGAAGCGCAGGCTTATCTGAACCAAGCCGCACAAAGCCTGCCGTCGGACAGCAAAGTCATGCTGGAAAAACGCAACTACGAATACGTTGTCAAAATGGGTCCGTTCAGCAGCCAAGAACGTGCCGCCGAAGCAGGCGAACGCGCCCGTCATCTGAATCTGGTATCCGCCATCTGATTTCGTCCGCGTTAGCGCTGAAGTTTGATACAATACAAGGCCGTCTGAAACCCGATTGCAAGGTTTCAGACGGCCTTTTTTAATCACAGGGGAACACCATGATCAGCAGGCTCACAGGTAAATTGATTGAGAAAAATCCGCCGCAGGTCGTTATCGACGTCAACGGCGTCGGTTATGAAGCCGACGTTTCCATGCAGACTTTCTACAACCTGCCCCCCGTTGGCGAAACCGTCCATCTCTACATCCAGCTTGTCGTCCGCGAAGACGCGCATTTGCTGTTTGGATTCGCCTCGGCCGAGGAGCGCGCCACCTTCCGCCAACTGGTCAAAGTCAGCGGCATCGGTGCCAAAACTGCATTGGGCATCTTGTCGGCCATGAATGCCGACGAGCTGGCGCAAGCCGTCGCCGAAGAAGACGTCAAACGCCTCTCCTCCGCCCCCGGCATCGGCAAAAAAACCGCCGAACGCATGGTGTTGGAACTGCGCGGCAAACTCGTGTCCCATACCGTTTCAGACGGCCTGTTTGCCCCTGATGCCGTTGCCGACGAAAGCCAAGACATCATCAACACCCTGCTTGCCCTCGGCTACAACGAACGCGAAGCCAAAGCCGCCACCAAAGGCATTCCCAAAGGCACGGAAGTCGGCGAAGGCGTGCGCCTGGCCTTAAAAAACCTGCTCAAATAAGGCCGTCTGAAACATGAAAACCGCCGTCCTGAGTGCCGCCTTGCTTCTAAGCGCGTGCGTTTATACCGAGACTCCGTACGGGCGCACCGCCGTCTTAGACCTGCCCGTCCACGCGCAAACCACCGTCAACAAAACCGTGACCATCAACGCCCCGCCCGGGACGACCGTCATCTATCAAGACAGCGAACCCGTCCGCAATTACCCGGCCTATCCCGTTTATCCCCGCCGGGTTTATCGTTATCGATAAACAATGCTGACCGTTTGAAACCATAGGTTCAGACGGCCTGTTGAGAGACCAACCATGAAATACATCCTTCCCCTGCTTTTACTCCTGAGCGCCTGCACACCGGACGCCAAGACCACGGATGCCGCATCCGCCCCCAAAACACACGGCTTCGCACACCGCCTGACCGAAGGCGAAAAACTGTTGACCCAAGCCCTCATCAAACAAGACCTCGCCGCCTACTTCAAACACGAAACCGGCGGCGCATTTGCCGAACAAGCCCCCTTATTCTCGGCCCAGCAACTTGCCGAACAGAAAAACATCCCCCAAAACGATGCCATCGGCGTTTACGGCAAAATCATCAAAACCCAAGGCCGCACCGCCTGGCTGCAAACCGACAAGCAAACCCTCAAACTCGATTTGGCCGAACCGCTGCAAGAAGCAGAAGGCGAAGTTACCCTCGTCTGCCAACACGAAAACACCGCCTTCCAAGACTGCCAAACAGAAGCAAACTTCGTCCGACGCTTTACCGAACAAATCTTCTCGGCGGTCGAGTCCGGACGCGTATCCGCCCAAACAGACGCACCGGCCGAAGAAATCATGGCCGGCCGCCTCATCCCGTTTTTAAGTGCCGCCAGCGACTTTACCGGCAACTTCAAAGCCTGCGCCACCACCATGACCGAATACTGCACCAGCCGCCTGGCACGCGAAATGCCCGAATCCGCAGTCCGCAAAAAAGCACAGGAATTGGGTTTGACCGAAATAGCATTTAAAAAGAAAAAATAAATATTTAGGCCGTCTGAACCTTATAGCGGCTGTGTTATAATCCGCACCTCATACAGGTCGGACAGACAGTCGCCGCGTATCGCGTAAGGCATACGGGGAGGAAAGTCCGGGCTCCACAGAGCAGAATGCCGGCTAACGGCCGGGCGCGGCAACGCGACGGAAAGTGGAACAGAAAGCAATACCGCCGATGATTGCCTTCGGGCAAAACAGGTAAGGGTGAAAAGGTGCGGTAAGAGCGCACCGTGCATTTGGTAACAAAGCGCAGCAGGCTAAACCCCATTCGGAGCAAGACCAAACAGAACGCGATGACGCTGCTCGCCGAGCGTTCGGGTAGGTTGCTTGAGCACACCAGCAATGATGTGCCTAGAGGAATGACTGTCCGCGACAGAACCCGGCTTACCGTCCGAGCTGTATGTCCCCATACCGCGGCAGGTTTTTAAAACCTGCCGCATTTTTATAGAAATAAAAAGGCCGTCTGAAACCTGAATCTTGGTTTCAGACGGCCTTTTTTAAACCGCTGTTTATGGACGGTATTCCGGTTTCATGCCGTTGGGCAGGAGCTGCCATACATAGCCGGTGGTTTTCATTTTACCGGCCACTTCGCCTGCTTCGTCGCCATAGCCCCAGAAATAATCCACACGGACTGCGCCTTTAATCGCGCTGCCGGTATCTTGCGCCATAATTAAGCGGTTGAGGGCTTTTTTGGTGATCGGATGGGCAGTGGCGACGAATAACGGTGCGCCAAGCGTGATGTAGTGGCGGTCGATGGCACCGGCGTATTCGCCCATCAACGGCGTACCCAATGCGCCCACCGGGCCGGAATCGCCGCTGCCGGTCAGCTCGCGGAAGAAGACGTAGCTTGGGTTTTGTCCCAAAACTTCGGCAAGGCGGCCGGGGTTTTGCTTCATATAGGCCTTGATGCCCTGCATGCTGGTCTGACCCAGCGGCAGATAGCCTTTGTCCGCCATATAGCGGCCGATGGAAACATACGGATGTTCGTTTTTATCGGCAAATCCGACACGGATGTATTTGCCGGACGGCGTTTTCAGACGGCCTGAACCTTGAATGTGCATAAAGAAAAGTTCGACCGGATCATCTGCGTAACCCAAAATCGGCGCTTTGCCGTTAAGCGCGCCGCCGTTGATTTGGCTGCGGGTGTAGTAAGGAACGAAACGGCTGCCTTCAAAACGGCCTTTCAGCGCGGTGCTGCGTGCTGTAATCGGGAATCTGGACAAGTCGGCCGTGTATGCGCCGCTGTTGTCGATGACGCCGCTGTTTGGGCCGGTTTGGCGGATGCGGACGGTGGCTTTGCTGCCCCTCAAGTTTGCAGCCAGCGGAACGGAAACAAAATCGTTCGGAATGCCGTAAATAGGGAAACGGGATTGGCTCGTGGATTTGTCGTCGCCGCGCAGGACCGGTTCGTAATAACCGGTAATGGTGCCGGCAGGATTGCCGCCGTTATCGACGCGCCATGCGGTGAAATAGCGCTCGAAAAAGTGCTTGGCTTGGAAATGGTGCACCGGTGTTTGCATGGCCTGGATACAAACGTCCTGCCAGCCTTGGCGGTTTTTAAGTTTTTCACAGCCTAAACGGAAAGATTGCAGGCTTTTGGTAAAGTGTTGGAGGTCCCAGTGCGGCAATTCGTTGTAGGAAACTACGGTGTAGTTTGCTCCTCCCCCGCTCACTGTCGTACCGACGGGATCGGGCGTACCGGTGGGGCGGTCAGGGCCTTTGATAACGCTGGTGTCGGTTTCGGGGAGGTTTTTAATGCTTTTGCTCGGACAGGCGGCAAGAATGGCCGCGGCAATGCTGACGAGCGTAATGCGGTACAAATGTTTTTTCATGAAATCAATAGCGTGTCGAAAGGCCGTCTGAAAGCGATTTTTCAGACGGCCTATGTTGGAAAGTGCTGATTTTACATAAACATAAAATACACTAAGTTATTTTATTGAACATATATCGTACTTTATCTATCCGACTATTTGGACGACGGGGCTGGCAAACAGGTTCACCGGTAGTAACATGGTACCCTTTTAACTCTGTTAAACAAACACTACGTCCATTTGTAAAGAAAGTTAAATCACTACGATATTCTTGAATACACCGAGCAGGGATTTCTCCACTAAGAATGACCTCATTATTTTTCAATTGAGTGTCTACGATGTTCGCACAATATTTAGGAGCATCGTTGTATGCTCGTGAAAGATATTCCTGTGGCGCATAAATTTTAAAACTAAGATATGGCTCTAACAATTCTGTTCCAGCTTTTTTTAAGACTTGTTCCAATACAATAGGAGCAAGCATCCGAAAATCTGCTGGGGTACTAACAGGGCTATAGTATAAGCCATACTTAAAACAGATTTTACAATCCGTCACATTCCAACCATATAATCCTTGTTCGCAACCATAGCGTATCCCTTCCATAACTGCATTTTGAAATGATTGATTTAAGTATCCAAGAGAAACCGAGCTCTCATACTGCATTCCACTTCCCAACGGAAGCGGTGATACAGATAAACCAATGGAAGCCCAGAAAGGATTTGGCGGCACTTCGATGTGAATGGTATATTCTGCATTTTTTAACGGTCTCTCCATATAAATGACTGTAGGCTCTTTTAGTTCTATCTCCACATGATACTTTTCTTGCAACAGTGCACTAATCACTTCCATTTGTACTTTCCCTAAGAAAGAAAGTATGATTTCATGTGTCGCAGAATCCACATAATATCGCAGAAGCGGGTCACTGTCGGAGATTTCTAAAAGTGCATCAAGTAACATTTCCCTTTGTTGAGGTTTGCTCGGTTCAACAGTCGTTTGCAGCAGAGGGAGGGGATTTTCAATTCTCTCTCTCTGTGGCAATAGCTTTGTATCTCCAAGAACACTATTTAACTTCAAAAACTCATTCTGCAAAATAACAATTTCCCCGGAATAAGCCTTATCGATTTTACATAATTCACCATTTATTGAAGTATACATTTCTGTAATTTTTATTTTTTCCTTTTCCGATATTCTAACCGAATCTCGCAAATGCAGTACGCCACTATAAAGACGTATATATGCAAGACGCTGTCTTTTTTCCGAATACTCAATTTTGAAAACTTTTCCGCAAAGTTCAGACTGACCTCGATGTGTTGATGAATAAAATTTATTCGTAATCACTTCTATAAGGTTATCAATCCCTATATTGTTTTTTGCACTTCCGTGATAAACAGGGAACAGGGAACAATTATGAAATCTTATGCTTTCCTCTTGTTCGAGTTCTAATGCTTCCAATAATTTCCCAGACGTATATTTCTCCAAAAGGTAATCATTTCCTTCTATTACCATATCCCATTGTTCAGATTCGGTAAAGTTCATTACACGCATATTAGGATGCAGTTCTACCTTCTGTTTGATTACAATTTCGGCAGAAAGTTTCTCTTTAATATCCTGATAAACCGTTGATAAATCAATTCCATTTTGGTCAATCTTATTGATAAAAAAGATTGTGGGAATCCCCATTTTCCTAAGTGCATGAAATAATATACGAGTTTGTGCTTGTACGCCATCTTTTGCAGAAATCAGTAGAATTGCCCCATCTAAAACTGATAATGAACGATATACTTCTGCTAAGAAATCCATATGTCCTGGCGTGTCTATGATGTTCACCTTCGTATTTTCCCACTGAAAAGAGGTTATTCCTGTCTGAATTGTAATTCCTCTCTGACGTTCTAAAAGCGTATTATCCGTCCTCGTTGTACCTTTGTCCACGCTTCCTAATTCTGTAATCGCTCCACTGTTATATAATAAGCTTTCTGTTAAGGTAGTTTTTCCTGCATCAACATGAGCTAAAACTCCAATATTAATAATTTTCATGTGATTTTCCTCCATTCAAAAACCCAAAAGGGCATAAAAATCCCAGTGATAAATACTTTTATCACTGGGATTTTTATGCATAACCATAGGTATACAAAGCATACAGATATTCTCTGGATACTTTAGAATCACATGATAAAGGTATTCTTAAACTGGGTACAAAAAACTAAGCCCTCCTAAAAAAGGACATCTAATTATTTGTTCCCGCTATCAAATTGACAGTTTATTTAAGAATACCTTGCCGCATATTTATTAACTCCTTTTAAATAGTCACTTAAATAATAGCACGTAAGAGCATATTTGTAAAGGAATCTCCAATTTTTTATCAAAAAAAGCGATTTATCGGCGCGGCGGCAATTTGACGACAACCGTATCGGCCAGCATATCGTAGAGCGTGCGGCGGTCGCGTTTGACGGAAAAGAGCATGATGAAGTTGATGAAGGCTATAAGCAGAGAAATCAGGTTTCCACCCGTGTCACTTATTGCCAACGATACAATAGTTACCACAACACCAACAGCAAGCGCCCAGACAACTTCGCGGATTAAAACCGTTCCTTCAAAGCCCGGATTGCTTCCGTCATTTTTTAACACCCGGATGCCCATAATTTTTTTACCTAAAGACTGACCGTCCCGGCTCATGTAATACAGTTGGAAGATACCGAAAACCAAATAGACAGCCAAAGAAATAAAAAATGTTATGGCAAAATATTCAGGGGTATTAAAAAGAGAAGATTCCGAAACTAATTTTTTGCTTTCATCTAAAGTAAAAACTACCATCACAATAAATGGCAACCATATCAAAAAAGTAAACAGATTATTCAACAAATATGCCGCAACCCTCGCCCCCGGCGAAGCAATATGGACATCTACTATTTCTGTTTGGGGCAAATCCGACAAATTGATTTTGCTCATTTAATCTTCCTCTGTACCATTAATGAAATGCAATTTCATTGCCATCTTAACCTATTTTCCTATCATTCTAAAAATTTTCGATAAAAACCTTTACATTTTCCGCAGACGGCGTTAAAACGTTTGTTTTCCCCTTTTTTATAGTGGGTTAACAAAAATCTGAACAAAGCGGCAGGCGATGCCGTTCCGATTTTTGTTAATGCACTATAAACTTATCCGGATTTTCTTTGTAAGGAGTAACACATGAAAGTAGGTTTTGTCGGCTGGCGCGGTATGGTCGGCTCTGTTTTGATGCAGCGTATGAAAGAAGAAAACGACTTCGCCCATATTCCCGAAGCGTTTTTCTTTACCACTTCCAACGTCGGCGGTGCTGCCCCTGATTTCGGTCAGGCGGCCAAAACATTGTTGGATGCCAACGATGTTGCCAAATTGGCAAAAATGGACATCATCGTTACCTGTCAGGGCGGCGATTACACCAAATCCGTGTTCCAACCCCTGCGCGACAGCGGCTGGAACGGATACTGGGTTGACGCGGCTTCTTCCCTGCGCATGAAAGACGACGCGATTATCGTCCTCGACCCGGTCAACCGCAACGTCATCGACAACGGCCTCAAAAACGGCGTGAAAAACTACATCGGCGGCAACTGCACCGTTTCCCTGATGCTGATGGCTTTGGGCGGCCTGTTCCAAAACGATTTGGTCGAATGGGCAACCAGCATGACCTACCAAGCCGCTTCCGGCGCGGGTGCGAAAAACATGCGCGAACTCATCAGCGGCATGGGCGCGATTCACGCCCAAGTGGCAGACGAGCTTGCCGACCCTTCCAGCGCGATCCTCGACATCGACCGCAAAGTGTCCGATTTCCTGCGCAGCGAAGACTATCCGAAAGCCAACTTCGGCGTACCGCTCGCCGGCAGCCTGATTCCTTGGATTGACGTGGATTTGGGTAATGGCCAGTCCAAAGAAGAATGGAAGGGCGGCGTGGAAACCAACAAAATCCTCGGCCGCAGCGACAATCCGACCGTAATCGACGGCTTGTGCGTGCGCATCGGTTCTATGCGCTGCCACAGCCAAGCCATTACCCTGAAGCTGAAAAAAGACCTGCCTGTTTCTGAAATCGAAGCGATTTTGGCAGGCGCGAACGACTGGGTGAAAGTCATCCCCAACGAAAAAGAAGCCAGCATCCACGAGCTGACGCCCGCCAAAGTAACCGGCACGCTGTCTGTTCCCGTCGGCCGTATCCGCAAACTGGAAATGGGCGGCGAATACATCAGCGCGTTCACTGTCGGCGACCAACTCTTGTGGGGCGCTGCCGAGCCGTTGCGCCGCGTATTGCGCATTATCTTGGGCAGCCTGTAATTTAGGTTGGCATGAAAAAAGCAACGGTTTGAGCCGTTGCTTTTTTGTCACAAAAAGGCCGTCTGAACCTTTCAGACGGCCTTGTTTCCTATTCTTTTTTACCGGCCAAACCGATTTCTTTGGTGGAATCGCCAACTTTGATTTGCGCCTTACCGGCAATTTCTTCAGCCTGCGGGCCGAAGAGTTTCAAATCGTAACGGCCGTTTTCGATACCGTTCAAACTGGTTTTACCGCTGATGGCGGCTTTTCCGTTGTTATTGGCAATGCCTGCGGCAAGCAGGTCGACATTATTGTGGGAAGCCATGCTGCTGATTTTGCCGTAACCTTGTTTTTTATCGAAATCGACAGTGTATTTCAGACGGCCGCTGCGGTCGTCGCCGTTAAACGCGATCCCCGAATACTGATAGCTGCCTTGTTTGGGTAAATTGCGATACGCTGTTTCATCGCCTTGGACTTCGCCGACGGTAAATATGTATGTATCGAGGTTTTGCAGCTTGCCTGCGTCATCGGCTTTTTGTTTGGCGTAACGCGCGGCAACAGTGGAATAATTTTGTTTATACACTTGGAAGTCGCCTGTTTCCAAAGTGATGACTTGGCCGTTTACCTTGATTTTTTGGGCGTAGTCGTAAGAGGATACTTTATCGGTTTTCAAAAAGCCGGTATCGAGTTTGTCACCTTTTTGCAGGGTTTGCGTTTTACCGTTGGCTGTCAGCTCCAACGTACCGTTTTCAGGGACGGATTCGTTCAATTCAACGGATAACACGCCTTTCGGATGCGGATTGAGCGGCTCGGTAACGGCATTTGACAAGCCGCTTGTTGCGCCGCCGCAGGCAGCCAACATCAAAGACAGGGAAGCCGTCAAAGCAGAAATACGGAGGGTTCTCATCATTTTTTCCTTTCCTTTTTTATTTGGTATGATATTTATCATATACCTAAAAAAATGAACAATAAATGATTTTTATCAAAATTAAGTATTTTGAATATTGATTTTATAAATATTGAAACATTTTTAAAATATCGGGTATTCAGTCTATTCAAAGTCCCTTCCGCTATAATCATTTTATTTTACAAACGGATTTCATCATGCCGAAAATCACCCTTATCGCCGCCTACGCCGCCCGCCGCTGTATCGGCATCAACAACACCATGCCTTGGCATTTGCCCGAAGATTTTGCCTTTTTCAAATCCTACACCACCGGCAAACCCGTCATTATGGGCCGCAAAACATGGGAATCGCTGCCGCGCAAGCCGCTGCCCGGCCGTCAAAATATCGTCATCACCCGCCAAGCTTATCAGGCCGAAGGCGCACAAACGGCGGCTTCTTTGGAAGATGCGCTGGCTTTGTGTCAGGGGGTTGAAGAAGTCATCATCATGGGCGGCGCGCAAATTTATGCACAAGCCCTGCCGATTGCCACCGATTTGCGCTTGACCGAAGTCGGTTTGGATGTGGACGGCGATGCGTTTTTTCCTGAGTTTTCCACAGAAACATGGCAAGAAGCCTCTCGGGAAAACCATGTTTCCGCCAAAGGCATCGAATACGCGTTTGTGCATTATGTGAAGGCATAATCCGACAACGCAAAGGCCGTCTGAAACCCTGTTTTTCAGGTTTCAGACGGCCTTTTTATTTCGTTTGTTTACGGCATGCCGTTTAAGCCGTTTTGTTTTTCAAAGGCAGTTTGATATGCGGTTTGGCAGGCTTGGGCGCTTCTTTCAGTCCAAGTTCGATTTGCTGCTCTTCGCTCAACAAATTGCTCCAGTCGCCTTTTTTATACCAGTCGCGACCATCCAACTCGATAGGGTGCTGAATACGCTCGCAACCGTTGCCGCATTGCAAATCGTCCTCTTTACAGTATTTGTCGCAACCCCAGCAGATACGCTCGGGATTTTTCGGGAAAATGGGAAATTTCTTGGCCATGGTGTGCTTCTTTTGTTTGTGTGCGGTATGGGCAGAATTATAAGTGATTTGAATGGGGCTGGCGGCGGGTTTATCCTGTTTTACGCTGATTTTTTAAGATGTGTTAACCTTTCAGACGGCCTATACTGTAAAAACTATCCCTATGCGGTATAACAAGAGGAGCCAATATGAACATATGCCGTCTGAAGCCTGAATTTGTCGAGCCTTTAGCCCTCACGCTGTTTGAGGAATGGCACGATTTTGCGCCATGGTCGTCTCTGGATAAAATCCGTGCGTATTACGCGCAGTGTCTTAATGGGGATGATTTGCCGCTGGCGTTTGCGGCTGTGGATAACGAAGGGCGGCTGATGGGTTCGGCGGCATTGAAGCGGTTTGATATGGCGTGTTTTCCCGAATACGAATATTGGCTGGGCGATGTATTCGTTTTGCCGCAGTTTCGCGGTTTGGGCGTAGGCAGGCAGCTGGTTTCGTTTTGCCTGGATAAAGCACGCGAATTGGATTTGCCGCATCTGTTTCTCTATACGCCGGATGTGCAAGCCGTGTATGAAAAGTTCGGCTGGAAAGAAATCACGCAGACTTGGCACAACGGGGAAACCGTATCCGTCATGAAATTGGATTTATAGCTTGAAATGAATAAAAGGCCGTCTGAATATTTGGTTTCAGACGGCCTTTGTTTTTTTAAATTATCCACAACTACCCTATCCGTTTAAACGGCGGCAGACAGGCCAATAATTGTTGGCCGTAGCGTTGCGTTTTGACTCGGTTGTCGAGGATGGTCACACGGCCGTAATCCTGTTCGGTACGGATAAGGCGGCCGACGGCTTGAATCAGTTTAATACTGGCTTCAGGCACCGTAATTTCGATAAAAGGATTGCCGCCGCGTTGTTCAATCCAACGGTTTTGGGTTTTCTCAATGGGATTGTCCGGCATCGCAAACGGGAGCTTGGCAATAATGACTTGCACGCAGGCCGTGCCGGGCAGGTCGAGGCCTTCGGCAAAACTATCGAGGCCGAAAATAATGCTGGCTTTGCCTTCGGCAATGGCTTGATGGTGCCTTTGCAACAGGACAGCCTTGGGCAACTCGCCTTGTACAAGCAGAAGCGGCAAGTATTCGTCAGGCAGGCGCAAGGCGACATCCTGCATTTGCTTGCGCGAGGAAAACAACACCAGCGTGCCGATGGCTTCAACCGGCGAAACCAGCTTCGGCAACCATTCGACAATAGCGGCCGTATGCGCATCAGGGTCTTTGGGGCTGGCTTGAACCGGCGGAATATACAGCTCGCCTTGCGTATCGAAATTAAACGGGCTTTCCAAAGCAAGTGTGGTGGTTTCGGGCAGCCATAATAGGCCGGTTTGGCGCAAAATCAGGTTGAAGCTGCCGAGCGATTGCAGGGTGGCCGAAGTCAACACTGCGCCTGCCGCGTGCCGCCACAGGCTGTTGGCAAGGTGGGATGCGCTGCTGATGGGGCTGGCGTTGAAAATGTAGTCGTTTTTGTCGTCGGCACGGCGGGTTATCCATTTCGCCAACGGCTCTTCGCCTTCAATGGGAACGGTGGAGAGCAAATCCCAAACCGCGCTGATTTGTTCGATACGGGCGATAAAAAGGCCGAACTCGCTGGTCAGACGGTCGAGGAGCGCGCCGTCCTGCTCTTTTTCGCGGCGCGCGGCGGAAAGCGCATCGTTCAGGCCGATAACGTGTTTGAGCAGGCTGCGCGCAGCAATGGCCGTATTGGAAACTGTGGTTTCCAGGCCTTCGGGGATTTTGCCGTCTTCCCACAGCCAAGTCGGTTCGTTGTGTTTCCGCCTGTCGTTTTCAGACGACCCCAGACTTAAAGACGGCTCTTCCGCCAAATGGAACTGCCATTCATGCAGGCTATCGAGCAAGGATGTGGCAGCTTCGTCAGCAAGGTTGGCAAGTTCGGCTTTATCGGTCAGCGCGGCAATTTTGCCGGTAAGCTGCGGCAGTTTTTCCAGCGTCCAAACGGCAATATTCCATGAATGTTCGGCGGCAAAGCGGCTGAGGGCTTTTTTGGACAGGTGGTGCGCTTCGTCTATGCAATAGAAACTGTTTTCAGGCGCAGGCAGAATCACGCCGCCGCCCATACTGATGTCGGCAAGCAGAAGATCGTGATTGGCAACGACGACATCGACGGTTTCCAAGACATCGCGTGCCAGGTAAAACGGGCATTCCGGACGGTTGGGACAGGCGGATTTCAGGCAGCCGTGGCGGTCGTTGGTCACTTTGAGCCAAATCGTGTCATCGATTTTTTCCGGCCAAGTGTCGCGGTCGCCATTAAAGCGGCGGGCGGAAAATTCATCGGCAATGTCGCGCAGCAGGTTCAATTCTTCAGGCTTGGGTTTGCTGTCCCACAACACTTCCGGCGCTTCAAAACCAAGCAGGTTTTGCTGGGCATTGTTTTGCGTCAGTTGATAGAGTTTGTAGGGGCAAAGATAACGGCCGCGTCCCTTGGCAAGCGCAAAGGTCAGCTCCAAACCGCTTTTTTCGACCAGAAACGGCAAATCGCGGTCAACCAACTGCTCCTGCAAAGCCACCGTCGCACTGCTGACGATCAACCATTTGCCGCGCGTTTGCGCCATGATGCCGCCGGCCAAAAGGTAGGCCAACGATTTACCCACACCGGTCGGCCCTTCGATCACGGCAATGCTCTCACCCTCGCGTTTGGGCGCTTCTTCGCCTTCTTCACGCGTCAACGTCCGCGAAAAAGCGTTGGCAATCGCCGCAATCATTTCCCGCTGCGAAGCGCGCGGACGGAAACCGGGCAGGTTTTTGCCAATGTTTTGGTAATGGTCGCGGATGGCGTTTTTTTCTAAATCGGTGAGCATTGAGGCCGTCTGAATGGGTTTGCAAGAATAGCGTATTTTAGCATTTTTACCTTAATGAAGCCTTCGTAAAGTCTTACTCTATTTTAGGGTTTGGCATTTTGATGGCAATGGACGAACCGAAAAACCATAATCGGTTTTAACCAAGCAAAAGGCCGTCTGAAACTTTAGCCGCACTGATGCAGAGGCACCCACAATTTTTGCTTTTCGGATTTGTTTTTCTCGTAGCGGTTCCACGCTTTTTCATGAAAATAAAAGACGACGGTATTGACGATGGGTTCGACCAAAGCCACCGCGCTGGAAACGCCGATACTGCCGGTCAGAATATAGGCGACACTAAATGCGACGCTGAAATGCAAAATAGCAAATGTAATGGTTTTAATCATGCTGTTTTCCTGATACATTGATGTTTTAATAGCTACATAATAATTATTATCAACTAACACGTATATTTTAAATCCTTTATCCTGATTTAGATTTTATAAATCGATATTTTATTTTTGATAGGAATTTTATGAATCCGCTCCAAATTGTCGTCCTCGACCGCGATACCCTCGTCAATCGCCCGTTTGAATTTGATTTTCCACACACATTAAGCAGCTACGGCACAACCGAAGCGCACGAAACGCTGGCGCGCATACGGGGTGCGGACATCATCATTACCAACAAAGTCGTGATTTCCGCCGAACACATCGCCGCCAACCCGCAGCTCAAACTGATTGCGCTAGCCGCGACGGGCGTCAACAATGTGGACGTTGAGGCCGCCAAACAAAATGGTACGGCAGTGTGCAATATCCGCGCTTACGGCAATGAATCCGTGGCGGAACACGCGTTTATGATGATGATTACCCTGATGCGCAACCTGCCTGCCTACCAGCGCGACGTTGCGGCAGGCTTGTGGGAAAACTCGCCGTTTTTCTGCTACCTCGGCGCACCGATGCGCGATTTGAACGGCAAAACGCTGGCGATTTTCGGTCGCGGCAATATCGGTAAAACACTGGCAACTTATGCTCAGGCTTTCAAAATGAATGTCGTGTTCGCCGAACATAAAAATGCCCAAAGCGTCCGCGACGGCTATGTTTCCTTTGACGAAGCCATCCGCTCCGCCGATGTCGTGTCGCTTAATTGTCCACTCACACCGCAAACGGCAAACATGATAGGCGAAGCCGAATTGCAACAAATGAAACCCGGCGCCATCCTCATCAACTGCGGGCGCGGCGGCTTGGTCGATGAAGCCGCTTTGGTTGCGGCGTTGAAATACGGCCAAATCGGCGGTGCAGGTTTTGACGTGTTGACACAAGAGCCGCCGCGCGACGGCAACCCTCTGCTGAAAGCCCGACTGCCCAACCTCATCGTCACGCCACACATTGCATGGGCAAGCCAAGAAGCCGCAAACCGCCTGTTTGACATCCTTTTGGATAACATCAACCGCTTCGTGGCCGGCAATCCGCAAAATCTGGTTTAATCTATGGAAAACCTGTTGATAAGGTTGTGAACAATTTTAAAGGCCGTCTGAAATATTCAGACGGCCTTTATTTATCTTTATTTATTTCATAAAGTTATCTATCAAGTAGATTAAATCATTTCATTCTTCATTGTGGATAACCCTATAAAAAGGCCGTCTGAAATACTCAGACGGCCTTTTGTTTGCCCGGGCAAATTAAATATCGTATGTGGTTGAAGCGGTATCGCCGCCCTTGCCTGTCCAGTTGGTATGGAAAAACTCGCCGCGCGGTTTGTCGGTACGCTCGTAAGTGTGCGCGCCGAAGTAGTCGCGTTGGGCTTGCAGCAGGTTGGCGGGCAGACGCTCGGAAGTGTAGCCGTCAAGGAAGGTAATTGCGGAAGCCATGCAAGGCATCGGAATACCGCACTCAATCGCTTTGGCCACCACTTTACGCCATGCAGGCAGACAAATTTCCAATACGCCTTTGAAATAAGGATCGGAACCCAAGAAGACCAAATCAGGATTGGCCTCGTATGCGTCGCGGATGTTGCCCAAGAACGCGCTGCGGATAATGCAGCCTTCGCGCCACAAGAGGGCAGTATTGCCGTAATTCAATGCCCAATCGTTGTTTTCGCTGGCTTCGCGGATCAGCATAAAGCCTTGTGCATAAGAAATGATTTTGGATGCCAACAGGGCTTGGCGTAGGGCTTCGACCCATGCGGCTTTGTCGCCTTCAATCGGGGTAATGGTTTTGCCAAACAGGCTGTTTGCTTGGGTGCGTTGGTCTTTAAACGCGGACACGCAACGTGCAAATACGGCTTCGGAAATCAGGGTCAACGGGATACCCAAATCGAGGGCATTGATGCCGGTCCATTTACCTGTACCTTTTTGACCTGCGGTATCGAGGATTTTTTCGACCAAAGGTTCGCCGTTTTCATCTCTGTAACCCAAAATCGCGGCGGTAATTTCGACCAGATAAGAATCCAGTTCGGTTTTGTTCCACTCGTTGAAGATTTGGTGCATTTCGTCATAAGACAGGCCCAAACCGTCTTTCATGAATTGGTACGCTTCGCAAATCAACTGCATGTCGCCGTATTCGATGCCGTTGTGCACCATTTTGACGAAGTGGCCCGCACCGTCACGGCCGACCCAGTCGCAGCAAGGTTCGCCTTGAGGCGTTTTGGCGGAGATGGCTTGGAAAATCGGTTTGACGGCAGGCCATGCGGCTTCATCGCCGCCGGGCATGATAGAAGGACCGTGACGCGCGCCTTCTTCACCGCCGGATACACCGGCACCGATAAAGCGGATACCTTTTGCCGCCAGCTCGTGGGTGCGGCGGGTGGAATCGGGATAGTTGGCGTTGCCGCCGTCAATAATAATGTCGCCTTGGTCCAAAAGCGGGACAAGTTGCTCGATAAAGTCGTCCACAACAGAACCAGCGCGTACCATCATCATGATTTTGCGTGGTTTTTCTAATTTATTAACCAGATCTTGCAGTGAATATGCACCGATAATATTGGTATTTTTGGCTGCGCCGTTTAAAAAATCATCTACTTTGCTAGTCGTCCGGTTGTATGCGACAACTTTAAAGCCGTTGTCGTTCATGTTGAGAATCAGGTTTTGCCCCATTACGGCAAGGCCGATTACGCCAATGTCGCCTTTCATTTTGTGAAACTCCGTTATTGATTAATTTTATCTAGCGTAACTCTAGCTGATTTACACGTTTTTAACAATCCTTAACTTTTTAATTTTTTGAAAAGATGCCTTTACGTTTCAGACGGCCTTTGCCTTTAGGAAAATAAACTATAATTTAGATTTTAAATAATAAATAGAAGATGATATTGAGTGCTGCTACAGATTGTTGATAACTTTGATTACAAAAAATTTTCAAATACTTAGCTAATATTTTTTGATGAGGATAAAGTAAGGTCGGCCTTGTTTGCAGATGTGGATAAAATTTTCCTGCCGCTCCATTCTGTGGGTAACTTTTTGCCTGTGCACAATCTTAGCTTGTTTTATACTTCTCCAATTGGAACTGATTGACTAGAGAAATAGTCAAATGGTTTTTTATTTCAAGCTATTTTCATATTTCCTTTTATTTAAGCTGGGAAAAGGCCGTCTGAAAATATGTCAATAAGGGTGTGCATATGAAGTTTTCCTTTAGTATTAAACTGTTATCCGTTTTGATTTTGGCCGCTTGTGCGCAACAGCCGGTTCAAAAGCCCCAAGTTTCCCTGCCCTCTGTATCTGTGGACAACCATGCGCCGGAGCAAGGAACAGGTCTGACGGAGCAGAAATTAATCCGCGCCAAACATTATATGGCGGCGTCTGCCAATCCGCTGGCAACTGAAGCCGGTTATGAAATTTTGAAGCGCGACGGCAGTGCGATAGATGCGATGATTGCCATGCAGACAACTTTGGGACTGGTTGAGCCGCAGTCTTCCGGATTGGGCGGCGGTGCGTTTTTGGTGTATTGGGACAATAAGGCGAAAAAGCTGACGACGTTTGATGCCCGTGAAACGGCGCCGAAAGCGGCAACGCCGGGGCTTTTCTTGGACGAAAACGGCAAACCGATGGGCTTTATGAAAGCAGTGGTCGGCGGCCGTTCGGTCGGTGTGCCGGGGATTCCAAAGCTGCTCGAAGATGTCCACAAGCGTTACGGCAAATTACCGTGGGCAAGTTTGTTTGAGAAACCGATTACTTTGGCGGAACAAGGTTTTGCTGTTTCTCCGCGTATGGCGAAATCCATCGAGCAAAATTTGGAACCCTTGCAACGTTATCCGCAAACCGCCGCTTACTTCCTGCCTGACGGCAAACCTTTGGCTGCGGGAACGGTGTTGAAAAACCCTGAATTTGCGCGTTCCGTACGTCTATTGGCGGAAAAAGGCAGTGCGCCGTTTTATCAGGGAATGCAGGCGCAGAATATTGTTCGTGCCGTTACCAGTGCTGTGGATAATCCTGGCAAAATCAGCATGGCGGATTTGAAAAACTATCAAGTTATCGAGCGTAAGCCGGTTTGTGCGCCGTATCGTGAATATGAAGTTTGCGGCATGGGCGCGCCAAGTTCCGGCGCAATCGCTTTGGGGCAGATTTTGGGCGTATTGCAGAATCAGGATATGAAAGCGTTGGGATCGGAAAATATCCACAGTTGGCGCTGGATAGGCGATGCGTCGCGGATTGCTTTTGCCGACCGTGATTATTATGTCGGCGATCCCAAGTTTGTAAACGTTCCGACCCGTGCCATGATTTCTCAAGCTTATTTGAAACCGCGTGCCGAAGAAATCCGCAAGGCTGACAAGGCATTGGAAACTATTCAGGCAGGCAAGTTTGGCAAAGCATACGCGCAGGGCATGGCGGTCGAGCTGCCGTCCACCAGCCATTTGGTGGTTGTGGATAAAGACGGTAACGTTGTATCGATGACGACTTCGATTGAAAACGCGTTCGGTTCGGGGCTGATGGCAAACGGTTATCTGCTCAACAACGAATTAACCGATTTTGCCTTCAATCCTGTCGGAGAGGATGGTAAAACGGTGGCAAATAGCGTTGCTGGTGGAAAACGTCCGCGTTCTTCGATGGCGCCGACCATTGTGATGAAAGACGGAAAACCTTATATGGCAGTCGGTTCGCCGGGTGGCAGCCGCATCATCGGTTTCGTTGCCAAAACGCTGGTGGCGCATATCGACTGGGGCATGGACATTCAGGCGGCAATCTCTCTGCCGAATATGCTTAATCGCGGCAGCCAGTATGAGATCGAGGATAAAACCGCTGCGGCGGATAAAGCAGCTGCGTTGGAAAAATTGGGCTATAAAGTTCAAATCCGCGATTTGAATTCCGGCGTGCAAGGCATTGTGATCGGCAAAGAAGGTTTACTCGGCGGCGCCGACCCGCGCCGTGAAGGCAAAGTCATGGGCGATTGATTTTGTCGGTTGACATGAAAAAGGCCGTCTGAACAGCTTCGTTTCAGACGGCCTTTTTAGTTTGGGAAAATATATGGATAAGATGTGTATAAGAATAACATTAAATTTTAATATTTCTATTTTTCAATAAGATAAAAGGGATGAATATGTGGATAATTACTTGTGGAAAACAACATGATTTAGGCCGTCTGAAAGGTTCAGACGGTCTTTTCATTGGACTGCTTTATCTATTTTCTATCAGGCTGCCGGCAGCTCGTGAAAAGCGCTGGGCAAGTCTTCGTCATTGGCAAACTCAACCCATTCGTAAGCGCTTTCATCTGCCAAAACGGCACGCAACAGTGCATTATTGATGGCATGACCTGATTTGTAACCTTCAAATGCGCCGATAATCGGATGGCCGACAATGTACAAATCGCCAATTGCATCCAGGATTTTGTGGCGGACAAATTCATTGGGATAGCGCAAACCTTCCGGATTCAAAACGTCCATGTCGTCAATCACGATGGCGTTGTTCAAATTGCCGCCCAGTCCGAGATTATGGGCGCGCATCATTTCCACTTCGTGCATAAAGCCGAAGGTACGGGCGCGGGCAATCTCATTGATATAGGATTTTCCTGCAAAATCAATCTCGAAAGTAGGTGCGCTGCGGTTGAATACGGGATGGTCAAATTCGATGGTTAAAGTAACTTTAAAACCGTCATAAGGCGTAAAGCGTACCCATTTTCCGGTTTCTTTGATTTCAACAGGTTTGAGGATTCTCAAAAAACGTTTTTGGGCTTTTTGATCCACCACGCCTGCATCTTGTAAAAGGTAAATAAACGGCAGGCTGGAGCCGTCCATAATCGGAATTTCAGGCGCGTTCAATTCAATCAAGGCATTGTCAATGCCGTAGGCAGACAATGCCGACATAATGTGTTCAATCGTGCCGATGCGTACGCCTTTATCGGTAACGATGGTTGAAGAGAGGCGGGTATCGTTGATCAAATAAGGATTCAATTTGATTACTTCGCCCATTTCCCCACTTAAATCAGTACGGCGGAACGAAATACCGCTGTTTTCTTCGGCAGGATGCAAAGTCAGAGCGACCCTTTCGCCCGAATGCAGGCCGACGCCGGTAACGCTTACTGATTTGGCTAAAGTCCGTTGCAACATAATTGCTTCCTTTTAAAAAGTCTGATGGGCAAATGATACGTTAAAAAGGAAAAAACAAGCCATCATTTTTAATAGTATTTGCCAATATGGATGTTTTGCGGGTGTGAATTTCAAAATTTTAATTATCCACAATAGCATGTGAAATTGAAGTGGGTAATTTGGGTTTTATCCACAGAAAAATAGAAGAACTAAGATTCTATCCTTTTTTATTCCGGCATTCAGTTGGGGTTGGCTTCAAAGATAAAAATGAATTATCAAATTATTTTTAAAGAAAGTTATCCTGTTATCCACAGATAGTTTGGTTCTTCATCAAAATCATCATTTTAAGAATTAAAATATTATAATTTGAAGAAAACACTGAATTATCAACACAAAAATGGCAAAATAAGGAGGAAATAGAACTAAGTTTATGATTTCCATAAACTTATGAAACTTTTAAGATTGGAAAATGGTTTTTATGAAATAAAATATCAAAATTCAGGACTGATTCGATTTACCTGATATTTTCCTACAAACAAGAATTTCATGTTTTCTTTATTTAAATCAAACAACTTAAAAGTAATTATCTTTAATCCTAGAAAGTAATTTTATTTCAGGATACAATGGCCTTACTGAAAAATTTTTCCCATTCCATCTAATTAGGAGTAGCAAAATGAGTATTAAAGTAGCGATTAATGGTTTTGGCCGTATCGGTCGTCTGGCATTACGTCAAATTGAAAAAGCCCAAGGTATCGAAGTCGTTGCTGTTAACGACTTGACTCCTGCCGATATGCTGCTGCACCTCTTTAAATACGACAGTACTCAAGGCCGCTTTGAAGGCTCTGCCGAATTGAAAGATGATGCGATTGTTGTGAACGGCAAAGAAATCAAAGTATTTGCCAATCCTAATCCTGAAGAATTGCCTTGGGGCGAGCTGGGTGTGGACGTTGTCCTTGAATGTACTGGTTTCTTTACCAATAAAACCAAAGCGGAAGCCCATATCCGTGCTGGTGCGCGCAAAGTTGTAATTTCGGCTCCTGGCGGCAATGATGTGAAAACTGTCGTATACGGCGTAAACCAAGATATTTTGGATGGCAGCGAAACCGTCATCTCCGCCGCTTCTTGTACGACTAACTGTCTGGCCCCTATGGCTGCGGTATTGCAAAAAGAATTCGGTATTGTTGAAGGCCTGATGACCACTATCCACGCTTATACCGGCGACCAAAACACCCTTGACGCGCCACACCGCAAAGGCGACTTCCGCCGCGCCCGTGCCGCTGCCTTGAATATCGTACCGAACAGCACCGGTGCCGCTAAAGCCATCGGCTTGGTTATCCCTGAATTGAACGGCAAACTTGATGGTTCTGCCCAACGCGTTCCTGTAGCCACCGGCTCTTTGACTGAACTGGTTTCTGTTCTCGAACGCCCTGTTACCAAAGAAGAAATCAATGCAGCCATGAAAGCTGCCGCCAACGATGCTTTAGGCTACACTGAAGATCAAATCGTATCTTCCGACGTTATCGGTATTGAATACGGCTCACTCTTCGATGCCACTCAAACCCGTGTGATGACAGTTGGCGACAAACAATTGGTGAAAACCGTTGCTTGGTACGACAATGAAATGTCTTACACTTGCCAATTGGTTCGTACCTTGGAATTTTTTGCCAGCAAAATCTAAAGGATAACAGGCTGAATCAATCAGTCTGTGGATAATTAAAAGGCCGTCTGAATATTTCAGACGGCCTTTTGTTTGTAGATAGATTCAATTTGCAATCAGATTGTGGATAGTTTAATCACAGTGGCACATTTGTTTTCTATCCTAAACTGTACTTCATAATCCGCAATATTCATTACATAAATCCGTTCAGGAATATCTTGATAGGCAGGACGAGGATCTTGGGCGATGCTTTGCTCAATGAGATGTTTTTCTTCTGTGGATAAATGTTCTGCAAGCGTACTTTCTGCCCAGACAACGTTCAATTCTTCAGGTTTGCCGCTGACAAAGCCTGATGATGCGTCAGGTTTGGATTCGATAAACGGGATGTAGGGTTTGATATCCACTACCGGAGTACCGTCTAATAGGTCTGCGCCGCTGCAATAGATGCGGACAGGTTTGCCTGTTTCGATGCGTTTGAGTTTCAGCAGGGATAAACCGAGATGATTGGGGCGGTGCGGGCTGCGCGTGGCAAATACGCCCATTTTTTGTTTGCCTCCAAGCCGTGGCGGACGCACCATTTGCGCCCAACCTTCATCCAATACGCCGTGGAAAATAAAACTTATCCACACATAGTCAAAATCTTCCAAGCCCCGAACGCTGTCTGCGGTAAATTCAGGAGTGAGTTCAATGCAAATTTCTGCTGCAGGAACCAAACCGGGTTGGCGGGCAATGCCGAATTTTTGTTTGTAGGGGGAATGAACGGTTGCAATAGGCGTAATAGAATAGGACATAATTTGTGGATAAATATTCTGTGCAAACTGTCATCATATCACAGATGTTTTCCCACATTTTGTAGTAGTAATTTGTTATAATACAAAGCATTTATTCCAAATGTCCGTATATGGGCAATAAATGAATAATTTAAATTATTTAAAATAAAATCAATAGGTTATATTAATACATGATTGTTTCTATCGATGTAGATGCACAAAAAACGTTTACGCCTTTGTGTCCGAAAGAATTGCCCGTTGCCGAAGGTCACCTGATTGCGGATGAACTCAATGCCCAAGCTGCATTGGCGGATTTACGCGTAATGACGAAAGATGCGCATCATGCCGCGGCAAAATGGCTTGTGGATAATCCTGTTGATATGTTGAAACCGACGGGTTTACCCGATGCGGATTTGACTTGGGTATCGCATGCGATGGTTGGAACATATGGCTATGATTTGTTGGATGGCCTGCCTTCAGCCAAAGAATACGATTATTGCGTTTGGAAAGGCGTCGATCCTGAGTTACATCCTTACGGCGCATGTTTTCACGATATTGAAGAAAAGCTCAGTACAGGTTTGATCGAATGGTTGCGCTGTCAAAATGCAGATACAGTCATTGTCGGCGGTTTGGCAACGGATTATTGTGTGAAAACGACAGTTTTACAGTTGCTTAAAGGCGGGGCTTGGAAAGTCATCGTCAATCAGGCTGCTTGTCGCGGCATTGCTCCGGAAACGGTTGAATCAGCATGGCAGGAAATGTATTCTGCCGGGGCTATTATTTTAGAAAACGCCAAAGAAATAAAAAAATACATTAATAATCAATAAATTATATTTAAAATTCTGTTGTTTCACGTGAAACATTTTCCAAAATATGAAGATTTTACTTGTCCGCTTGTCCAGTATGGGCGATTTAATTCATACGTTGCCCGCAGTTGAAGATTTGGCGCGACAATGTCCTGAGGTAGAGCTCCATTGGCTGTGTGAGGCAGGGTTTGCAGATATTGCCCGCTTACATCCTTTTGTCAAAAAGGTTCATGTAATGAAATGGCGGCAGTGGCGCAAACACCTTTTTCAGGCTGAAACATGGCGTGAAATAGGCCGTCTGAAAACGGATTTACAGGCTGAATCTTTTGATTTTGTTTTAGATAGTCAAGGACTGATTAAAAGCGCATGCTTTGCCAAAATGGCGAAATCCCCTATTTACGGTTTGGATAAACACAGCGCGCGTGAAAGTTTGGCTGCCTTTGCATACAGTAAAACATTTGCCGTACCGAAAGGTAAAAATGCGGTCTGGCGAAACCGTGAATTATTCGCCCAAGCATTTGGTTATACAATGCCTGAAACGCAGGTATTTGGTTTGTTGGTTCCTGAATCAGGCCGTCTGAAAAATTTGCAATCCCCCTATTACGTTGCTTTGCATGCAACCAGTCGCGACAGTAAATTATGGCCGGTAGAACACTGGTATGCATTATTGAAAAAGTTGAATGAAGAACAACAATGCAATGTGTATCTGCCATGGGGAAATGAAACCGAAAAAATGCGTGCCGAACAGATTGCAAGCGATTTACCGTTTGCTTCGGTTTGCGACAAAATGAATTTATTACAGGCTGCATTTTTATTGAAAAACGCAGAGGGTATTATTGGCGTAGATACCGGATTGTTGCATCTTGCCAATGCGTTGGAAAAGCCTGTTGTAGGAATTTATACAGATACAGATCCGGCCAAGACCGGCGTTCAAGTTTCGGCTTATGCAAAAAATTTAGGTGGTATTGCTCAAATTCCCAATGTTGACGAGGTTTATCAAACCTTGATGGATTGTATTGCAGCGTACGGTAAATAATTGCTGGAGGGGGTGGATTTATTTTCTGAGTAAATGCTTTAGAAATGATATAATTCCGCTCTATTTGCCAAGATTTATACAAATTTGGTTTTATCATGTTGGTGAAAGATCGAATTGGATTTTATATAAAGAATGTATCAAAAGCAGTATGCTTGATTTGATGGACATTCTTTTTAGGAGAATTGAATGAAAGCACTGGTCGCAGTAAAGCGCGTAGTGGACTACAACGTCAAAGTTCGTGTGAAAGCCGATGGTTCCGATGTGGATATCGGTAATGTTAAAATGTCGATGAACCCGTTTGATGAAATCGCAGTAGAAGAAGCTGTCCGTCTGAAAGAAGCCGGAAAAGTAAGCGAGATTGTTGCTGTTTCTCTTGGCGAGAAAAAATGTGAAGAGACGTTGCGTACTGCTTTGGCGATGGGTGCCGACCGTGCGGTTCACGTTGAGACTGATGCGAAGTTGGAGCCTTTGGCTGTTGCTAAATTGCTGAAAGCTGTTGCGGATAAAGAAAATCCGCAAATTTTACTGTTGGGCAAACAGGCAATTGACGATGACGCCAACCAAGTTGCCCAAATGCTGGCTGCGTTGTTGAATGCGGCTCAAGGTACTTTTGCATCAAAAGTGCAAATTGAAGGCGAAGAAGCATTGGTAACCCGTGAAATTGACGGCGGCGAAGAGACTGTTGCATTGAAGCTGCCTGCGGTCATCAGTGCAGATTTGCGTTTGAACGAACCACGTTTTGTCAAACTTCCTAATATCATGGCGGCAAAGAAAAAGCCTTTGGAAAAATTAAGTCCTGCCGATTTGGCTGTGGATATTTCTCCACGTTTGAATACCGTGAAATTTGCCGAACCTAAAGCACGTCAAGCCGGTGTAAAAGTGGCTGATGTTGCCGAATTGGTTGAAAAGCTGAAAAACGAAGCCAAAGTGATCTAAGGAGTATGAAATGAGCGTATTGATTATTGCGGAACATAATAACCAACATTTGAATCCTGCCACTTTGCATGCGGTAACGGCTGCTACTAAATTTGGTAATGTAGATTTATTGGTTGCCGGCAGTAATGCTGCTGCGGTGGTTGAAGAGGCAAAACAGGTTGCAGGCGTAGTGAAAGTTTTGGTAGCCGATGCGCCCTATTACGCTGAAGGTTTGGCAGAAGAATTAGCGCCTTTGGTTGTTAAACTGGCTGCGGATTACCGCTATGTGGCTGCGACTGCAACTGCGTTTGGTAAAAATCTGTTGCCCCGGGTTGCTGCCCTGTTGGATGTACCACAAGTTTCCGATTTAACCGAAGTTGTGGATAACTCGACATTTGTCCGTCCGATTTATGCCGGTAATGCATTTGAAACCGTTCAATCCAATTCTGAAAAACTGGTGCTGACTTTCCGTGCAACCGCATTTGATGCTGCCGGACAAGGCGGTAATGCAGAAGTGGTCAATGTTGAGGCAACGCCTGCTCAAAACCTGAGCCGTTTCGTAAACCGTCAACTTTCCCAGTCTGACCGCCCTGAATTGACTCAGGCAAAAGTGATTGTTTCCGGTGGCCGTGCATTGGGTAGTGCGGAAAAATTCAATGAAGTGTTGACTCCTTTAGCGGATGTTTTGGGTGCCGCGATTGGTGCTTCCCGTGCGGCAGTGGATGCCGAGTATGCGCCAAACGATGCTCAAGTCGGTCAAACCGGTAAAGTGGTTGCGCCGCAACTGTACTTTGCTATCGGTATTTCCGGTGCCATCCAACACGTTGCCGGTATGCAGGACAGTAAAGTGATTGTCGCCATTAATAAAGATGCTGACGCTCCGATTTTCAATGTAGCAGATTACGGCTTGGTTGGTGATTTGTTTGAAGTTGTGCCTCAACTGACTGAAGCACTGAAAAACTGATGTTTCACGTGAAACGTTCAGACGGCCTTTTACAACAAAGGCCGTCTGAAAATATTTTGGCATGATTACGACCTATAAAACCATTATCACACCGACACAGGCTGAATTTAAAGATAAAGGCAGCCGCTTCATCGCATACGCCTATCCGATCCGCACTTTGGCCGATGTGAAGAAATATCTCGACCCATTAAAGGAAGGGCATCACAAGGCACGACATTGGTGCTACGCCTATCGATTGGGTGTGGATGGAATGCAGTTTCGCGCAAACGATGATGGAGAACCGTCCGGAAGTGCAGGCCGCCCTATTCTGGGACAGATTGATTCTGTCGGCGTAACGGATGTGTTGGTTGTGGTTGTGCGCTATTTTGGCGGTACGCTATTGGGTGTTCCCGGTTTGATTCATGCTTATAAGGAATCAACAGCTCAGGCATTGGCGATAGCTGAAGTTGTTGAAAAGAATGTCGAAAAGACAGTTTGGTTGAAGTGTGAATATCCTGTTTTGAATGAGGCTATACGGATTGCCAAACAATATCAGGCCGATATTGTGGAACAGGATTTGCAGCTGAATTGTAAGTTAACAGTGAAAATAGCATTGGCTGATTATGAAGCCTGTATTGCTGCTTGGAAAAATACGCGCCAAATTGAAGTAGATATTGAGAAGCCGTTTGAATAAAAGGTCGTCTGAACATATTTGAGAAATCAAAAGTTTCAGACGGCCTTTGATGTTTTAGCCTTGGTATCTGTCTAGAGCATTTACGCTTGAGCGCAGGTGTTCCCAAGCCAGTTGATGAAATTCCCCCAGTGCGTTCCATAGGGCATCTTCGCTCATAATGCTGTATTCGCCCTGTGTGCGCAAATCAACATCTGCCCCTTCTTCAATGGCCTGATGGCATGCTTGGTATTCGTTGGTATAGAAGTCATCCATGTCTTGCATGAGGCTTGCGGCATGTTTCCAGCGGGCGATATCTGCTTCCAGTTGCGGCAGTAATTCGCACCATTCGCGGTATTTGCTTTGAATTTCGTCAATACGTTTTTGCATGATTTTCCTTTCGTTGTTTGAAATTAGAGTATGGTTGTCTTGGTGCGATATTATTCTTAATTTGAAACAGCTATGCAAGATGGAATAATATTCCATCGATTGAATTTTATTTACAACATTTATTCTTCAAGGAGACGGTATGAAATTGCTCGTTATTGGTAATGGTGGACGTGAACATGCACTGGCTTGGAAATTGGCGCAGTCGTCTAAAGTAGAAACTGTCTTTGTTGCACCTGGTAATGCCGGAACGGCAATTGAGCCTAAACTGCAGAATATAGCGTTGACGGCGCATCAAGATTTGATTGATTTTTGCCGTAATGAAAATATTGCCTTTACCGTAGTCGGCCCTGAAGCTCCTTTGGCTGCCGGTGTGGTGAATGACTTCCGTGCTGCCGGATTGAAGATTTTTGGCCCGACTCAATACGCAGCCCAGCTGGAGAGTTCAAAAGATTTTGCTAAAGCATTTATGGCAAAATATAAGATTCCAACCGCGCAATACCAAACCTTTGAAAATGCCGATGCGGCACATGATTACGTCAATCGAAAAGGTGCACCGATTGTTATTAAAGCGGATGGTTTGGCTGCCGGTAAAGGCGTGATTGTCGCCATGACTTTGGATGAGGCCCATGCCGCTATTGATGATATGTTGTTGGGCAACAAAATGGGCAATGCAGGCGCGCGTGTTGTGATTGAAGATTTCCTGCAAGGCGAGGAAGCGAGCTTTATCGTTATGGTGGACGGCAATCATGTTTTGCCGATGGCAACCAGTCAAGACCATAAACGCCTGCTGGATGACGACAAAGGCCCTAATACCGGCGGTATGGGCGCATATAGCCCTGCTCCGGCGGTAACGCCTGATGTTTACGAGCGCGCGATGAATGAAATTATTTTGCCGACTGTGGCCGGTATGAAAGCAGAAGGTCATGAATTTACCGGCTTTTTATACGCGGGCTTGATGATTGATAAAACAGGTGCGCCTTATACCATCGAATTCAACTGCCGTTTCGGCGACCCTGAAACCCAGCCGATTATGAGCCGTTTGGATAGCGATTTAGTGGACTTGGTTGAAGCGGCAATCGACGGCAAACTGGATAGTGTTACCGCCGAATGGAATCCGCAGCCTGCGGTAGGTGTAGTGTTAGCCGCACAAAATTATCCTGACTCTCCGAAAAAAGGCGATGTGATCTTCGGCTTGGATCAGGCTAATCAAATCGGTAAAGTTTTCCATGCCGGTACTGCAACGAATGAAAAAGGCGAAGTTGTAACCAACGGCGGCCGTGTGTTGTGTGTAGTCGGTTTGGGCGATGATGTTGCACAAGCTAAGAGTAAGGCTTATGAGGCATTGGAAACAATCCGTTTTGACGGTATGCAATACCGTAAAGACATTGCCGATAAAGCCATCAACCGTTAATAATGAATAGAAATAGGCCGTCTGAACACAGATTGTCCGACAATCTCAGTTTCAGACGGCCTTGGTATGATGATGATGTTTCCCAGAATTTTATCGGCTGCAGCCCAACGCAGGCTGCAGGCGCATCTTAAAAAAGGTGGTTTGGTCGCCTATCCCACCGAGTCTTGCTATGGCTTGGGCTGTGTCCCTACTTTGCCTAAAGCACTCAATCAACTGATCCATCTGAAAAAACGACCGCAACACAAAGGCATGATTGTCATTGGGCATAGCTTGGAACAGTTGCAACCTTTGCTGCAAAGGCCGTCTGAAAATATCCAAACCATGCTGCATGAAGCATGGCCTGCTCCGAAAACTTTTTTATTGCCGGCCGGCAAAAAAGTATTGCCCTCATTGCGGGGAAAAAGACGTAGTAAATTGGCTGTCAGAGTTCCTGCGCACGCAGGTGCAAGACGTTTGTGTCAGGTTTTGGAAATGCCTTTAGTCTCTACTTCATGCAATCGTGCAGGCAAACGAGCGTGCAAAACGGAAAGGGAAGTCAGAAGACAGTTTGGCAGGAAAGTCTGGGTTGTAGGCGGATTGATAGGTAAGCAGAAAACGCCCAGCCAGATTATTGACGGAGAAACAGGGGCAAGGCTGCGTTAAAGAAGAATTGTATTTTCAAAGGAAAGGTATTTATTTGGAGAAGCAAATTTTTTCCAAAAGATTGGAATACCTGTGTGAAAAGCATTTAGCGCAGATCCAGTTTGATGCATAGCAGTCTAGAGGATAAAGCAGTATTTTGTGAAAGAATGAAGCAAATTTTGAGCGTAAATGAATCGCTTTAATAAATTATTTTTGAATAAACAAATTTTGTGGATAAATTTGAAGATAAATTTCCATAAAAACATAAAAATGCCGTCTGAAACTTGATATTCAAAGCATTCAGACGGCCTTTTAAATATTTAAACTGTGGATAACTTTGTGAATAAGTGTGGATTAAAGCTTATGTCCGCACACAGTTTCGTATTGTTTTTCAGTAATCGTACCGCTCATGACGCTCATTGGGCGGATGCTGGTCGGAGTATAGCTTTGGTTGGAAATTACCCGGCCGTGTTCGTCCATCAGTTGCAGCGCTGCCAGGCGATAGGTTTTGTTTGAGCAATGAATTTCCCAGCTGCCGATGGCTGTTTTATAGGCCGGCGTGTTGACGAAACGTTCCTCTTTCAGTTTGGAAACGGTTTTTTTATCGCGGAAAGTAACCAGTGCGCCATTTCTTTTAATGCTGCTTCTATCAATAGCCACTTTGATATTGCCTTCAGAGATGGTGCCGATGTTGGTCCAGCTGCCGCCGCCGCTCGATGTGGTGGTTGTTTCACAGGCACTCAACATCAAAGCCGCAAATACGGTTGCAGCTAGGGAAAAACGTTTGATATTCATAAAACCTCATTATTTACAGAAAGTCAGCCGATATTATCCGTGAAGATGGCATATATCGTAAATCGATTTTGCAAAGTTGAACCTCTGAAAAGAATTTTATGAAAAATACGCTGAAAAGGCCGTCTGAAACCTGTCTTTCAGACGGCCTTGGAGTGTAAAATCATGTATAATTGCAAACAATTTGGTTTTCATCCCATAGGAAGATCCGACATGATTAACCCTATCGCTGCACTTTCCCCATTAGATGGCCGCTACGCCAAATCCGTTGAAGCATTGCGTCCGATTTTCTCCGAATACGGCCTGATGCGTGCGCGTGTCAAAGTTGAATTAAACTGGCTCAAAGTCCTTGCCGCCGAACCTAAGATTGTAGAAGTTCCTGCTTTCAGCGATTTTACGCTTGCCGAAATCGACAAAGTGATCGAAAACTTCTCGCTTGAAGATGCTGCCGCCGTCAAAGCTATTGAGGCGACCACCAATCATGATGTCAAAGCCATCGAATATTGGCTTAAAGAACGCTTCTCCGGCGTGCCTGAAGTGGCTGCTGCCAGCGAGTTCATCCACTTTGCCTGCACCAGCGAAGACATCAATAACCTGTCCCACGCTTTAATGCTGCAAGAAGCGCGTGAGACTGTTTTGCTGCCGAAACTGGCCGAAATCATCAAAAAACTGACCGGCATGGCGCATGAGTTGGCTGCCGTCCCTATGATGAGCCGCACGCATGGCCAGCCTGCGACACCAAGCACATTGGGTAAAGAAATCGCCAATGTCGTGTACCGCCTGCAACGCCAGTTCAAAAACCTGCAAGCGCAAGAGTTCCTCGGCAAAATCAACGGCGCAGTCGGCAACTACAATGCCCATATGGTCGCTTATCCCGATGTGGATTGGGAAACCCATTGCCGCAACTTCGTTGAAATCAGCCTCGGCCTGACCTTCAACCCCTACACCATTCAAATCGAGCCGCATGACTATATGGCGGAATTCTTCCAAGCCATCAGCCGTGTCAACACGATTCTGATCGACTTCAACCGCGATGTTTGGGGCTATATTTCTTTGGGTTACTTCAAACAAAAAGTTAAAGCAGGCGAAGTCGGTTCTTCCACCATGCCGCACAAAGTCAATCCGATTGACTTTGAAAACTCCGAAGGCAACCTCGGTATGGCCAATGCCGTATTGGGCTTTTTGTCTGAAAAACTGCCGATTTCCCGTTGGCAGCGCGACCTGACCGACAGCACCGTATTGCGCAATATGGGCGTAGGCGTGGGCTATACCATATTGGGCTTTGCCGCCCATCTGCGCGGTCTGAACAAGCTTGAGCCGAATCCTGCCGCCCTTGCTGCCGATTTGGACGCTACTTGGGAGCTGCTGGCCGAGCCGATTCAAACCGTAATGCGTCGTTACGGCGTAGCCAATCCTTACGAGAAGCTGAAAGACCTGACACGCGGTAAAGACGGCATTACGCCTGAAGTGTTGAAACTCTTTATCGAATCGTTGGAAATTCCGGCAGAAGCCAAAGCCAAATTGCTTGAGCTGACCCCTGCGTTGTATGTGGGTAAGGCCGAAGAGTTGGCAAAACGAATTTGATTTATAAAAAAGCCATTTGAATCTTCAAATGGCTTTTTTTGAATTAAATATATAGTATGAAAATAATGAAGAAAGTTTTAGATGTTTAAATATTTTCCAAGTAAGGAAAATTTGATTATATGGTTACCAATCGGCTTGTTAGTCAGTATATTACATTTTCATGGAAAAATTCCTTTTAAAAATATATTTGATACTTTTATGGGTTTGACTCCAATATATGTATTATTGGCATATCTTCATTTTCTTAGGTTTCTACAATTATGTAATTTTCCGTATCTTGTTTCTATTCAAATAGAGGCAAGAATTATTGATGTTTTAAATAGTATTGTCTCTTTTCTAATTGGATTTTCGATATGTACAAGTTTTTTTATACCCTTTTGGAAAGAAAGTTCTAAAGGATATCTCTTTCTTTTATGTTTTAATATTGCGGTTCTAGTGTTTACGATGCTTCCTATATGCTTGCATTTATGGAAAGAAATTAGAGATAAAAAAATTAAATATATTTTGATATCAGTAATGTATTTAATACTTTCTGTTGCATCATTTTATGACATGACCAAATAAATTATAAATTTAAGGCCGTCTGAAATCTTTTTCAGACGGCCTTTTTCGATTCAATCCGTTATTTCACTTTGTCTTTCAATGCACCGTAGCCGGCTGCGTCCATTTCTTCCAAAGGAATGAATTTCAAACTTGCGCCGTTGATGCAATAGCGCAGGCCGCCTTTGTCTTTCGGGCCGTCGGGGAAGACGTGTCCCAAGTGTGAGTCGGCGGCGTGGCTGCGCACTTCGGTGCGGCGCATGTTATAGCTGAAATCGTCGTGTTCGGTAACGGCGGAGGCATTAATTGGATGGGTAAAACTCGGCCAGCCGCAGCCGGAATCAAATTTGTCGGCAGAGCTGAACAGGGGTTCGCCGCTGACGATGTCCACATAAATGCCGGGTTTGAACAAGTGGTCGTATTCGTGGCTGAAGGCGTATTCGGTCTCGCTGTTTTGGGTAACCTGGTATTGCTCTTCGGTCAGAATGCGTTTGAGTTCAGCAGCGCTGGGTTTTTTATACGTTGCCGCGTCAAAGCCTTTGCCTTGAGGGACGGCTTTGGTTTTGCTCGGCAGCGGTTCGTCGGCTTTGCGGATGTCGATGTGGCAGTAGCCGTTGGGGTTTTTAATCAGGTAGTCCTGATGGTATTCCTCGGCGTCGTAGAAGTTTTTTAGCGGCTCGTTTTCGACGACGAGGGGAAGTTTGTATTTTTGCTGCTCGCGTTTGAGTGCGGCGGCGATGACGGCTTTTTCGGCGGGGTCGGTGTAGTACACGCCGCTGCGGTATTGCGTGCCGGTGTCGTTGCCTTGTTTGTTGAGGCTGGTTGGATCAACGACGCGGAAGAAATATTGCAGGATATCGTCTAGGCTGAGTTTGTCGGCATCATAGGTGACTTTAACGGTTTCGGCATGGCCTGTATCGCGGTAGGACACGTCTTCGTAGCTTGGGTTTTCCGTTTTGCCGTTAGCGTAGCCGGATACTGCGTCAACCACGCCGTCTATGCGTTGGAAATAGGCTTCCAAGCCCCAGAAGCAGCCGCCGGCGAGGTAGATGGTGCGCGTATTCATGATTGCTGAATCCTTTTTCTGTGTGTCGGGTTTGTAAAATGTGTTTTTCAGACGGCCTATATCGGCATTCGGGTCGCGGATTAAAGCCAATGCCTGCGCTTCGTTGATGCTGCCTTTGACGATGCGCTGCACGTCGCCGTCTTTGCCGATTAATGCCCAAGAAGGGTAAACACTGATATTCAGGCTTTGGGCGATGGTGCCGCCGTTGTCGGTAACGACGGGCAGCTTAGGATAGTTCAAACCGGAATACCATTTTTGAAAGTCGCCGTCTTTTTTCTCGTGTAGAAAACCGGGCGAGGCAACGGTAATCAGGTTGGCAGAACCGAATTTTATATCTTGCGCCCATTTTTCGGTTTGTCCCAATTCGGACAAACACAAAGGACACCAACTTGCCCAAAATTTAATCAGGGTGGGTTTGTCTTTTTTTAGGAAAACACTGGCAGGGCGGTTGTCAGGGGTTTTTAATGAGGACAATGCCTGCGGTACGGTTGCGGCTTCGGTATCCATCATTTTGGATGAGCAGGCGCCAAGCGCAAGCAGGCAGCCGAACTTGGTGCAAAGTGAAAATAATGTGCGGGGATTCATCTCTATGTTTCCTGTATGGATGGTTTATCTTATTAGACGTTGGAAATGCCAAAACCTGACAACCTTGATTTTCAGACGACCTTGCCACGTAAAATACGCTACAATACTCCCTATTTCAAGTTTCTAAAATTAAAAGGAAAATTTAATGTTCAGCTTCTTCCGTCGCAAGAAAAAACAGGAAACTCCGGCTCCCGAGGAGGCTCAAGTTCAGGAAACCGCAGCAAAAATAGAATCTGAAGTTGCTCAAGTAGTTGAAAATATTAAAGAAGATGCCGAATCTTTAGCAGAAAGCGTCAAAGGGCATGTTGAATCAGTTGTCGAATCGGCTGTTGAAACTATCAGCGAAACCGTCGAGCAGGTTCGGGAAACTTTGACCGAAACGCCGTCTGAAACAGTTGAAAAAGTAGAAGAACACGTTGAAGCGGCAAAAGAAGCGGCTGTTGAAACCGCCAGCGAGACTGTTGAACAGGTAAAAGAAACCGTTGCCGAGATGCCGTCTGAAGCGGTCGAGGCTGCTGAAGAAGTGGCAGAACAGGCTGAGGCAGTCAGAGAAGAAGCTGTTGAAACCGTCAGCGAGGTTGTTGAGCAGGTAAAGGAAACCGTTGCCGAGATGCCGTCTGAAGCGGCCGAGGTTGCTGAAGAAGTAGCGGAACAAGCTGAAGCAGTCAAAGAAGAAGCTGTTGAGGCAGTTAGCGAGACTGTCGAGCAAGTTCAAGAAGCCGTTGTGGAAATACCGGTTGAAGCCCCTGCTCCGGCAGAAGAACACAAGCTCAGTTGGGCTGCGCGTTTGAAACAAGGCTTGACCAAATCACGCGACAAAATGGCAAAATCGTTGGCCGGCGTGTTCGGCGGCGGACAGATCGACGAGGACTTGTACGAAGAGCTGGAAACCGTGCTGATTACCAGCGATATGGGCATGGAAGCCACCGAATACTTGATGAAAGACGTGCGCGACCGTGTCAGCCTCAAAGGCCTCAAAGACGGCAACGAATTGCGCGGTGCGCTGAAAGATGCGCTGTACGACTTGATTAAGCCTCTGGAGAAACCTTTGGTCTTGCCGGAAACCAGGGAGCCTTTCGTGATTATGCTTGCCGGTATCAACGGCGCGGGTAAAACCACGTCTATCGGCAAACTCGCCAAATACTTCCAAGCGCAGGGTAAATCTGTGTTGCTGGCGGCAGGCGATACTTTCCGTGCCGCTGCGCGTGAGCAGCTTCAAGCTTGGGGCGAGCGCAACAATGTAACCGTGATTTCGCAAACCACAGGCGATTCCGCAGCCGTTTGCTTCGATGCCGTCCAAGCCGCGAAAGCGCGCGGGATCGACATCGTGCTGGCTGATACTGCCGGCCGTTTGCCTACGCAGCTTCATTTGATGGAAGAAATCAAAAAAGTGAAACGCGTGTTGCAAAAAGCCATGCCGGATGCGCCACATGAAATCATCGTTGTTTTGGATGCCAACATCGGTCAAAACGCCGTCAACCAAGTGAAAGCCTTCGACGAAGCGCTGGGTCTGACCGGACTTATCGTCACCAAGCTAGACGGTACGGCCAAAGGCGGTATCCTTGCCGCCCTTGCCTCCGACCGCCCTGTTCCTGTCCGCTACATCGGCGTAGGCGAAGGCATCGACGATTTGCGTCCGTTTAATGCCAAAGCGTTCGTGGATGCCCTATTGGATTAAACAGACAGGTTGAGGTTTGTAAACGCAGTTTGCGGGGGATTTCTGAGCCGTATTTTGAAAGGCTTCGCATTCGGTTGGTACAAAAGCCAAACAGGCTGTTAAAAAGGCCGTCTGAAACCTAAAATCAGGTTTCAGACGGCCTTTATTTATTTACGGGTTTAGTTTTTCCGTGCGGTAACAAACTTTGCCAGTTGGCGCAGGCGCAGGGCTTTGTCGCCGAATGGCTCGATCAGGGCAACGGCTTCTGCAATCAGCGTTTCTGCGTAAGTGCGCGCGGCCTGCAGGCCCATCAGTTTGACGTAGGTCGGTTTGTCGTTGTCCGAGTCTTTGCCGGCGGTTTTGCCCAAGGTGGCGGTATCGGCTTCGCAGTCCAATACATCGTCGATCACTTGGAAAGCCAAACCTAATTTGGCGGCGTAGCGGTCTAAGGTTTGGATTTGAGCCGGTGTTAAGTCTGGGCAGGAAAGTGCGCCTAAGGCCACGGCCGCGCGGATGAGTGCGCCGGTTTTGAGGCTGTGCATCTGTTCCAATTCGGCCTGATTCATGGCTTTGCCGACATTGGCAAGGTCGATGGCTTGTCCGCCCGCCATGCCGAGGCTGCCGGATGCCTGGGCCAGCGTGGACAACATGGCAAGCTGACGTTCGGCAGGCAGGCCTGTCGGACGGCTCAGTACATCAAAGGCTTGGGTTTGCAACGCATCGCCGACCAAAAGGGCGGTTGCTTCATCGTATTGCACATGGCAGGTCGGTTTGCCGCGGCGCAGACTGTCGTTGTCCATCGCCGGCATATCGTCGTGAACCAACGAATAGACGTGTACCATTTCGATGGCCGCCATCGCCTGCTCGACGGCATTTTGGTTTGCTTCGCCCAATTCGGACGCGGCAAGCACCAAGAGTGGACGCAGCCGTTTGCCGCCGCCGAGGGTAACGTAACGCATGGCTTCGTGCAGCGTGTGCGGAACTTGGCTTTCAGACGGCAAGAAATGCGCCAGCAGCAATTCGGTTTGCGCTTGGGCTTTTTGTTGCCATGTTTTGAGTTCATTCGCCGGGTTCAAGGTTCAACTCCTTCAGTTCGCCGGCATCCAAGACTTGCAGTTTCTGCTCGACTTCCGCCAATTTGGTTTGGCAGTATCTGACCAATTCGTTGCCTTCCTGATAGGCAGCCAGGGCGTCTTCCAGCGGCATTTCGCTGCTTTGCATGGCCTGGGTCAGGGTTTCGAGGCGGGATAAGGCTTCTTCAAAGGATTGGGGGGCGTTTTTTTTCATGGTTTGAAATGATGGGCAGAAAGGGGGAATTGTAGCATTTTTAGATGATGAAGGCCGTCTGAACAGGGATGAAAACGAAATCAAAGATTTCTGTTTCTTTGTTCAGACGGCCTTTTTTCAAACGAAATAACGTTATCAACCCGGTAAAACGGCTTTTTGATAGTTGAGCGCGATAAACTGCTTCTCGGCATCCAATTCAGTGATTTTGAACAATGCCTGCGATTTGGGCAGCGCGTCAAACGGAATACCGGTCGCGCGCGTTACCAGCGGCAGGCCTTCAATGCGGACGAGGTCTTCTTTGAGGATGGTGGCCGTCAGCTCGCTCGTGCCTTGCTGCTGCAGATAGACGAGGCTCCAGTAGGCTTCCATTTGGCGTTGGAAGTCGGCGTAGGCTGTATAGGCGGCATCAAAGTCGCGCAGCGCGGCGAAAAGCTCGGCATCGCTGTTTTGATACAGTGGCTCGGCAGAGTCGTCGATCAGGCTGATCAGCTGCTTTTGGTTGATGTAGTCGGCGGCGCGGCGCAGAGGCGAGGTAAACCAGCCGTAATGCTGCACGCCCATGCCGATGTGCGGCTCGGATTTGGTGCTCATGCGCACTTTGCCTGCCGGTTGGACGCGGAAAAGGCCGGGCAGCTCGTTTTCATCCAGCATTTGTGCCCAAGTGCTGTTGGCAAGAATCATCATCTCGCTGACCAGCGTATCAATGGGCGAACCGCGTTCGCGGCGGACAACGGATACGTTGCCTTCCTCATCCAATTCGATGCTGTAATCGTATTGCGGCGCACGGTCGGGCTCGTATTTGCCGCGCGCTTTTTGTAAGGCGATGGCAAATTGATAGAACCAAATCAGGTCTTGATGGTGGGCAAACATCATTTCGCCTGCTTCGTCCAAGCCAGTTTCGGCGTTGAAATGCGGCTCGATGGTTTGAATGCGCAGGTTTTCGGCGATGTTGACCGCTTCGATTTTGCAGGTCGGCTCGCCGACGTTGAACTCGCTATCTACATCGAAATAAATGCTGATGGAAGGGCGGTATGCGCCTGCATCAAGGCTGAACGCGGCAATCCAGTTTTCGGGCAACATAGTGATTTTGCCGCCGGGGAAATAAACCGTGCTTAAGCGTTCCATGATGTTTTTTTCCATTTTGTCGCCTTGTTTAATGGCAAGCGACGGCGCAGCGATGTGGATACCGACGTGTTTCATGCCATTGCCCAAGTCGGTCAGGCTCAAGGCGTCATCGACTTCGGTGGTCGATTCGTCATCAATGGAAAAGGCGGTAACGTCAGCTTTAGGCAAGTCAGGCATTTCAGGAAGCGGAAGGTCGGGGAAGCCTGTTCCTTTTGGGAAATATTTGATTTCAAACCCGTCTTGCAGGTATTGGGGAATGGACGTAATACCGCCCGTTTTTTTCGCCAGTTCGTAGGCCGAGGTTTTCAATGCATCGGCGGCTTTGGTAAAGGCTTTGTAGGTCAGTGACTGCTTGTCGGGCGCGTGTAAGATGGTTTTCAAATCCGCCGCGATTTCAGACGGCATCTCGCCACGTTTCAAGGCTTCCGCCCAAGCGTCGATTTGTGCGTCTTGCTGTTTTTTGCGTTCGATGGCGGCAAGCGCTTGTTTTAAGGTTTCTTCGGGCGCGGCTTTGAACACGCCTTTGGCTTTTTTGTAGAAATACATCGGCGCGGCGTAGAGTGCAATCAAAGTCGCCGCCAGCTCGGTTTTGGTCGGCGCATGGCCATAATATTCTTCGGCGATGGCTTCGGCGGTAAATTCCTCTTCGCCGCATACTTCCCACAATAAATCGGTGTCGATGTCCGCCGCCTGTGCCTGCGCGTTCTCCAAAAATGCCGCCATATCGCCGTCAAACTCAGCAAAGACATTGTTTGCCTTCACTTTGGTGCGTTTGCCGTGTTGGGTATCGACTTGGTAGGTGGCGTCGTTTTTTTGGACGATGGAGGCAACTTTGAATTGGCCGGACTCTTCGTAAAAGATATTCATTTTTTTAGGATTTTATGATTTGTAGGAAACGCGTGATTTTAGCAGATTTGCACAAGAAAGGCCGTCTGAAAAACATACTTTCAGACGGCCTGTTCAAATGGCGGATACTTAATACTGATATGTTGCCAGTTTGCGTTTGATTTCAGGCAGGGCGGCGCGTGCGGCCTGTTCGCCCAGTTGGATGGCGCGTTGTTTTTGGTCGAAACCGCCAACCGAACCCAGCTCCAAAACCTGCGGTTTGATGACCACATTGGCTTGGCCCAATTCTTGGCGCAACGCAGTTTGACTCATTACGTTGAAGGTCTGGTCAAGATAGGAGAACATACCTTGGCTGACGTTTTTGGCCGGACGGGCGGAAATATCGACGGCAATGATGAAGTTTGCGCCCATTTTTTTCGCCGCGCTGACCGGTACGGGTTGCGACAGGCCGCCGTCTACATATTTGCGGTTGCCGATGACGACAGGCTGGAACACGTTCGGAATCGAAGCAGAAGCGCGGACGGCCTGTCCGGCATTGCCTACGTTAAATACCACCGGTTTGCCGCTTTCAAAATCGGTCGCGACGGCGGCAAATTTGATGGGGAACTGCTGCATCGGACGGTTGCCGACTTTGCGGTTGATGTAGTTTTGCAGTTTTTCGCCTTTGATGAAGCCGCTGGTGGACAAGGTCAAATCTACCAAATCGGTTTTACCCAAAATTTCTGCTTCCAATTCGAGGCGGTCGGGCGACATTCCCGAAGCGTACATACTGCCGACAATCGAGCCTGCGGATGTACCGGTAACGATTTTTACCGGAATATTGTTTTCTTTCAAAACCTTAATAATCCCGATATGGGCAAAGCCTTTGGACGCGCCGCCGCCCAAAGCCAGCGCAACCGTGGCTTTCGGTTTGGGTGCAGTATGCGAAACCGTATTTTGACCCTGCGTAGAAGGTTTGGATTGCGGTGCGTTGCCGCTCGGACAGGCAGCCAATACCAATACGGACGAAGCGGCTAAAAACGTTTTGAATGTGGAAAAAAGTTTGTTCATGTTCAGACAGCCTTTAATATGTCGAAAGGGTTATTCTACTCTGAAATTAAGTCGAAAGGCCGTCTGAAATCAGGTTTCAGACGGCCTTTTAAATCAAGCTTAAGCCAATTCGAGCTGTTTTTCCAAACTTTCGACCAGTTGGTCGTCCAAATTCAAAGCTTGGGACAAACGGCTCAGGAACACGATTTCCTTGCGCGACAAGTCCGCGCAGACCAATCGGGCCGCCAAATAAGTTTCGGTTGCCAAAGCCTCGTCGCTGCCGACCGAAGCGGCAATTTGCTCGATGGAGGCCGGTTGCGCATATTCTGCCTGCAACCATGCCGCCGTTTCCGCATCACTGCCGCTTTCACGCTCGATGGCCGCGCGTTCCGCATCGTCAATCAGGCCGTCTGAAGCCGCCGCCGCAATCATTGTTTGTAAAATCACACGGCTGTGGTTTTCACCAATCAGACCGGCAGGTTGGAACGCACTTTGCGGTAATTCGTCCTGCTGGCGGTTTTGTTTCCAGTTTTGATAGCCTTTATAAGCCAGAAAACCCAAAGCAGCGACCGAGCCGGCCTTTACCAGCTTCTTCGTGTTTTTCTTTTTCAACAGCATCGATGCCAAAGCACCCGTCAGCGCACCGCCGCCGAAAGAATTGAGCGGGCTGTCCGCCACCGCTTTGCCGCCTTTTTGAGCCGCACCCAAAACCTGATTGAGCAACTGACTGAAATCCATAAAAAAATCTCCTGAAAACAAATACATTGCAAATATAGGGCAGAAACACCAAAAAACCAAGCCAAAGAAAGTTAAAAGGTGCAAACAAGTTTTCAGACGGCCATAGCCGACTTTCGGTACAATCACACCATTCCAAACAATAAACCCCATCATGACCGATACCGCCCAAATCATTACCAGCTATGGCCGCCGCTATATCGTCCGCACCCCCGACGGCCAAACATATGACGCCACCACCCGTAAAAAACGCGTCGATTTCGCCTGCGGCGACCAAGTCCGCATCAGCCCCATCAACGGCGACCAAGTCGTGATTGAAGACTACCTCCCGCGCGAAAGCCTGCTCTACCGCCAAGACGCGTGGAAAACCAAACTGATTGCCGCCAACGTTACCCAACTGCTCATCGTAACCGCCGCCAGCCCCTCACCCAGCGAAGCCCTGTTGCAACGCGCCCTCCTCGCAGCCGAAGCGGCCGGCATCGACGCCGTTATCGTCCTCAACAAAGCCGACCTCCCCGAAACCGCCCAATGGCGCGAGAAACTCAAATTCTACGAAACCCTCGGCTACTCCGTGGTCGAAACCAACGCATTGGAAAATGCCGACATCCTGCGTCCCATATTAGAAGGGCAAACCAACATCCTGCTCGGACAAAGCGGCATGGGCAAGTCCACCCTGACCAACGCCCTACTCGGCAACCAAGCCGCCCGAACCGGCGACATTTCCACTGCGCTCGACTCCGGCAAACACACCACCACCCACGCCCAACTATACGATTTAAACGCAGAAACCCGACTCATCGATTCCCCCGGCCTGCAAGAATTCGGCCTGCACCATCTCCAAGCCGCCGATTTATTGCAATACTTCCCCGACCTGCGCCACCTTATCGGCCAATGCCGTTTCCATAACTGCACCCACCGCGCCGAACCCGGCTGCGCCGTCAAAGCCGCTGCCGAATCAGGCAAAGCCAAACCCGAGCGTATCGAATTTCTGCAACGCGTTACCGATGAATTATTGAAATAAAGTTTTAACGGAAATAAGCGTTTGGATAAATAAAAAGGCCGTCTGAAAGTTTCAGACGGCCTTTTGTTGAAGCATAACCAAATTTACCTTTCAATCGGTATCGCTACCTTAGCGGGAAAGAGAAGGTGCTTTTCGTGGCGGATTGATCATGAGAAGCACGGCTTCTTCAATTTGTTTGTCCTCCCGATCATGGAGTTCTACCGGAAACTTCAGACGCAACACTGTAATAATAGCGCCAACCGATAAACCTGCATCATTAAGCAATTCGATTTCTTTAAGTACAGGAGCGGAAAGGTTTAACATGGTTTCTCCTTAAGATTTGATATAAGCCTTAGCCCACTTTATCCCCGGGCTGTGCGCCTGCGTCAACGTCGAGGAGCTTCAGTTTGCCCTCTGCCGTGGCGGCGGAGAGGATCATGCCTTCGGATACGCCGAATTTTGCCATTTTGCGCGGGGCGAAGTTGGCGACGGCGATGACCATGCGGCCGTTCAATTCGGCAGGATTTGGGTAAGACGCGGCGATGCCGGAGAAGATGATGCGTTTTTCAAAACCGAAATCGAGGTCGAATTTCAGGAGTTTGGTGCTGCCTTCGACAGCTTCGCAGTTCAATACTTTGGCGACGCGCATGTCGATTTTCATAAAGTCGTCGAAGCTGGCCTGTTCGGCGACTTTTTCGTATTTGCTCTCTTCGGCGGCAGGCGCGGCTGCGGCGGCGATGCTTTGTTTGTTGGCTTCGATTAAATCGTCCACTTGTTTTTGCTCCACTCGTTGCATGAGGTGTTCGTATTTGTTGATGGCGTGTTCGCCCAAGGTTTCGCGGGTATTTGCCCAAGTGATGGCTTCCAAATTCAGGAATTTGGCGGCATTTTCGGCCACTTTCGGCAATACGGGGGCGAGGTAGGCGGTCAACATGGTAAAGGCGTTGATGAGCTCGCTGCATACTTCGTGCAGGCGTGCGTCTTGGCCTTCTTGTTTCGCCAGTTCCCAAGGTTTGTTGGCATCAACGTATTCGTTGACAATGTCCGCCAATGCCATGATGTCGCGCAGGGCTTTGGCGTATTCGCGGCTTTCGTAGCATTCGGCAATAGCTTCGCTTTGCGCAGTCAATTTTGCCAGCAATGCGCTGTCGGCAACGTCTTTCAGACGGCCTTCAAAGCGTTTGGCGATGAAACCTGACGCGCGGGCGGCGATGTTGACGTATTTGCCGACGAGGTCGCTGTTGACGCGGCTGATAAAGTCTTGCAGGTTCAAATCGATGTCTTCGATTTTACTGTTGAGTTTGGCGGCGATGTAGTAGCGCATCCACTCGGGGTTCAGGCCTTGTTCCAAATAGGATTTGGCGGTGATGAAGGTGCCGCGCGATTTGGACATTTTTTGTCCGTCCACAGTCAAAAAGCCGTGTGCGTACACTCCGGTCGGGGCGCGGTGGCCGGAGAAATGCAGCATGGCAGGCCAGAACAGGGCGTGGAAATAGAGGATGTCTTTGCCGATGAAGTGGTACATCTCGGTTTGGCTGTCGGCTTTGAAGTATTCGTCGAAATCGACGCCGATGCGGTCGCACAGGTTTTTAAACGACGCCATGTAGCCGACGGGCGCGTCCAGCCAGACGTAGAAATATTTGCCCGGCGCGTCGGGGATTTCGAAACCGAAATACGGCGCGTCGCGGGAGATGTCCCAGTCGGACAGGGTGGTTTCTTCGCCTTCGCCCAGCCATTCTTTCATTTTGTTGAGGGCTTCGGCTTGCAGATGGGGCTTGCCGTCGTGCGGGTTGTTGCCGGAAGTCCATGCTTTGAGGAAGTCGGCGCATTCGCCCAGTTTGAAGAAGAAGTGTTCGGATTCGCGCAATTCGGGTTTGGCACCGGATACGGCGGAATACGGGTTGATCAGTTCGGTCGGGGAATAGGTCGTGCCGCAGACTTCGCAGTTGTCGCCGTATTGGTCTTGGGCGTGGCATTTCGGGCATTCGCCTTTGACAAAGCGGTCGGGCAGGAACATTTGTTTTTCGGGGTCGAAAAGCTGCTCGATGACGCGGCTCTCAATCTTGCCGTTGGCTTTCAGCGCGCGGTAAATGTCTTGGGAAAACTGTTTGTTTTCAGGGGAATGGGTGCTGTAATAATTGTCGTAGCCGATGTTGAAGCCGGTAAAGTCGGCGAGGTGCTCTTCGCGCACTTTGGCGATCATATCTTCAGGCGCAATGCCTTGTTTTTGCGCGGCAAGCATCACGGGCGTGCCGTGGGTGTCGTCGGCGCAGCAGTAGTAGCATTCGTGGCCGCGCAGTTTTTGGAAACGTACCCAAACGTCGGTTTGGATGTGTTCGACCATGTGGCCGAGGTGGATGCTGCCGTTGGCATACGGCAGCGCGGAAGTGACAAGGATTTTGCGTGTCATGGTTTGTGCTTTTAAAAACAATGGATAAAGATGTCGGGAATTATACCGCAAAACAATACGCAAAGGCCGTCTGAAACCCGATTGCCGGTGTTTCAGACGGCCTTTTATTTATCGGCTGCGTATGGGATCAACCGTGTACGCGTTCGATTTTTGCGCCTACGCCGCCAAGTTTTTTCTCGATGTATTCATAGCCGCGGTCGAGGTGGTAGATGCGTTCGACGATGGTTTCGCCTTCTGCGACCAAGCCTGCCATGACGAGGCTGGCAGAGGCGCGCAGGTCGGTTGCCATCACGACGGCGCCGGAGAGTTTTTCTACTCCTTTGATGTAGGCGGTGTTGCCTTCGGTGGTGATGTCTGCGCCCATGCGGTTGAGTTCAGGAACGTGCATGAAGCGGTTTTCAAAAATGGTTTCCACCACGCGGCTGCTGCCTTCGGCAATGGCGTTCATGGCCATAAACTGCGCCTGCATGTCGGTTGGGAAGCCTGGGTGGACGACGGTACGGATGTCCACGGCTTTGGGGCGTTGTTGCATGTCGATGGAAATCCAGTTGTCGCCTGCTTCGATGATGGCGCCGGCTTCTGTCAGTTTGTTTAACACAACTTCCATGGTTTTCGGTGCGGCATTGCGCAGGACAACTTTGCCGCCGGTCATGGCGACGGCGCAGAGGAAGGTACCGGCTTCGATACGGTCGGGAACGACGCTGTGTTCGCAGCCGTGCAGCTCTTTTACGCCTTCGATGGTCATGGTTGCTGTACCGATGCCGCTGATTTTTGCGCCCATTTTGACGAGGCATTCGGCCAAATCGACGACTTCGGGCTCGATGGCGCAGTTTTCGAGGATGGTGGTGCCTTCGGCGAGCGTGGCCGCCATCAGCAGGTTTTCGGTACCGCCTACGGTCACGACGTCCATGGTGACACGCGTGCCTTTCAGACGGCCTTTGGCTTTGACGTAACCGTGTTCGATGGTGATTTCCGCACCCATGGTTTCGAGGCCTTTGAGGTGTTGGTCAACCGGACGCGAACCGATGGCGCAACCGCCGGGCAGGCTGACTTGGGCTTCGCCGAAGCGGGCGAGGGTCGGGCCTAAAACCAAGATGGATGCGCGCATGGTTTTTACCAGCTCATAAGGTGCGCAGGTGTTGTTGACGGTGCCGCCGTTGATTTCAAATTCGGAGATGTTGTCGGTCAAAACGCGTGCGCCCATGCCTTGCAGCAGTTTTTGGGTGGTTTTGACGTCGGCGAGCATGGGTACGTTTTTCAAGCGTAAAGTGCCAGAAGTCAGCAGACCGGCACACATCAGCGGCAGGGCGGCGTTTTTCGCGCCGGATACGATGATTTCGCCGTTGAGGGGGCCGTTGGCAGAGATTTTGAGTTTGTCCACAGGATGTCTTTCGTTATTTGTCTATACGGCTTATGCCGCACAAATGAAATGAGATGGATAATAAACCATCAATTATAAGGGATTATGACCTTGCTGTTAGATGTGGCAGTATTAAATTTTCACAAGGTTTGTTTAAGTTGCGAAAGGATAAGATTTCAGGCCGTCTGAATGGTTCAGACGGCCTGTTTGCCAAGGCTTATTTTTTGGCTTTGAAGCCTAAGAGGTGTTGCGTGGTGGCCAGCCATGCGCCGAATACGCCCAGCGCGATGACGAAGCCGAATACCAGCGACACTTCGCTAAATGTGAAGAAACGCCAGCCGATGTTCAGACCGTAGGGTTTGAAAATCGCGTCCACCAGCGGCCGTACTTCGGCCAGCAGCCAGGCCGACAAGCCCAGGCTGACGGCGGCGGAGAAAATACTCTGCCACATTGCCTGATAAAGGAAAGGGCGGCGGATGAAGGAAGCAGGAGCACCCAACAGCTTGGTGATCTCCAACTCTTCCTTGCGGCTGAGGATTTGCAGGCGGATGGTGTTGTGTGCCACCAAGACAAAGGCCATGCCCAAAGTCAGCGAGAGGAACCATAAAATCTTGCGGATAAATTCGTTGATACGATAAAGGGTTTGTACCCATTCGGTATCCATGGTTGCCGATTCGACACGCGGCAGTTTGGTAATGTCTTTATAGATGGCCTGCATCTGATCCGGAGAAGTGGCAGGGTCGGGCGTAACGATAAAGACGTCGGGCAACGGGTTGCCATCGAGCATGGAAACGAGGTTTTGGTCGAGATTGGTTTGCAATTCTTCCAAACCTTCCTGCTTGCTGATAAAGCGGACTTTATCGATACGGCTGTCGCGTTGGAGCAGATTTTTCACCGTATCGGCATCAGAACTTGCCGCATCGGTGTCCATATAAACCGTAATCTGCGGCGACTCGTTGAGTTTGCCCAACACGCTTTGTCCGCTTTGGATGCCCAAATACATGAACAGCGGCAAGGTCATGGCAACGGCAAGCATGAGCAGGGTCAGCAGTGTGCCGATGGGTTGGCGCAGAAGCTCTTTGAGCGCGGCGCGCGCCGATTCGACGTGTAACGAGATGTAGTGAATCATGCTCATGCGAGGCGTCCTTTCTGCAGGCGCAAGACGCGGTGGCCGTAATCCGCCATCAGCGTTTCATCGTGCGCCGCAACAATCACGGTCGTGCCTGCTTCATGGAAGGTTTTGAACAATTCCATAATATCCAGCGCATAGGCGCGGTCGAGGCTGGCGGACGGCTCGTCGGCAATCAGCAGGCTGGGTTGGTGAACCACTGCACGCGCGATGCACAAACGTTGTTGTTCGCCGCCGGACAAAGTGATGGGCATATCGTTTTCGCGGCCTTTCAAGCCGACTTTCTCAATCGCAATACGCGCGCGCTCTTCAGCTTTGCGCGGCTGATAGCCACTAATCCGCAAAGGCAGGATAACGTTTTGCAAGACATTGCGGTCGTAGAGGATTTTGTGGTCTTGGAAGACAATGCCGATATGTTGGCGCATAAAGCCGATCTGATTGTCGCTCAAGGTGCCGAGGTCTTGATTGTTAAACCAAACCTTGCCTTTGGTGGGCTTGGTAATGCCTGAAATCAGCTTCAAAATGGTGGATTTGCCCGAACCCGAATGGCCGGCGATAAAAATCATCTCACCTTTGTTAATCTGGAAACTGACATTTTTCAGGGCTTCGAAACCGCCGGGATAGGTTTTGGAAACTTGTTCGAAACGGATCATGGGTTTTCCTGAAAATAGGGATTCAGACGGCCGGCGTCATCGATAGGGCAACATGCCGTCTGAAAAAATGGGGTTATTCACAGATTATAAATATTTCGGCTGCTTTTTGATAGTGAAACCCCGGTTCTGCCTGTGGATACACTGCCGGTTTGCAACACAAAGTATGGTTTGAAAAAAGGCCGTCTGAACGATTGGGTTTCAGACGGCCTCAGTATCAGCGTAGGTTAAGCACCCTATCCGCTGTTTTATTTACATTTGGTTTTGGCCAAATTCACGGCGGCGGTCAGGCTTTTTTCGTTGACTTCGCCGGTGATGGTTTGTTTGTAGCCGCATTTCGGCGCTTCGACGACTGTGAAGGGCAATACGCCGACATTGTTGCCGTGGGCTTTCATGAAGTTGCGGCTGTTGGCGCCGGTGTAACGCCAAATCGGGTAGCTGACCGGCGTTTGTTTCAGGAACTTGCCGATGTTGTCGGTCGTATCCAGCGCGATGCCGACCATATCGACGCTGCCTTTTTTCTGCGCTTTGTACCATGCCGACATGGCGGGCATTTCTTTACGGCAGGGGCCGCACCAGGTTGCCCAAAGGTTAACCACGCGCACGGGGGCTTTGAGTGACTCCAGGCTTTGCGGTTTGTTGTCCTGCCAACCTGCTGTTTCGTCGGCGGCAAAGGCCGGCGCAGCGGTAAAAACGGCAGCGGACAAGAGAAGGGCGGTTAAGGCTTTCATGGTTGTATCCTTGAGGTTGCCAATCGAAATAGTGTTTATTGTAAAACGGTTTGGTGGGTATGCCTACCGATTCATATCAAGATATCAGGTAAAAAGTTTGAGTAAAAATCAGTTGCAGACGATAATAACCGCCATCATTGAATGATTTTGCAATAATACGGAGACTTTCATGCCGTCTGAATTCACACTTTATCACAATCCGCGTTGCAGCAAATCGCGTGCCGCGCTGGCTTTGCTCGAAGAAAAAGGCGTTGCCGCCGACGTAGTCAAATATCTGGATACCGCGCCTGATTTGGCGACTTTGCAGGATATGTTTGCCAAACTCGGTATCGAATCGGTGCGCGGCATGATGCGTACGAAAGACGATTTGTACAAAGAATTGGGTTTGGACAACCCCGATTTGGACAATGCCGCCCTGCTTCAGGCAATCGCCGAATACCCTGCCCTGCTCGAGCGTCCCGTTTTGGTAACGTCTACGCGCGCAGCCATTGGCCGTCCGTTGGAAAACATTGCCGCTCTACTCGGCTGATGGGGTTGGAGAAGGCCGTCTGAAGATGATTTCCCTGCTTAAAAGCCGCAATGGCCTGCGATATTACCTGTTTCGCGGCCTTGCTTTGAGCGTTTTGCTGGTATGCGGTATTTTTTTGACCGGCACATGGCAGATTTACCGGACAGGTTTGCAAACCTTGCCGAAAGACGTTCATGCCGATGCGGCGGTAGTGTTGGGTGCGGCGGCGTGGGACAAACGCCCGTCGCCGGTGTTCCGTGAGCGCATCAACCACGCCATCACGCTCTACCAAAGCCATCGGGTCGGCAAAATCATTTTCACCGGCGGTACGCCCAAAAAAGGATTCATGACCGAAGCCGAAGTGGGGCGCCGATACGCGCTCAAGCAGGGCATACCGGCGCACAATATCCTGTTTGAAAACACGTCGCGCAACACTTACGAAAACCTGCGCAATATCGTCCCCATCATGCACGCCAACGGAGTCGGCAGCATTATCGTTGTCAGCGACCCGTATCATTTGGCGCGCGCCGAAGAAATGGCCGCCGATTTAGGCTTGTCAGACGCGCAGTTCTCCGCCACACCGACCACGCGCTTTGATGAGCGCAGCAAGAAAGCCAAGTTCCTGATGCAGGAGAGCTATTCTTTGTTTCTCTACCGTATCGGCAAATGGAGCGATGCGGTTTGGAATTGGATAGGTGGTTGAGCTGATGGGAATAAAAGGCCGTCTGAATCCTTTTAGGTTTCAGACGGCCTAAATGTATGCTTACTTATTGATATTGATTTGCAGCTACACTGCCAAAAAAGACTACAGCCAGTACCAGATAAATTGCCATTACGATGGCAAACAGAATCAAGGAAGCCTTGAAATAATTAGCTTTATTCGGATTGGTGTTTGAGCTGAATGCCCATACAAGCATCATAACTATATTGACCAGCGGAATCATCAAAATCAAGTTTGTTATCAACCATTCTTTGACGCTTACAATCGGAGCCTGTTGATGGCCGATTTGGTTTTGTTCAGTCATATCTTGTCCAATACATTAAATAAAAAGAATAATAATTATACATAATAAAGCCTTATTAGTATAGCATACATATTCAGACGGCCTGAGCCTATGATTTTTGCAGCCGCTATTTCAATCGGATGTAAAACGTACCGTCCGGCACGACGGGCAGGTATTTGCGGTAGAAGTCCAGATAGGTCTTGTTTGGGTCTATGTCGGCAAACTGCTGCGGATACAGGGTTTTGGCGATAAATTGCGCACTGGCCAAATCGGTGAGCGAGCGGGAGGCGGTGTGGTAGATGCCGTAAACGCGTTTGTTTTTGACGGCAGGAATGTCTGCCCAGCCTTTGCGTTTGACAAATCCGGCCAGGCGGCGTTGCGCATCGGCCTGGCTGATGCCTATGCCCATCGCCATAATGCCAGGCTTGTCTTTATGGCCGTTTTCCGTCCCCGAAATGACGATGACGTCGGGTTTGGCCGTCAGGAATTTTTCAGGGTTTATCGGTCCCCAGTTTTTAACGTAAGGCGCGGCGATATTGTTGCCGCCTGCTGTGTCGGCAATCGCGCCCCACATATCTTTGCCGAAGGTGTAGCTGTATTCAGACGGGCCTTTGTCGCCGAACTCGATATAGATTTTCGGTTTGGACTGCTTGGCGCGCGCGACGCGTTTTTGGATGTCGGCAATGCCTCGGGCGTATTCGGCGGCAATTTTTTGGGCGCGCGCCTGTGTACCGTTGAGTTCGCCGAAAATTTCCGCACTGCGCGTGTGCCGCGCGACGGTTTCGGCGTTGAAATCGACCACGACGACGGGTATGCCTGCCGCTTTAATGCGCGGCAGATGGGTGGCGATGGCCTTATACTGCCAGTCGGCCAGAATCAATACGTCCGGCTTGAGCGCGAGCGTTTTCTCCAGTGAAAACGTGCCGGTACTGATGTTGCCGATGTCCGCAATGTTTTGCAGCGTAGGCAGCTTCTGTTTGAACATCGCCCAGCTGCCAGGATTGAATTTCTCCCAAAACTCACGCGAAATGCCGATGACGTTTTTAAATTTGTCCGCGCCCGTTACCGCGATATAGTCGGGATAGTAAAACGCCAAAACCGCGCGTTTGACAGGGACATCGACTTTGACTTCGCGTCCCAATACGTCTTTGATAGTTTTGATTTCGGCTTGGGCAAAAAGGGGCAGGAGGGCGAGGGCGGTAAATAAAGCGCGTTTGTTCATGAGCGGATACTTTCAAAGAAATAATTATCATTTGTCTTGTTTTCAGTAGAAAAGTTCCCAGACGGTCCTTCTGCGCTGACATTATTTTCAGACGGCCGTACATTGTTTAAACTTTGCCGAAAAAGTAAAATACCTGTTTTAAAAGACTTTGGAGCCATCATGACCGTCAAAACCCGTTTCGCCCCCAGCCCCACCGGCTACCTGCACATCGGCGGCGTACGCACCGCCTTGTTTTCATGGGCGTTTGCCCGCCATCATAAAGGCGAGTTCCTATTGCGTATCGAAGATACCGACTTGGCGCGCTCTACTGCCGAATCCGTCAACATCATCCTCGACGGCATGAAATGGGTCGGCCTGAACTACGACAACGCCGACAACGTCGTGTACCAAACCCGCCGTTTCGACCGCTATAAAGAAGTCATCGCCGAACTTTTAGAAAAAGGCCATGCCTACTACTGCTATTGCAGCAAAGAAGAGCTGGAAGCCATGCGCGAGAAAGCAGAAAAAGAAGGCACGGCGACGTACGATCGCCGTTGGCGTCCGGAAGAAGGCAAAACTCTGCCCGAAATCCCTGCCGACGTTCAACCCGTCGTCCGCTTCAAAACGCCTTTGGACGGCGTTACGAAATGGACGGATTTGGTCAAAGGCGAAATCTCCATCCCCAACGAAGCACTCGACGACCTGATTATCGCCCGCGCCGACGGCACGCCGACCTACAATTTCTGCGTTGTCGTGGACGACTACGACATGGGCATTACCCACGTTATCCGTGGTGACGACCATGTGAACAACACCCCGAAACAAATCAACATCTTAAAAGCCATCGGTGCAAATCTGCCCGAATACGGCCACCTGCCCATGATTCTTAACGAACAAGGCAAAAAAATCTCCAAACGCAGCGGCGATACCGTTGCCATTACCGATTTCGGCGCGATGGGTATCCTGCCCGAAGCCATGCTCAACTATCTGGCACGTTTAGGCTGGGCGCATGGCGACGATGAATTCTTCACAATGGAACAATTCATCGAATGGTTTGATTTGAAAGACGTTTCCCCGTCTCCAAGCCGTATGGACTTGAAAAAACTCTACTGGATCAACGGCGAACACATCAAAATCACCGCCAACGAAAAACTGGCCGAAATGGTGAAACCGCGCCTCGCCCTGCGCGATATCCATGAAACAAGCAAGCCTGCTTTGGAAGACGTGTTGGCATTGGTCAAAGACCGTGCCCAAGACCTGAACACGCTTGCCGACGAGTGCCTCTACTTCTACGTCAAACAAACGCCGGCCGAAGCAGACATGCAGAAACACTGGGACGACGAAGCCGCCGCCCGTATGCTGCGCTTTGCTGAACGCCTCGAAGGGCTGGAAGACTGGACCGCCGAAGCCATCCACGACCTCTTCAAACCTTTCTGCGACGAAGAAGGCATCAAAATGGGCAAACTCGGTATGCCTTTGCGCCTCGCAGTCTGTGGTACGGCGAAAACCCCAAGCGTCGATGCCGTATTGGCTTTGATCGGCAAAGAAGAAGTGTTGAAACGGATCCGTTCGTAAGGCATGAATGATAAAAGGCCGTCTGAAAACTGGGAATGCCAAGTTTTCAGACGGCCTTTTTATTTTGAACAGGATTTATTTATTCTTCTTCGCTCGGTTTGTTTTTATCTTTTTTGCGCCATAGGCCTTTAAACAATGCACCTGCTGCAACAGCACCAAAAATAATCAGTTTGCCGAATTTAGCCAGTAATGCGCCGGCCAAAGCTAATAATCCCAGTTTTTTTGCAGCGATACCGCCAACCAAGGCAGCCAGTCCGTATTCGGCCACTTTGTCGGTTGCCGCATTGAAATCGCTGTAGCGCTTGCCTTCATTGAATTCGATATTGCCCAACAATTCTTGCACAATAGGTTTGTATTGATCTATGCTTTTCAAATCGGTGATCATAGTCAATTCAATATAGCCTTCGCGTCCCAGCTGGAAAGTATTGTAGTTGATGGCAGGATTGGGATCGGGTTCGTTTTTATTCAGAACGTCAATCGACCAAATCAGACGATGGGTCTTTGCATCATATTGCGGTTTTTCTACCCAGCCGCGTGTTTCCAATTCCGGCAGGTTGCGGGAGGCACGCTCTTTATTTTGTTCCTCGGTACCTTCTTTCAGCTGCTCGAGCATGGCCTCAACATCCCATTCTTTGGCATCATCGTCTTTGATATAGCCGGAATCGGTAAAGGTTAGGTCTACCATCCAATTAGTATCACCGTCCTCGTTTTCCGACTCGGGGAGAATCAGGCCGTAGCGGTTGGGATCTGTAGCGTTGCCTGCTTCTCTCATCATGGCATTGGCGCGATTTTTTTTCACAAAGACCATTTTTGCAGGTAGTTTCAGTTTGGCCTGATTGCCCAAATCAACGGTTGCTGGGCCTTGGACGATCTGGTCGTCAACGTAGTTTGCGATAGAGTCTGAGGCTTGTTGCGCTTCTTGCCCGGATGCCTCGACGGCAGAAGCAGTATCAGATTTGGCTGCAGAAGCCGGCAGGGTTTGGATAGATAGTAGGGCTGCCAAAACGGCATAGGCGAGATGGTTGCTTTTCATCATAGGGTTCTCATGGAAGAAGAATTAAAAAAGATGCAGACAGCCGCAACACCATATGCTCCGGCATGACTAAAGGATAAATTTTACAATAAATAAATCATATTTACATATTTAAATATGACTGTAATTTAAAAATACAGGAAAGCTTTTTGACGAGAGGCAGAGCCATCATTGTGAAACTCAAAAAGGCCGTCTGAAAATTTTTCAGACGGCCTTTTATAATAAAACCAGAAAATAATGGAATAAGGCGGAGAATATGAGAAAATAATAGCCGCCTGCCTGTTACAACTGCCGATTGAATTAACTTTTATCGGCAGCCTGAATGTCCGGATTGGATAAAATAAGCCATCAAGAACAAAGACCAACAAGCATATTATGTAAACTTGGCGGCGGAAAAATCGGCTCTGCGCTTTACTTTACAAATCAAACAACTTTAAAGGAAAACCCATGAAAAAAACCTTACTTGCCCTGATGATGTTATCCGCCGCTGCCGCGTATGCCGGTGAGGCGGAAGACCGTTTGCTGTCCGTCCAATCGGTTTACCGTGCCGCTTTGCATGAGCAAAACAGCAACGACAGCAAAATCATTTCCCTGCAAAGTGATTTGGAAAGCGCGCAGCGCCGTTTGCAGGCCGCACAATCCGATATTGACCGTTTGAAAGGCGAAATTCAGACGGCTTTGGCTCAGAAAGAGCAGCAAAATGCCAAGCTGCAACAAGCCGGCCAAATGTTGGACGCGGCTTGGAATGCCGTTTACGGCGTAGGCGGCAGCAAGGCGAATCAATAATTTAGACATTGTATTATTTGCGTTTTACGCTTCTTTTATCATATTTATAAGGAAACCTCATGTCCCTACCTTCCTGCCCGAAATGCCACTCCGAATACACTTACGAAGACGGTGCCCAATACGTTTGCCCTGAGTGCGCCCATGAGTGGAACGAGGCCGATGCTGCGGCTGCAAGCGATGATGCCTTGGAAGTCAAAGATGCCAACGGCGCGGTATTGCAAGATGGTGATACGGTTGTCTTGATTAAAGATCTGAAAGTCAAAGGCAGCTCTATGGTCATCAAGCAAGGCACCAAAGTCAAAGGCATCCGCCTGCAAGAGGGCGACCACAATATCGGTTGCAAAATCGATGGCAGCGCGATGAACTTGAAATCTGAGTTCGTCAAAAAAGCCTAAAGATTTTATTTTTGAAAGGCCGTCTGAAATCCGAAGATTAGGATTCAGACGGCCTTTGTGCATTTCATTTAAAACAAAATAAATCTTTATTTAAAATTAAATAACTTTAATAGAGTTGAATTTCAGGCCGTCTGAAAAAGCGGCGGCAAAATGTTCCGCACATACGCGGGTGTAAAACCGTTAAAATAACGCTTTCCCCTATTCTACGGAACCATTATGCTTCAGCCGACCTCCAAACAGATTTTGCACGAAGTATTCGGTTATCCCGAATTTCGTGGCAAGCAGGAGGCTATCGTCAATGCTTTGGCCGGCGGCGAGAGTTTGATGGTGCTGATGCCGACGGGCGGGGGCAAGTCTTTGTGTTACCAGATTCCGGCGCTGATGCGCGAAGGCGTGGCGGTTGTCGTATCGCCGCTGATTGCGCTGATGAACGACCAAGTAGCCAGCCTGCATGTGGCCGGGATTGAAGCGGCGGCAGTCAACAGCAGCACATCGGCAGATGAGGCGCGCGAGATTGCCGACAAGCTTGCCCAAGGCCGTCTGAAACTGCTTTATGTCGCACCAGAACGCTTGGTTACCGACCGCTTTTTGCGTTTTCTCGACCAACAAACCGTCAGCCTGTTTGCCATTGATGAGGCGCATTGCGTCAGCCAATGGGGACACGATTTCCGCCCCGAATATCAACAGCTCGGCATGCTTGCCGAACGCTATCCGAACGTCCCGCGCATCGCCCTGACCGCTACCGCCGATGCGGCCACGCGCGCCGACATCAAGCATTATCTACACTTGGACAATGCGCCCGAATTTATTTCCAGCTTTGACCGCCCGAATATTTATTATCAGGTTATCGAAAAAAATAATGGTAAAAAACAATTACTGGATTTCATCCGCAAGCAGATGCATGGGCAAAGCGGCATTGTGTATTGTTTAAGTCGCAAAAAAGTCGAGGATGTGGCGCAGTTTTTGTGTGAAAATGGCTTGGAGGCGATTCCGTATCATGCCGGTTTGAGCATGGACGTGCGCGAGGAAAACCAACGCCGCTTTACGCATGAAGACAATATTATCGTGGTGGCGACCGTGGCGTTCGGCATGGGCATAGACAAACCCGACGTGCGCTTTGTCGCCCATCTCGATATGCCCCAAAGTGTCGAACATTTCTATCAGGAATCGGGGCGCGCCGGCCGGGACGGTCTGCCTGCCGTGAGCTGGCTGTGTTACGGCTTGAACGATTGGGTGTTGCTGCGCGAACGGATTGCCGAAGGCAACAGCGACGAGGTGCAAAAGCAAATCGAAATGCAAAAACTCGATGCCATGCTTTCCGTCTGCGAAACCGCCGCCTGCCGCCGCGTACTGCTGCTCAAACATTTCGGCGAAGAATCCGAACCCTGCGGCCATTGCGACAACTGCCTGCATCCGCCCGTGCGGTTTGACGGCACGGTGTTGGTGCAAAAATTACTCAGCTGCGTGTACCGCGCCGGACAACGCTTTGCCGCCGGTTACATCACCAACCTTTTACGCGGTAAAAGCGACGATTGGATACTGCGCAACGGCCATGACAAGTTATCCACATTCGGCATCGGCAGCGAACAGACTGACAAGGAATGGCGCAGTGTCATCCGCCAGTGCATCAGCTTGGGCTATCTCACCGTCAACGTCGAGCAGCATCAAGCCTTGCAGCTGACCGAAGCGGCCAAAAAAGTCCTCAAGGGCGAAACCGAAGTCATGTTGCGTCCCCTGCGCCGCGAAAAAACGGCCACCCAAAAGCCGAAAGACGATTGGTTGCGCACCGAGCGCGAAGAGCGTTTGTGGCAGGCATTGCGCCAATGGCGTCAACAACGCGCCCAGGCGGAGGAAGTACCGGCCTATGTGGTTTGCGGCGACAAAACCCTGCGCGATATTGTCGAAAAAATGCCCCGAAGTTTGGAAGATTTACATCAAATCTACGGCCTGGGTGAGGCGAAAATCAATAAATTCGGTTTGGAGATACTCGACGTTTGCGAAACGGCCGAAGCCGGTACAGTTTCCACAGATAATATACAAGTTATCCACAGCTTGGGCGAGCGCGAACAGGCCTTAAAACAGGTTTTGGAAACTTGGCGCGAGCAGCAGGCAAGTGCCGATCAAGTGACGCTGGGAACGGTATTCTCCAACGAAAGCATGGACGATTTGCTGACCAATACGCCTGCCGAACCCATCGACCTTTTAGGCGTGTATAAACTCGGCGAAAAACGTATCGAGCAATACGGCGAGGGCATTTTAAACATCTGCCGCCCGTTTTCAGACGGCCTGAGCGAAGAGGATAAACGCAAACGCCGTTTGATGCGCCGTCTGCTTCAGTGGAACATCGATACTGCCCGCCATGAAGGCCTCGAAGCCTATCAGATATGCAGCAAAGTTACCCTGCGCGCGATTGCCGCCCGACGGCCGCAAGATTTGGCGGAGTTGGCGGAAATCCACGGCATGAATGAGGAGAAAATCGACAAATACGGCGCAGAAATTGTCGAATTGTGTAAACAAGCGGATTGATTGACCGCGTTCATCATTAAAGGCCGTCTGAAACCCAATCAAGCATGGTGTTTCAGACGGCCTTTTGAATTTTTAATCTTTATAAAACAATGAATAAGAAAATAACTTTATTTATTTCGTCAGTTTTTTAAAGCTGCCGCGTCTAAACAGGCATGAAATATGGGATGGTGCCGATTGATTTTTCGTCCCATCCCATTCAACACACATTGATTAGGAAAATAAATGAACACCTCATCCAACCCCTCTTGGCAGGCTGCTTTCGGTTTGTTGACGCTCAGGCTTTTTGCCGCGTATGAATTTCTTGAGTCCGGTTTGGAAAAATGGAACGGGGAAAACTGGTTTGCAGAAATAAACAGTCAATTTCCCTTTCCGTTCAATTTGTTGTCGGATACGGTCAACTGGAATTTGGCCATGTGGGCGGAACTGGTTTTGCCTGCGCTGCTCATCGTCGGCTTGGCAACGCGGCTGTCCGCGCTGGGATTGATGGTCGTAACGGCTGTCGCATGGTCTGCGGTACATGCCGGCTTGGGTTACAATGTGTGCGACAACGGTTATAAAATAGCACTGATTTATTTGGTGGTTTTATTTCCTGTCCTATTGCAGGGCGCAGGCCGTCTGTCTTTGGATGCCCTGCTGAAGAAACGCTGTTGTCGTATCAAGCATTTTCTTTAAGGATTAACGGTCGCGGGCCGACTTTAAATGCCCGATATTATCCCTTGATTTATTTAAACTCGTATTCTAAAAAGGAAGTTAAAATGAAAAAAAATGTAGCTGCTGCTTTGGCCGGTGCGCTGTCCCTGTCTCTGGCTGCCGGCGTTGTTGCCGCTGATAAACCGTTAAGCAGCAAAGCAGGTGTTCAGAAATCTGCTCAAGGCTCTTGCGGTGCGGTTAAAGCCGGTGAAGGTTCATGCGGTGCAAGCGCTGTTTCTAAAGCAAGCGAAGGCAAATGTGGCGAAGGCAAATGCGGTTCAACCGTGGAAAAAACTCACGCTAAAAAAGGCAAAGCATCTAAAGCCAAAGCTGCCAAAGTAGTAGAAGGCAAATGCGGCGAAGGTAAATGCGGTTCTAAATAATCCTGCAACATACCTTTAACAAAGTCGCATTTTATAAACGAAAATGCGACTTTGTCGTTCATACGGCACCATAACAGGACATCACCATGATTCAACACGCAGGCTTGGGCTACCGCCGCGACTTGGCGGAAGACTTCCTCTCGCTTTCAGACGACAGCCCGATACGCTTTATCGAAGCCGCTCCCGAAAACTGGCTGAAAATGGGTGGCAGGGCGCGCAAACAGTTTGACCGCGTGGCGGAACGGCTGCCGCTGGCGTTGCACGGATTATCCATGTCGTTGGGCGGACAAGCCCCGTTGGATACCGATTTGATAGACGGAATCAAAGAAATGATGCGCCGTTACGATTGCACGTTTTTCTCCGACCATTTGAGCTACTGCCACGACGGCGGTCATCTTTACGATTTGTTGCCGCTGCCTTTCACTGAAGAAATGGTACAACATACCGCGCGCCGTATCCGCGAAGTGCAGGATCGGTTGGGCTGCCGTATTGCCGTGGAAAACACCTCCTACTACCTGCATTCTCCGCTTGCCGAGATGAACGAAGTCGAGTTCCTCAACGCGGTTGCCCGTGAAGCCGACTGCGGCATTCATTTGGACGTGAACAATATTTACGTTAACGCCGTCAATCACGGCCTGTTGTCGCCTGAAGCCTTTTTAGAAAATGTGGACGCAGAGCGCGTGTGCTATATCCATATTGCCGGACATGACGTGGAAACGCCCGAATTGTTGATTGATACCCACGGCGCCGCAGTATTGCCGACTGTTTGGGATTTGCTCGAACTGGCCTATGCCAAACTGCCGACGATTCCGCCCACCCTGTTGGAACGCGATTTCAATTTTCCGCCTTTTGCCGAACTCGAAGCCGAAGTCGCTAAAATCGCCGACTATCAAATGCGTGCCGGAAAGGAATACCGTCATGCAGCCTGAAACCTCCGCCCAATACCAACACCGCTTTGCCCAAGCCATACGCGAAGGCAAAGCCGCAGACGGATTGCCGCAAGAGCGGTTGAATGTCTATATCCGCCTGATACGCAACAATATTCACAGCTTTATCGACCGCTGCTATACCGAAACGCTGCAATACTTTGACAGCGAAGAATGGGGCCGTCTGAAAGAAGGTTTCGTCCGCAACGCGCGCGCTCAAACGCCCTATTTTCAAGAAATCCCCGGCGAGTTCCTCCAATATTGCCAAAGCCTGCCGCTTTCAGATGACCTCTTGGCATTGATGGACTTTGAACACACCCAGCTGCTCGCCGAAACCGCTCAGACCGATAGCCAAACAACCCATGCCGATTCAGACGATTTGGCTTACACCCTTTCTCCCGCCGCCTTTGTGCGCCGTTATCAGTATGACGTGACGGACGAATTGCAGGAGGCGGAAACTGCTGTTTTGGTGTGGCGCGATAAGGAAGATGACGTGATGTACCAAACGCTCGACGATTTCGATGCCTTATTGCTGGAAACGCTGGCAGAAACGCCCACTTCCCTAAACGGCCTGCAGACCATGCTGGCAGAGTTCATGCCGTCTGAAAACGCTTGGCAGGACGCATTAAGGCAAAAATGGACGGAATGGTTGGAACAGGGCATTTTGGTTGCGGCATAAATCAAGGCCGTCTGAAACGGGTGCAGTCGGTTTCGGCGAAACAAAAATACTACTGAAATCGTTTATAGATTCAATCGCATGCTCTTGCCGTATCAGCGTAAAATCAAAAGTATATTGATCATTCATTTCATACTGATACATTATGGCCCTACCCGAACTGACCGATGCCGAGCTTGCCGAATCCCGCAAACTGCTGCTGCGCTTTGCCCATATCCAGCTGCCCGACCGCCCCGATTTGGCGGAAGACCTCGTACAGGAAACCATGCTTTCTGCCTACCGTGCGGCCGAGGGTTTCAAAGGCGACGCCCAAGTGAGCAGCTGGCTGTTTGCAATCTTAAAAAACAAAATTACCGACTGCCTGCGCCAAATCGGACGGCAACGCCAAGTTTTCATCACGCGCGACGAGGAAGCCTTGGATGAAGCCTTTGAAGGACATTTTGCCGCCGACGGGCATTGGACGGACGAAGGACAGCCTCAGGGTTGGGACTCGCCCGAAGCCAGTTTGAACAATAAAGAGTTCTACCAAGTTTTGCAGACCTGCCTCTACCATCTGCCGGAAAACACCGCCCGCGTGTTTACCATGAAAGAGATTCTCGGCTTTTCAAGCGATGAAATCCGCGAACAATGCGGCATCAGCCATGCCAACTATTACACCATCATGCACCGTGCGCGCGAAACCTTGCGCCAGTGCCTGCAAATCAAATGGTTCTCCCATGCCTGACAGGAAAACGCCATGAAAAAATGCCGCAAAATAACCGATCTGATTTCCAAACAGCAAGACCAAGTGCATCTCAGTCTTTTTAACCGCATTGCCCTTGCCGTCCACCTGTCGCTCTGCCCCCGTTGCCGCGAATATAAGAAACAGCTCGAATTAATTAGCAATGCCATGCATAAGTTGTTTCGATGATTCAAAAAAAGCCGTCTGAAACCTACCCCTGTCAGTTTCAGACGGCCTTTTTGCATCTGCTTTATTTATTGCTAACTTGGAATAAGCCATGGTTTGCCGTTCACTTTTTTAGCTGCATTTATTTTTAAACTTGCGCCGTTGGCCTTTGTTTTTTGAGGCATGGCTGAAGATTCTAATACGGTAGAACAAGATAAAGGCCGTCTGAAAGATGAATTTCAGACGGCCTTTTTCACGGCTTTTAGTGTTGTTCTTCCGGCTCGGGTTCGTCTTTGCCGAACCAGTTGTCAAAGCGGATGGTGTATTTCAACTCGCCGCCGGAGGAGCGCGTGCCGATGCGGGCAACGGCTTGGATGGCGCGGGTCAGTTGGTACACGAGTTTGACGGATTGTTCGGCGCTGGAAATGCCATATTCGTAACCTGCGTAGAGGTTGTTGGTGAGCTGTTTGCCGACGGTCAGGACTTGTTCGGCAGGGTTGAGCTCGCCTGTTTGGGCGTTGCGGCTGCGTTTGCTGGTAAAGCCCAAATCATCCACAAGGCCGATGCGGTCGTTGACTTGGCCGGCAAGCAGTGCGCTGGCGGCCGCGGAGAGCGTGGCGTTATCGCCGTCGCTGCCGCTGCTGGCACGGTTGAGGATGAGCCAGGAGAGTTTGTCTTTTTCGCTCATGGCTTCCTTGGCAACCAAGGTCACGCGCGGATTGTTGAGGCTGCCGAGGACTTCGACGCCAGCGCCGACCGGGGAGAGGCGGCGTTCGGCACGGATGTTGAGGTTTGGATTGGTCAGCGGGCCAACAAAGGAAACCGATCCTTTGGTGATGTCGAGGTCTTGGCCGTAGGCTTTGTAGCGGCCTTTGACAACGCGAACGGTACCGACGCCTTGGACGGCTTCGCCCGGACGTGATGTGATGGCCAGTTTGCCGCCGATGGTAACGTCTGCGCCGTAGCCGACAAAACGGACATTGTCGTTGATGTTCAAGACAAGGTTCATATTAATCGGCGTGGTGGCCGTTGCTTCTTTTTTGGTTTCGCCCAGTACAACCACGTCGTCATCGAGGGTCGGCATGGAGGATTTTTGCGAACCAAATCTGCCGTAGTCGGTGTTGAGCGTGCCGTTGAGCGATACGCCTTTTTCCGGATTGTAGAGGACTTTGGCCGCGCCGGAGAGCTGCAGTTGGCGGTTTGGACGCGAGAGGGTGCGGTATTTGTCGAAGACGATGTCCACGTCGACATCGGGGTTGGCGTTGGCAAGGTTGACCGCACCTTTGAGCTCAATCGTGCCGCCACGGTGGAATTTGAGGCTGTCGATCACCCATTTTTGACCCTGCAGGCGCGAACGCAATACGCCGTTGTCGAGAATCAGGCCTTGGGTTTGATGGCGGTAGTAGAGGTTGTCGCCGTTAATCAGGCCGCTTAGTTGCGGATCGTTCAGACGGCCTGCCAAGTTGACGGCGGCGTTCAGACGGCCTTTGAGGGTTTGGCCGACGGGCAGGAAGTTGCGGAAGACTTCGAGGTTGGCAACGTTCAGGTTGAGTTTGCCGCTCAGGGGGGCGGTGTCGAAGCTGGTACCCTGACCGATGTTGACAGTACCGTCGGCACGGCCGTAATTGGTTTGGAGGTCGAGGTTGCTGTTGACGGTAGGCGAACCGAGTCGGCCGCCGATGGTGGCGGTCGCGTTCAGACGGCCTGCAATGCCTTGGGCTGTCGCCGGCATAAAGGATTTGAGCGAGCCTAAATCGGGAACGCTGATATTGACTTTGCCGCTGACGGGGGCGTTGTTGATGTTGTTGCCGAACTGTTGGGCGATGCCGAGCGTGCCGTCAACTTTACCGAAGCGGGTGTTGCCTTCCAGCGTGCTGTCGATGCGGCCGTTTTGGAAACGGGTGCGCAGGGCGAGCGCGGAAAGTCCCAAAGGCTGTTTGTTTTTCGGGTCTTTGACCGGCAGGATGATGTCGCCGCTTTGACGGTTGATGTTGAGGAAGCCGCGCGCGTTTTGACTGTACGCCAAATCCCAGTCGCCGCCCAAGACGAGGTTGTGTTCGATGGGCGGGGTGTAGAAATTGTGCAATTCGGTAATGTGCAGGTTTTGTGCGCTGCCTTTACTGGTAATGCCGGCTTTCTTGTCCCAAACGAAATTTTGCAGGTTGAGGCTGCCGCCCATGGCCGCCCAGCGCGCGCTGCTGAGGGAAACGCGTTCGCTGCCGGCTTCGAGGTTGAGGCGGTTTTGCAGTTTGAGGTTGAACGCGCCGTTGATGTCGAGCGTGTCGACAGTGCCTTTCCATTGGGTTTGGTCTTTGTTGAGGCCGCCGGTGGCGTCGAGGTCGAGCTTGTAGCGTTTGTTGTCCACCGCCATGCTGCTGTTGCCGCGGATGTGGTGGTGCGAGCCTGTGCCGCTGATGAGCAGGTTGACGTTGTCGATCATGGCCGCGCCGCCGGAGACGGCGATGTGTTCGCCTTTAATATCGGCACTCAACGGACGGTTGGTATCTGGCGAACCTTTAAGCTTGAAGTCGAGGGTGCGGATATTGACGGTATCGGCGACTTTGAAGTTGCGCGCTTCGCCGTTCAAATCGGCTTCAAGGGTTTTGAGGCCGTCTGAAAAACTGCCGGAGATGTAGCCGCGCGCGTTGAGCAGGCCGCCCAAGCCGAAGCCGAAACGCGACAAATCGGGGGCGGTAATATTGAGGTTGAGGCGGTCGCCTTTTTTGCCGAAGCTGCCGTTGGTTTTGACGATGTTGCTGCCGAGGGTCAGGTCGGTCAGGGCGCGCGAGAGGTGTTTGTTTTCATAGGCGACGTCAGCTTTGCCGCTGAGAGGAACGCCGTTGAGCGTACTCGGTGCGAACTGCATTTTGCCGGCGAATTTCTCTTGCGCCAGTATGCCGGTTAAGTTGATGTTGCCGTTGACGTTGCCTTGCGGAAGCTGCGGATCGATACGCGCAGGGTTGAAGGCTTTGCTGACGATGTCCAGCTGCAGTTTGCGGTCTTTGAAGAGTTCGAGCGAGCCTTTGGCGTTGAGTTCGCCGCCGTTTTGCGGAACCAGGCGGACTTTGTCGAGCTTGAGTGTGCGTTGGCCGAGCTGTTTGTCGGTTTGGAAAAACAGCATGCCGTCTGTACGCGCAAATCCGCTGTCGAGATTCCAGTTGATGACAGGGGAGGAGGTTTCGCCTTTGACGTCGATACTGCCGTTCAGACGGCCTGCGATGTTTTGACGGACGAAGTCGTCTGCGCCGGTATTGTTGATGCCCAGTGCGAGTTTGAGCTGGTCTTGGGCGGTGTCGATAGTGCCGGATACGTCGATGCTGCCGTCTTTGAGCAGGCCGACGCCGATGTCTTCGATTTTGACCGTGCCTTTGTCGTCGACAATGAATTCGCCGAGGATGCGTTTGATGGGGATATAGTTTTCATCGGCAAAACCGGCTTGGTCGTTTTCCAAGTCTATCGAGCCTTCCAGCGCAACGCCTTCTGTAAAGGACGGAATAGTGGTGGCGTCGAAATTCAGACGTGCTTTGGGCAGGCTGGGCAGGAAGGCCTGCGGATTGATGTTGGAACCTTTAACCAGGATTTCGCCGACGGTTTCGTTGAGGCTGTCGGCGAATGGGTGGATGGTGGATTTGGCAGACAAATGAACGTTGTCGCCGTCGAGCAGCAGGTCGGTGTACACGTCTTGCAGGCTGCCCCACAGGCGCATCGTGCCGTGTATGGTTTCGCCCTCAAGCTGGCCTTTGGTGTAGATGGCGGTATTGAGGACGTAGGGTTTGTTCAAACCGAGCACCACCGCGCCTGTCGAGCTGCTCCAGGGCGTGTCGGCGGTTTTGATGTGGAGGCGGTGTTCTTTTTTGTCGTAATGATAGGCCGCGTGCAGATGGTCGAGATAGACGGTCTGCTTGTCAAAACGCTTGCCCACGCTGATTTTGCCGGTTTCCAAACGGTCGAGATAGGCGGTAACGGGTAGGTCTATACTGTCGGGCAGGCCTTTTGAAGGCTCTTCTTCTTTGGGCGGCGTGCGCTTGGTCACGATGGCGATGTCGCCGGCCACGACTTCGGTAATATGTAAAGACGGACGGAACAGCTCGGACGGTTTCCAATCAAAGCGGAAGTTGCTGATTTTGATGTCCGCACCTTCTGTTTCAATCAACCATTTATCGCCTTCAAAACCTTCAATCAGCGTGCCTTTCAGTGTATCCGAAGAGATTTTGACGCCGAACCATGACGGGATTTTGTACAAACCGAAACGCAAACCCGATTCCGTACCGACCAGCCAGCCGATCGTGCCGGCGGAAACGGTCAATACGCCCAAGGCGGACAGGACAAAGCCGCGCAACAGGCGTTTTTTGCGCTTTGGCGGGGCGGGCTGTTGTTCAGACGGCGTGGAAGTGTTTGCAGTATCGGTCATGATATTTTTCTGTTTGTCTGTTGTTCAGACGGCCTGGAATGGCTGAGGCCGTCTGAAAGAATGGATGGTGTATGTTTGTTAAAACCTTGTGCCCAAGCTGATGTGCCAGCGGATTTTTTTGTCGTGGTGGCCGTAGGCAATGTCGAAGGAGAACGGCGCAACCGGGCTGAACCAGCGCACACCCAAGCCGGTACCGTGTTTTAAGGTCATGTGTTTGAAGTTGCTTGCCGCGTCGCCGACATCGTGGAAGATGGCGCCGGAGAAGCTTTTGGTAACCGGGAATTGATATTCGAGGCTGCCGACCACCAAGGCGCGTTGCGGCAGGACAGAGCCGTTGGGGCCTGCCAAGCCGATGCTGTCGAGTTCGTAACCGCGTACGGAAGTCGCGCCGCCGGTGCGGAACATCAGGCTGGAAGGCACTTCTTCGCCTTCGCGGGCGTAAACGTAGCCGGCCTGTCCGCGTACGATGAATGTACCGATTTTTTTGTTTTCAGGCGTGAAGAAATAGCCTGCGCGTGCCGTAGCGCGTGCCATTTGGGTGGAGGAGAGGAATTTGCCCAAGGTCAAGCCGATTTTGCCGTCGAGGTAATAGCCGTTTTGAGGATGCAGCTCGGTTTCGATGCTTTGCCGTTTCCATGAGGCGGTCAGCATGGTGGCATGGCTTCGGCCCAAATCGTAGCTGGTGTCGGGGACTTTGCGGTCTTCGGTAATGAATTCGAGGCCGAAGCGGGCATCGATATTGTTGCGGTCGCGGACATACCAAATGCCGCTGGACAGGGCGCGTTTTTCAAGGTTTTGCGTGGTCGAGCGGTTGTAGGAAACGTTGCTGGTCCAGTAGTTGCCGCGGTTGTTGCGCGGTTGGCTGATACCGGCGGCCAGCGTGGTTTCGTATTTGTCCATGTCCCAAACGATGGAACCGATGTAGCCCTTGTTAAAGAGGTTGTAATAGTCGTAGGCGATGCGGCCGCCGATTCCGTATTCGGAGTCGTAGCGGATACCGGTTTCCAGTTTGTGGCGTTTGACTTCGGTCACGTTGATTTTGACGGGAACGCGGTCGCCTTGCAGTTGGTCGAAGTCGGCCTGTACGGACGCACCGGAGTAGTGGCCGTTTTGCTCGAGCGCCTGTTGCAGGTCGAGGATTTTGTCCAAGTCGTAAGGCGAACCGGGTTGGAAGCGCGCCATGCCGGAAACCACGCTCTCAGGGTAGCGGCGCGTGCCGGTGATTTGGAACTCGCCAAAGTAAATGGGGCGGTTGCTCTCCAGGATGACGTTCAAGTCGGCTTTTTGGGTATTGGGATTGATGGTGGCTTGGGTGGTGGTGAGTTTCGCCAAAGGGTATTTCTTGCGTGTTACAGCGCTGAGGACGGAGGTTTTACTTGCACTCCAGCCGTCTTGGTCGAAGTTTTCACCAACGGGCTGCTGCCAGTTTTCCATCGCATTTTGGTAGTACTCGGCCAAGTTGTCGTCATTCAATACGTCGCCGAGGATGGCCACGCTGACGTTGTCGACTTTGGTGCGCGGGCCGGGGGTGACGTTGACGGTGTAGCTCTCGCCGTGGTCTTGAATATTGACATTGCTGTTGAAGTAGCCTTTGGTTCGGAGCATGGTTTTGACGTTGTCGGGTGCCTCTTCGGCGAGGAAGCCGACCTGCTCTTTGTCCAGCTCTTCTTCCTGCTGCTGGGTAATCAGCGGCAGGTATTCTTCAAGCATTTCTTTGACTTCGCTGTCTTGGGTGTCGATTTTGACGGGGAATTTGGGCTTGAGTTTGCCTGTTTGGTCGTCTTTGGGCTGCTTGGGCATTTCGGATTCGGGAACGGCCTCGTAGTCTTCCGCTTTGGGAACGGAAGTATCTACTGCCAACGCGTGTCCGTAGGCGAGCGCCAATGATGCAAATAAAACAGGGTAGGTCAGTTTGGTCATGATGTGTGTTCGACAGCGACAATTCTTCAGTTTGGGGATTTTAACATTATTTCTGCAAGCTTTCAGGCTATGGTTATAAACGGAAATTTAGCGCGATAACGTTGCAAAATGCGACGTAAGGGCGGATTTTGGTTTGTTTCTATCTGATTGTAATATTTATGTTTTTGTGTTTTGACTGATGAAGTTGCCTTTATATTCGGCCTTATGGCGCAGATTTCAGGCCGTCTGAAATCAAGATACAGAGGGATAAGGCAACGGTATGGGCATACTTTGAAAGTAGGGTTTGAGCGGGTTTGACCATATTTTTGGCATAAAGTGCCAACTGTGTCATAAATGCTAAACTTTAATGCTGTTTTTGTGAGGTGTGCATGAAAACCTCGCCGACAAATGATTTTTTATTTTAGAATGTAAGACTTTTTTAACATATCTTTAAATTGAAGGAACGGATATGGCAAGTGGCAATCCGCTTTTAAACGCGATCAACACCGTCAGCCTGGTGGTACAAATCGCCATCGGCTTGGTTTTAGGTATTCTTGTGGGCGCAGTTGCGCCGCAAGTCGGTATCAGCGCAGGACTGCTGGGCAGCCTGTTTGTCGGTGCGCTTAAGGCTATCGCGCCGATTTTGGTATTCGTTTTGGTGACTGCCGCCATTGCGCAACACCAAAAAGGCAATCAGGCCCACATCAAACCGATTTTGATTTTGTATATTTTTGGTACGTTTGCAGCCGCTGTGGTGGCGGTTGTCGCCAGCATGGCATTCCCGACCACGCTGATTCTGCGTACGGCCGGCGATGTGTCCGTTGCGCCGCCTTCCGGCATTATCGAAGTGTTGAAAACGCTGCTGATGAATTTGGTGGCCAACCCGATTAATGCGCTGGCCAATGCCAACTATATCGGCATTTTGGCTTGGGCCCTGATATTGGGTGCGGCTTTGCGCCATCACGGTTCGGATACGACCCGCCAAGTGGCGGCCGATTTGGCCGATACCGTTTCGACCGTTGTGAAATGGATTATCCGTTTTGCGCCACTGGGTATTTTCGGCTTGGTGTCCTCTACCATTGCGGAAACCGGTTTTGAAGCGCTTGCCGGCTATATGCAGCTGTTGGCCGTATTGCTCGGCTGTATGCTGTTTATTGCGTTGGTGGTCAATCCGATTATTGTGTGGACGCAAATCCGCAGCAATCCTTTCCCGCTGGTGTTTACCTGCCTGCGCGAAAGCGGCGTGTATGCCTTCTTCACCCGTTCTTCCGCCGCCAATATCCCTGTGAACATGGCATTGGCGAAAAAACTGGGTCTGCACGAAGACACTTACTCTATCTCCATTCCATTGGGTGCAACCATCAATATGGCCGGTGCGGCAATCACCATTACCGTTTTGGCGATGGCTGCGGCGCACACGCAAGGCATTACGGTTGACTTCGCCACTGCCCTGCTGTTGAGCCTGGTCGCTACCGTCAGCGCGTGCGGTGCATCCGGTGTGGCCGGTGGCTCGTTGCTGCTGATTCCTTTGGCGTGCAGCCTGTTCGGTATCGATAACGATGTGGCCATGCAGGTGGTTGCCGTCGGCTTCATTATCGGCGTGATTCAAGACTCTGCAGAAACTGCGTTGAACTCTTCCACCGACGTTTTGTTTACTGCCGCTGCCAATTTGGGTCGTCAACGTAAAGAGTGATTTTTAAGGGCAACCTAAATCCTGCAAAGGCCGTCTGAAAACTTTCAGACGGCCTTTGTTTTATGCAAAGCAAAGGGATTTTTAGATGGTCAAGCCGATAGATTGGTTTGGTCGGACTGACGGTATTCGCTGTCATCAGTTGGATTTTTCCCGTAAAATACAGTCTTGAATGTATTTGAACACCTCTTTTCAGACGGCCTGACCGTCTTATCAAATTTGCAAAAACAATGATTAAAAAAATATTCTCATGGTTCGAGTCACGTATCGACCCTTATCCAGAAGCTGCTCCGAAAACGCCAGAAAAAGGGTTGTGGCGGTTTATTTGGAGCAACATTGAAGGTGTGCGCAAATGGATTGCCGTGTTGGCCGTATTTACGGTCGGCGTCGGCATCATGGAAGCCTTGATGTTCCAGTTTATGGGCAAGGTGGTCGACTGGCTCGGTGCTTATACGCCGCAAACGCTTTTTGTTGAAAAAGGCCATGCATTAATCGGCATGATGGCCATGGTGGCATTTTTTGCCGTTTGGACCTTTTTTGCTTCCAATGTGCGCCTGCAAACCCTGCAAGGCGTGTTCCCCATGCGCCTGCGCTGGAATTTCCACCGCCTGATGCTGGGTCAGAGCCTGGGCTTTTATCAGGACGAGTTTGCCGGCCGCGTGTCCGCCAAAGTCATGCAAACCGCGCTGGCGCTGCGTGATGTCGTGATGACCGTTGCCGATATGGTTGTGTATGTGTTGGTGTACTTCATCACTTCCGGCGTGATTCTGTCCTCATTCGATGCCTGGCTTATCGTGCCGTTTGTTTGCTGGATGATTGGATTCGCGATGATTATGCGTTTCCTGATTCCCAAGCTCGGCAGAACCGCTGCGCGTCAGGCCGATGCGCGCTCGCTGATGACCGGCCGCATTACCGACGCCTACTCCAATATCGCCACCGTCAAACTCTTCTCCCACGGCGCACGCGAGGCCGCTTATGCCAAGCAGTCGATGGAAGAATTTATGGTAACCGTCCATGCCCAAATGCGTTTGGCAACGCTGCTGCACACCTGCAGCTTTATCGTCAACAGTTCGCTGACCGTCGGCACGACCGCCTTGGGCATTTGGCTTTGGTATCACGGCCAAGTCGGCGTAGGCGCGGTAGCCACCGCTACGGCCATGGCATTGCGTGTGAACGGTTTGTCGCAATACATCATGTGGGAATCCGCCCGATTGTTTGAAAACATCGGTACCGTCAACGACGGCATGGCCACCCTGTCCAAACCCCACACCATCCTCGACAAACCGCAAGCCCTGCCGCTGAAAGTTACCCGGGGCGAAATCAAGTTTGAACACGTCGATTTCTCCTACGAAGCCGGCAAACCGCTCCTCAACGGCTTTAATCTGAACATCAAACCCGGCGAAAAAGTCGGCTTGATCGGCCGCAGCGGCGCGGGCAAATCCACCATCGTCAACCTACTCCTGCGCTTTTACGAACCGCAAAGCGGCACGATTTCGATCGACGGCCAAAACGTGGACAGCGTGACCCAAGAAAGCCTGCGCGCCCAAATCGGTCTGGTAACGCAAGATACCTCGCTGCTGCACCGCTCCGTACGCGACAACATTATCTACGGCCGCCCCGATGCCACAGACGCCGAAATGATTTCCGCCGCCGAACGCGCCGAAGCCGCCGACTTCATCCCCAACCTTTCCGACGCCAAAGGCCGGCGCGGTTATGACGCACACGTCGGCGAACGCGGCGTGAAACTTTCCGGCGGCCAGCGCCAACGCATCGCCATCGCCCGCGTCATGCTTAAAGACGCGCCGATTCTGTTGCTTGACGAAGCCACCAGCGCGCTCGACTCCGAAGTCGAAGCCGCCATTCAAGAAAGCCTCGACAAAATGATGGAAGGCAAAACCGTGATTGCCATCGCCCACCGCCTCTCCACCATCGCCGCGATGGACCGCCTCATCGTCTTGGACAAAGGCCGCATCATCGAAGAAGGCAGCCACACCGAGTTGCTCGCGAAACAAGGCCTGTACGCCAAACTTTGGGCGCACCAAAGCGGCGGCTTCTTGAGTGAGCATGTCGAGTGGGAAAACAATTAAACGCTTTGAAAGAAGATAACAGGCCGTCTGAAAACATTTTCAGACGGCCTTTATTCATGAAGCAAAGGGCAGGCGGGATAACTGCTTTTTCAGTTGAAACCTTAGTTTTTTACAGCCCCAGCGACCAAGCATTTTGGTGTTCGGACAAGTCTTCCAAGCGGTTTTCGTAATGGGCGAAGATTTCTTCGATGATTTCGTCTTCGTCGTCGATGACGCGGATCAGGTTCAAATCCTCTTCCAAAATCAGGTTTCTGCCCAGCAACTGCTCGCGTATCCAGTCCAACAGTCCCGCCCAAAATGCTTTGCCCACTAAGATAATCGGGCGGTCGGGCGTTTTGCCGGTTTGCACCAAAGTCAGGCTTTCAAACAATTCGTCCAACGTGCCGAAACCGCCGGGCATGACGACATACGCCACGGCGTGTTTGACGAACATGACTTTGCGCGGGAAGAAGTGTTGGAATTTAATCGACAAATCCTGATACGGATTGGCTTTTTGCTCGTGCGGCAACACGATATTCAGCCCCACCGCCGGACTTGCGCCTGCAAACGCGCCTTTGTTGGCCGCTTCCATAATGCCCGGCCCGCCGCCGGAAATTACCGAAAATCCGGCATCCGACAGTTTGCGCGCCAAGCGCAATGTGAACGCGTAGTCGGGATGGTTTTCAGGCGTGCGCGCGCTGCCGTAAATGCTGACGGCCGGCTGAATAGCGCGTAATTCTTCGCCGGCTTCGACAAATTCGGAAATAATCTTCAATACATGATACGACTCGCGCGCCTGAATATCGCGGCGGGTTTCGTCGGGCAGCATGGGTTTGGGCAGTTTTTTGAGCAGGCTCACGGCTTTTCCTTCGAGTTTTTGTGTGCCGTATTGTAACCCGAAAGGGGCAGGCCGTCTGAAAGTCGGGTTTCGGCGGCAAGTGTACCTGCCACATTTTCAAAAGCCCGTTACAATATCTGCTTTTATTCCGACTGTTCCGCCATGCTCGATATTATCCACCGCGACAGCCGCACCATCGCCGTCAACAAACCTGCCGGAATGCTGGTGCACCGAAGCTGGTTAGACAAACATGAAACCCGTTTTGCCGTGCAGACCTTGCGCGACCAAATCGGGCAGCACGTCTATCCCGTCCACCGCCTCGACCGCCCAACTTCCGGCGTCTTGCTGTTTGCCCTCGATACGGAAGCCGCACGGTTATTGACGCAGCAGTTTGAAAACAAAAACATCGAAAAAACCTATTGGGCGATTGTTCGCGGTCATCTGCCTTCAGACGGCCTGATTGATTACGCCCTCAAATATATGCCCGACAAAATCGCCGAAGCGCAGACCGAAGCCACATTGCAGGAAGCGCAAACCGCCTACCGCTGTCTGGCGCAAACCGAGTTGCCGTTCCAATCCGCGTTGCGTTACCCGACCTCTCGTTATTCGTGGGCCGAACTCACGCCGCACACCGGCCGCAAACACCAACTCCGCCGCCATATGAAACACATTTTCCACCCCATCGTCGGCGACACCAACTACGGCGATTTGCGCCAAAACCATGCCGTTGCCGAACATATCGGCACGCAACGCCTGATGTTGCACGCGCGAAGCCTCAGTTTTCAAAGCATAGAAGACGGCAGCCGGATGACCGTGCAAGCGCCGATAGACAACGACTGGCGGCTTTGGTTGGAAAAATTCAAAACCGAGGCTGTCTGAAAACCCAAACCGCACATTTTCAGACGGCCCGGTCATGGAAAAAAACAGGCAAATCCCTTACAATACGCCCCTAAAATTTTGAAAGAACACAAGAATCATGGAAGCCGAATTAATCAACCAGCTTAACAACACCCTAAACGACCTGGAGAAGCGCAGCGAAGACATCCGCGTCTATATGGACTATCAGGGCAAGAAAGACCGATTGGAAGAAGTCATCGGCCTTTCCGAAGACCCGGAACTCTGGAACGACCCCAAACGCGCCCAAGAAATCGGCAAAGAGCGCAAAATCCTCGAAGGCATCGTGTTGACGCTCGACAATATCGCGTCGGGCATCGAAGACAACCGAATGCTGATTGAAATGACCGTCGAAGAAAACGACGAAGAAGGTTTCGCCGCCGTGCAAGAAGACGTGGCGGGACTGGAAAAACAGATGGCGGATTTGGAGTTCAAACGGATGTTCAACCAGCCTGCCGACCCGAACAACTGCTTTATCGACATTACCGCAGGCGCGGGCGGTACCGAAGCCGAAGACTGGGCGGGCATGCTGTTCCGCATGTACAGCCGCTACGCCGAGCGCAAAGGCTTCAAAATCGAAATCCTTGAAGAAGACGACGGCGAAATCGCGGGCATCAACCGCGCCACCATCCGCGTGGAAGGCGAATACGCCTACGGCCTGCTGCGCACCGAAACCGGCGTTCACCGCTTGGTGCGCTATTCGCCGTTTGACTCGAACAACAAACGCCATACATCGTTCTCATCCGTGTTCGTGTACCCCGAAATCGACGATTCCATCGAAATCGAAATCAACCCCGCCGATTTGCGTATCGACACTTATCGCGCATCGGGCGCAGGCGGTCAGCACATCAACAAAACCGACTCTGCCGTGCGTATTACCCACGAGCCGACGGGGATTGTGGTGCAATGTCAAAACGACCGCTCGCAACACGCCAACAAAGCCGCCGCGATGGAAATGTTGAAATCCAAACTGTACGAATTGGAAATGCGCAAACGCAACGAAGAGAAACAGGCCTTGGAAGACGGCAAGTCCGATGTGGGTTGGGGCAGCCAAATCCGTTCGTACGTTTTGGACTCCTCGCGCATTAAAGACTTGCGCACAGGCTACGAAGTCGGCAATACCAAAGCCGTATTGGACGGCGACTTGGACGGCTTCATCGAAGCCAGCCTGAAACAAGGTGTGTAAACCGTAAGAGATAAACAGGCCGTCTGAAAGGTTTCAGACGGCCTGTTTGTTGTTGAATATGGCAGTAACTATATCCACTCCGATGATTTATATTTCCAGCGGGTAAAAGGTTTTATCTATTTGAATAAGCTAAAGTCTTATCAGTCTAAATGGAATGCCGAACGCCGTAAATATATCCGTTTTCGGCCGCATGAAAAATACAATATAGCAAATCTAAAAATTAATAGGTTTTTGAATATGTAGGGCATGACGGAGATGGCCGCGATATGCTTGTTATGTAGCTATTGAGTTCTTTTTTAAATGCGAATATTAATCTTTCTGTAAGAATATGCTTTTTAATGTTTTGCAAATGCAAAGATTGACGGTAATATATGGCTTCCATAAAAATGATTGGTAGGTATAACAGGCCGTCTGAAGCCTGAGCCTGTCTAATATATAGGAGAACTCATAATGTCCGGTCAAAAGCCATCTTCTGCCGAGAAAACTTTCTTCGGCCATCCTTTGCAATTATCCACCCTATTCCACATTGAGCTGTGGGAACGTTTTTCCTTCTACGGTATGCAGGGCATCCTGCTGATTTATCTGTATTACGCCGCGAATCAAGGCGGTTTGGGTATGGATAAGGCTTTGGCCGGTGGCATTGTCGGCGCGTACGGCGGCAGCGTTTACCTGTCCACCATTCTCGGTGCATGGTTGGCCGACCGCATTTGGGGTGCGGAGCGTACCCTGTTTATCGCCGGTATCGTCGTGATGACCGGCCATATTTTATTGGCGATTGTGCCGGGCTTAATGGGATTGCTGCTGGGCTTGGTGTTTATCGCGCTGGGCAGCGGCGGCGTGAAATCGTCTGCCGGTTCGATGGTCGGTTCTTTGTATGAACGGGAAGACCTGCGCGAATTGCGCGATGCCGGTTTCTCTATTTTCTATATTTCCATTAATATCGGCGGTTTCTTAGGCCCTTTGTTGACCGGTATTTTGCAAGACAGAATGGGATTCCATTACGGTTTCGCCGCGGCGGCCGTCGGTATGGCATTTGGCCTGCTGTGGTATTCGCGCGGCCGTAAAAACCTGCCGCATACGCCGGCTCCCAATCCGTTGCGCCCTGAAAAGGTACAGACTGCAATAGCTGTCGGTGTGTTGCTGGTTTTGGTGTTGAGCAGCGTGATTGCTTCCGGCGCGCTCAATCTTGAGAACTTTTCACGCTGGCTTTTAGGCGTGGTCATTATTACCGTTATCGCTTATTTTGCACGCCTGCTGGGCAGCAGCCAGGTTGAAGCGGCCAATAAACGCTATATTGTGGCCTATATTCCGCTGTTTTTGACCATTTGTATGTTCTGGGCGGTTTGGTTTCAGGTGTACACCGTTGCAACGGTTTATTTTGACGAAACGGTGGACCGTACTTTCTTCGGCTTTACCGTGCCTGTTTCATGGAAAGATTCGATACAGGCCATGTGGGTGGTCCTCTTTTCCGGCGTGATGGCGGCGGTGTGGACGAAAATGGGCAAACGCCAACCTAAAACGCCGTTGAAGTTTGCACTGGCCATGTTGGTAACCGGCGTCTCTTATTTGAGTTTTATTCCGTATATTTCATCCGGAACCCCGATGCCGATTATCGTGTTTATGCTGGTGTTGCTGGCGATTACGATAGGCGAGCTGATGCTGTCGCCGATTTCGCTGTCGTTTTCTACCAAAATCGCACCGAGCATGTTCAAAACACAAATGGTTGCTTTGAATTTCTTGGCATTGTCCATCGGCTTTACCTTGGGCGGAGTGTTGTTTAAAGACTACTACAATGCTCAGTCGCCATTGGATTTCTACTGGATGCTGGCCACCATCGGCGCGGTAACCTGCGGTATCCTGTTGGTACTCGCCCCGGTATTGAACCGCATGCTCAAAGGTGTCGATTGATTTTTCCATTTAAATGGATGTGATGTACGCAGGCCGTCTGAAAATAATCTATTTCAGACGGCCTCATGTTTTATTGGGAATCGGAAAGAGGGAGGATTCGGGGCATAAATTGAATAGGCGGAAAATTTAAATTAAATGATACATAATTAAACCGAAATTAAAATTTGGAAATATTAAATACAAATAAGAATTGTTCTCATAACTTTATTGAATTTATTGAGGTTTTTTTGCTGATTTGCTGATATTTACCTTTAAATGGCTTTTGAAATTCGATAAAATGGTAATCTATTTTTAAGATTTGTCTGTCAACCAGTTAGGTACGACCATGTTGGCCAGTTACTTTCCCGTCCTCGTATTCATCCTCGTCGGCCTTGCGGCCGGCGTGCTGTTTATTTTGCTCGGCACAATTTTAGGCCCGAAACGTCACTATGCCGAAAAAGACGCGGCTTACGAATGCGGTTTTGAAGCCTTTGAGAACGCAAGGATGAAGTTCGACGTGCGCTATTACCTCGTCGCCATCCTCTTCATCCTGTTTGATTTGGAGGTCGCGTTCATGTTGCCATGGGCAGTTGTGTTCAAAGATTTGGGCGCGTACGGCTTTTGGTCTATGCTAGTGTTTATCGTCGTTCTGACGGTAGGCTTTATTTACGAATGGAAAAAAGGTGCGCTGGAATGGGAATAGAAGGCGTTTTGAAAAAAGGTTTCATCACCACCAGCGCGGATACGGTGTTGAACTATATGCGTACCGGTTCATTGTGGCCGGTTACTTTCGGCTTGGCCTGCTGCGCCGTGGAAATGATGCATGCGGGTATGGCGCGTTATGACCTTGACCGTTTCGGCATCATTTTCCGTCCGTCCCCACGTCAGGCCGACCTGATGATTGTGGCAGGTACGTTGACCAACAAAATGGCACCTGCACTGCGCCGCGTGTATGACCAGCTCGCCGAGCCGCGCTGGGTATTGTCTATGGGCTCGTGTGCCAACGGCGGCGGCTATTACCACTATTCTTATTCCGTTGTGCGCGGTGCCGACCGCGTCGTGCCGGTAGACGTTTATGTGCCGGGTTGTCCGCCGACTGCGGAAGCCCTGATTTACGGCCTGATTCAGCTCCAACAAAAAATCAAGCGCACTTCCACCATTGCGCGTGACGAGTAAGGAGAGGACGATATGGCAAGCATTCAAAACTTATACGAGACCGTCGTCGGCGTGCTTGGCGATCAGGCAAGCAAAGTCATTTCAGCTTTGGGCGAGATTACCGTCGAGTGTCTGCCCGAACACTATATTTCAGTCATGACCGCATTGCGCGACCATGAAGAGCTGCATTTCGAGCTTCTGGTTGACTTGTGCGGTGTCGATTACAGCACTTACAAAAACGAAGTATGGCAGGGCAAACGCTTTGCCGTCGTCAGTCAGCTGCTTTCCGTTAAAAACAATCAACGCATCCGCGTACGCGTCTGGGTTTCAGACGACGACTTCCCAGTAGTCGAATCCGTCGTCGATATTTACAACAGCGCGGATTGGTACGAACGCGAAGCCTTCGATATGTACGGCATCATGTTCAACAACCACCCGGACTTGCGCCGCATCCTGACCGATTACGGTTTTGTCGGACATCCGTTCCGCAAAGACTTCCCGATTTCCGGCTATGTGGAAATGCGTTACGATGAAGAGCAAAAACGCGTGATTTACCAACCTGTTACCATTGAGCCGCGCGAGATCACGCCGCGTATCGTCCGTGAGGAGAACTACGGTGGCCAATAAATTAAGAAACTACACCATCAACTTCGGCCCGCAACACCCTGCGGCGCACGGCGTATTGCGTATGATTTTGGAGTTGGAGGGCGAAACCATCGTCCGTGCCGATCCGCACATCGGCCTCCTGCACCGCGGTACTGAAAAACTGGCTGAAACCAAAACCTATCTGCAAGCCCTGCCCTATATGGACCGTTTGGACTACGTTTCCATGATGGTCAACGAGCAGGCGTATTGCTTGGCGGTAGAAAAACTTGCCGGTATCGATGTACCTATCCGCGCCCAGTATATTCGCGTGATGTTTGCCGAAGTAACGCGCATCCTCAATCACTTAATGGGCATCGGTTCGCACGCTTTCGACATCGGCGCGATGACCGCCATTCTTTACGCCTTCCGCGATCGCGAAGAGCTGATGGACTTGTACGAAGCCGTTTCCGGCGCGCGTATGCACGCGGCCTACTTCCGTCCCGGCGGCGTTTACCGCGACCTGCCCGACTTCATGCCTAAATACGAGAGCAGCAAATTCCGCAACGCCAAAGTATTGAAGCAGCTCAACGAATCCCGCGAAGGTACCATGCTCGACTTTATCGACGCCTTCTGCGAGCGTTTCCCGAAAAACATCGACACACTCGAAACCCTCCTGACCGACAACCGTATTTGGAAACAGCGTACCGTCGGCATCGGTGTTGTCACTCCTGAGCGCGCCATGCAAAAAGGCTTTACCGGCGTTATGTTGCGCGGTTCCGGCGTAGAATGGGACGTGCGTAAGACACAGCCTTACGAAGTGTACGACAAAATGGATTTCGACATCCCAGTCGGCGTCAACGGCGACTGTTACGACCGTTACCTCTGCCGTATGGAAGAAATGCGTCAATCCGTACGCATCATCAAACAATGTTCCGAGTGGTTGCGTGTCAATCCGGGTCCGGTCATTACCACAAACCACAAATTCGCTCCGCCCAAACGTACCGAAATGAAAACAGGTATGGAAGACCTGATTCACCATTTCAAACTCTTTACCGAGGGTATGCACGTTCCTGAGGGCGAGACCTACACCGCTGTCGAACATCCGAAAGGCGAGTTCGGCGTTTACATCATTTCAGACGGCGCAAACAAACCCTACCGCCTGAAAATCCGCGCACCCGGCTTCGCCCATCTGCAAGGCATGGACGAAATGGCAAAAGGCCACATGCTGGCCGACGTCGTTGCCATCATCGGTACGCAGGACATCGTATTCGGGGAGGTTGACCGATAATGTTATCCGTAGAATCCTTAAAACAAATTGATATTGAGTTGGCAAAATATCCTGCCGACCAACGTCGCTCCGCCATTATGGGCGCATTGCGTATCGCCCAAACCGAAAAAGGCTGGCTCGCTCCTGAGGCCATCGCCTTTGTCGCAGACTATATCGGCATCTCGCCTGCACAAGCCTACGAAGTCGCTACTTTCTACAATATGTACGACCTTGAGCCTGTCGGCAAATACAAACTGACCGTTTGTACCAACCTGCCCTGCGCCCTGCGCGGCGGTATGGCGACCGGCGAATACCTCAAACAAAAACTCGGTATCGGCTACGGCGAAACCACGCCTGACGGCAAATTTACCCTTGTCGAAGGCGAGTGCATGGGCGCATGTGGCGACGCACCGGTCATGCTGGTCAACAACCACAGCATGTGCAGCTTTATGACCGAAGAAGCGATTGACAAGAAACTTGCCGAACTGAAATAAAAGGCCGTCTGAAAACAACGGCTGCAACCGATACGAATACGAACAGGCACACCAAAAATGGCTATTTACCAATCAGGCGTGATTTTTGACCAAGTGGATACCGCCAATCCCGATTGCTGGACATTGGACGAATACGTCAAACGTGGCGGTTATACCGCCCTGCGTAAAATCCTGTCCGAAAACATCTCGCAAAGCGATGTGATTGACGAAGTCAAAGCCTCCGGCTTGCGCGGTCGTGGCGGTGCGGGCTTTCCGACCGGTTTGAAATGGAGCTTTATGCCCCGTTCCTTCCCGGGCGAAAAATATGTGGTTTGCAACACCGACGAAGGCGAGCCGGGTACATTTAAAGACCGCGACATCATTATGTTCAATCCTCATGCCCTGATTGAAGGCATGATTATTGCCGGTTACGCGATGGGTGCGAAAGCCGGCTACAACTACATCCACGGCGAAATTTTCGAAGGCTACCAACGCTTTGAGGCCGCTTTGGAGCAGGCTCGTGCCGCAGGCTTTTTGGGTAAAAATATTTTGGGTTCGGATTTTGAATTTGAACTCTTCGCCCACCACGGTTACGGCGCATATATTTGCGGCGAAGAAACCGCATTGCTCGAGTCGTTGGAAGGCAAAAAAGGCCAGCCGCGCTTTAAACCGCCATTCCCTGCTTCGTTCGGCCTGTACGGCAAACCGACTACCATCAACAATACAGAAACGTTCTCCTCCGTTCCATTCATTATCCGCGACGGCGGACAGGCATTTGCCGATAAAGGTATTCCGAATGCAGGCGGTACCAAATTGTTCTGTATTTCCGGTCATGTCGAGCGTCCGGGCAACTATGAAGTGCCGTTGGGCACGCCGTTTGCCGAAGTCCTGAAAATGGCGGGCGGTATGCGCGGCGGTAAAAAACTTAAAGCCGTCATTCCCGGCGGTTCGTCCGCGCCCGTGTTGCCTGCCGATATCATGATGCAGACCAATATGGACTATGACTCGATTTCCAAAGCAGGCTCGATGTTGGGTTCCGGCGCGATTATCGTCATGGACGAAGACGTGTGCATGGTGAAAGCCCTTGAACGCCTGAGCTACTTCTACTACGACGAGTCTTGCGGCCAATGTACGCCTTGTCGTGAAGGTACTGGCTGGCTTTACCGCATCGTCCACCGCATCGTAGAAGGCAAAGGCCGCATGGAAGACTTGGATTTGCTGGATTCCGTCGGCAACCAAATGGCAGGCCGCACTATCTGCGCCCTTGCCGATGCCGCCGTCTTCCCTGTCCGCAGCTTTACCAAGCATTTCCGTGATGAGTTTGTGCATTACATCGAACACGGCGGACCGATGAAACCGAATAAGTGGTGCTAAGTTTTCAGACGGCCTCTAAAAGAATTATTTATTAAATACCCGTAACTAGGAACGAACCATGTTACAAATCGAAATCGACGGCAAACAGGTATCTGTGGAGCAGGGCGCGACGGTGATTGAAGCCGCGCACAAGCTCGGTACTTATATCCCGCATTTCTGTTACCACAAAAAACTTTCCATCGCCGCCAACTGCCGTATGTGTTTGGTGGACGTGGAAAAAGCCCCCAAACCCCTGCCCGCCTGTGCCACGCCGGTTACAGACGGCATGATTGTGCGTACGCATTCGGCAAAAGCCCGAGAGGCGCAAGAAGGCGTGATGGAGTTCCTGCTCATCAACCATCCGCTTGATTGTCCGACCTGCGACCAAGGCGGCGAATGCCAGTTGCAGGATTTGGCGATGGGCTACGGCAAAACCACCAGCCGTTATACCGAAGAAAAACGTTCCGTCGTCGGCAAGGATATGGGTCCTTTGGTTTCCGCCGAGGAAATGAGCCGTTGTATCCACTGTACCCGTTGCGTTCGTTTCACTGAAGAAATCGCCGGCGTGCAAGAAATCGCCATGGCCAACCGCGGCGAACACTCCGAAATCATGCCTTTTATCGGCAAAGCGGTGGAAACCGAGCTGTCAGGCAACGTCATCGATTTGTGTCCTGTCGGCGCATTGACCAGCAAACCGTTCCGCTTCAACGCGCGTACTTGGGAATTGAACCGCCGCAAATCCGTTTCCGCCCATGACGCTTTGGGCAGCAACCTGATTGTACAAACCAAAGACCATACCGTCCGCCGCGTGCTGCCGCTAGAAAACGAAGCGATTAACGAATGCTGGTTGTCCGACCGCGACCGTTTCGCCTACGAAGGCCTGTATCATGAAAGCCGTCTGAAAAACCCGAAAATCAAACAGGGCGGCGAGTGGATGGATGTGGATTGGAAAACCGCGCTGGAATATGTCCGCAGCGCGATTGAATGTATCGCCAAAGACGGCAACCAAAACCAAGTCGGCGTTTGGGCGAATCCGATGAATACGGTTGAAGAGCTGTATCTGGCCAAAAAACTCTCCGACGGCTTAGGTGTTAAAAACTTTGCAACCCGTTTACGCCAACAAGACAAACGTCTTTCAGACGGCCTTAAAGGTGCGCAATGGTTGGGACAAAGTATCGAATCGCTGGCGGACAATGATGCCGTATTGGTAGTCGGCGCGAACTTGCGCAAAGAACAGCCGCTCCTGACCGCCCGCCTGCGCCGCGCCGCCAAAGACCGTATGGCCTTGAGCGTATTAGCCAGCAGTAAAGAAGAATTGTTTATGCCGCTTCTGTCTCAAGAAGCCGCACATCCCGACGAATGGGCAGGCCGTCTGAAAAACCTGTCTGCCAATGCGGAACATGCCGTTACCGCCAGCCTGAAAAACGCTGAAAAAGCAGCGGTTATTTTGGGCGCGGAAGTGCAAAACCATCCTGATTACGCCGCCATTTATGCCGCCGCGCAAGAGCTGGCAGACGCGACCGGCGCAGTGCTGGGCATTTTGCCGCAAGCTGCCAACAGCGTTGGTGCGGACGTATTGGGCGTGAACTCCGGCGAGAGCGTTGCCGAAATGGCAAACGCGCCGAAACAGGCAGTCTTGCTGCTCAACGTCGAGCCTGAAATCGATACGGTTGACGGTGCAAAAGCCGTGGCCGCGTTGAAACAGGCGAAAAGCGTGATGGCGTTTACGCCGTTTGTTAGCGAAACGCTGCTGGACGTGTGCGACGTATTGTTGCCGATTGCGCCGTTTACCGAAACATCAGGCAGCTTCATCAATATGGAAGGCCGTCTGCAATCCTTCCACGGCGTGGTACAAGGCTTCGGCGATTCGCGTCCTCTGTGGAAAGTGTTGCGCGTATTGGGCAACCTGTTTGACCTGAAAGGTTTTGAATATCACGATACCGCTGCGATTCTAAAAGACGCGTTGGATGCGGAAAGCCTGCCGTCCAAACTGGATAACCGCAGCACATGGGCAGGAGAGGGCGTTCAGACGGCCTCAGACCGCCTTGTCCGTGTCGGCGGCGTCGGTATTTATCACACTGATTCTATCGTACGCCGTTCCGCGCCGCTGCAAGCGACCAGCCATGCCGCCGTGCCTGCTGCGCGTGTAAATCCAAACACTTTGGCACGCTTGGGCCTGCAAGACGGACAAACCGCTGTCGCCAAACAAAACGGCGCAAGCGTATCGGTTGCAGTCAAAGCCGATGCCGGTTTGCCTGAAAACGTGGTGCATCTGCCGCTGCATACCGAAAATGCCGCGCTGGGTGCGTTGATGGACACTATTGAACTGGCGGGAGCTTGATCATGCAAGAATGGTTCCAAAACCTCTTTGCCGCAACGCTCGGTCTGGGCGATTTGGGCATCACCGTAGGCTTGGTGGTATCCGTCATCGTCAAAATCGTGATTATCCTGATTCCGCTGATTCTGACCGTTGCCTACCTGACGTATTTCGAACGTAAAGTCATCGGCTTTATGCAGCTTCGTGTCGGCCCGAACGTAACTGGCCCGTGGGGTCTGATTCAGCCGTTTGCCGACGTGTTCAAACTCTTGTTTAAAGAGGTAACCCGTCCGAAGCTGTCAAACAAAGCCCTGTTCTACATCGGCCCGATTATGTCGCTTGCTCCGTCTTTTGCAGCGTGGGCAGTGATTCCGTTCAACGAAGAATGGGTGCTGACTAACATCAATATCGGCCTTTTGTACATCCTGATGATTACCTCGCTGTCGGTTTACGGCGTGATTATCGCGGGCTGGGCTTCCAACTCCAAATATTCGTTCTTGGGTGCAATGCGTGCTTCCGCACAAAGCATTTCCTACGAGATTGCCATGAGTGCCGCGCTGGTGTGCGTCGTGATGGTATCGGGCAGCATGAACTTCTCCGACATCGTCGCTGCGCAGGCAAAAGGCATCGCGGGCGGTTCCGTGTTCTCGTGGAACTGGCTGCCGCTGTTCCCAATCTTCATCGTCTATCTGATTTCCGCCGTTGCCGAAACCAACCGCGCGCCGTTTGACGTAGCAGAGGGTGAATCTGAAATCGTTGCCGGACACCACGTCGAATACTCCGGCTTCGCATTTGCACTGTTCTTCCTTGCCGAATACATTTTCATGATTCTGATTGCCGCGCTGACCTCGCTGATGTTCCTCGGTGGCTGGTTGTCTCCGTTCCCGCAAAGCTGGGGCTTTATCGGTACGCCTTCCGCATTCTGGATGTTCGTGAAAATGGCAGCGGTTCTGTACTGGTACCTGTGGATCCGTGCAACCTTCCCACGCTACCGTTACGACCAAATCATGCGTTTGGGCTGGAAAGTGCTGATTCCGATCGGCTTCGCCTACATCGTGGTTTTGGGTGTGTGGATGATTTCACCGCTGAATTTGTGGAAATAAGTTTCAGACGGCATCTTGAGGCCGTCTGAACAAAGCGATTTTGAATACCTAACGAAATCCCTGTTTTGAGGGAACATAATATGGCTAACTTAGTAAAAACCTTTCTTTTGGGCGAGTTGGTAAAAGGCTTGGGCGTAACGCTCAAAAACTTTTTTGCCCGCAAAGACACAATTTATTTCCCCGAAGAGAAAACGCCGCAATCCGTGCGTTTCCGCGGCTTGCACGCGCAACGCCGTTATCCGAACGGCGAAGAGCGCTGTATTGCGTGCAAATTGTGTGAGGCGGTGTGTCCGGCAATGGCGATTAACATCGAATCGGAAGAACGCGAAGACGGCACCCGCCGCACCAAGCGTTACGACATCGACCTGACCAAGTGCATCTTCTGCGGTTTCTGCGAAGAAGCCTGCCCGACCGATGCGATTGTGGAAACCCATATTTTTGAATACCACGGCGAGAAAAAAGGCGACTTGCACATGACCAAGCCGATTCTTTTGGCCATTGGCGATAAATACGAAACTGAAATCGCCAAACGCAAAGCCGCTGACGCGCCGTATCGTTAAGGAGCAGACGAATGACTTTTTCCGCGATTCTGTTCTATATTCTTGCCGTCATCGTTTTATATGGTGCGGTTCGTACCGTCACCGCTAAAAACCCTGTTCATGCCGCTTTGCATCTGGTGCTGACCTTCTGCGTGAGCGCGATGATTTGGATGCTGATGCAGGCCGAATTCTTGGGCGTGACGCTGGTGGTGGTTTACGTCGGCGCTGTGATGGTGTTGTTCCTGTTCGTCGTGATGATGTTGAATATCGACATTGAAGAAATGCGCGCCGGTTTCTGGCGTCATGCGCCTGTTGCCGGCGTGGTCGGCACATTGTTGGCGGTTGCCCTGATCCTGATTCTGGTCAACCCGAAAACCGACCTGGCCGCATTTGGTCTGATGAAAGACATTCCTGCCGATTACAACAATATTCGTGATTTGGGCAGCCGTATTTATACCGACTACCTGTTGCCGTTTGAATTGGCAGCGGTATTGCTGCTGTTGGGCATGGTGGCCGCGATTGCGCTGGTTCACCGTAAAACCACCAATCCGAAACGCATGGATCCAGCCGACCAAGTTAAAGTACGCGCCGACCAAGGCCGTATGCGTTTGGTGAAAATGGAAGCGGTCAAACCGCAAGTTGAATCTGCCGAAGAAAGCGAAGTTTCAGACGGCCTCAAGCGAGAAGGGGAGGGCAAAGCATGATTACCTTGACGCATTATCTGGTATTGGGTGCGCTCCTGTTCGGTATCAGCGCAATGGGTATCTTTATGAACCGCAAAAACGTGCTGGTATTGCTGATGTCCATCGAGCTGATGCTCTTGGCGGTGAACTTCAACTTTATCGCCTTCTCGCAACATTTGGGCGATACCGCCGGACAAATTTTCGTATTCTTCGTACTGACCGTTGCTGCTGCCGAATCTGCCATCGGTTTGGCGATTATGGTGCTGGTGTACCGCAACCGACAAACAATCAACGTTGCCGATTTGGATGAGTTGAAAGGGTAATCATGAACGATATGACCTTATATTTGATAATTGCCCTTGTTCCGTTGGCAGGCTCGCTGATTGCGGGTTTGTTCGGCAATAAAATCGGCCGCGCGGGGGCGCATTCGGTAACGATACTCGGCGTGGCGGTATCTGCCGTGCTGTCGGCTTATGTGCTGTGGGGCTTTATCGACGGCAGCCGCGCCAAGTTTGACGAAAACGTCTATACCTGGCTGACAATGGGCGGCTTGGATTTCTCCGTCGGCTTCTTGGTCGATACGATGACGGCGATGATGATGGTCGTGGTTACCGGCGTATCGCTGATGGTACATATCTATACCATCGGTTATATGCATGATGAAAAAGTCGGCTACCAACGCTTCTTCAGCTACATTTCTTTGTTTACTTTCAGCATGTTGATGCTGATTATGAGCAACAACTTCATCCAGCTCTTCTTTGGCTGGGAAGCTGTGGGCTTGGTGTCGTATCTCTTGATCGGTTTCTATTTCAAACGTCCGAGCGCGATTTTTGCCAACCTGAAAGCCTTTTTGGTTAACCGTGTCGGTGACTTCGGCTTTTTGCTCGGTATCGGTTTGGTGCTTGCCTATTTCGGCGGCAGCTTGCGCTATCAAGATGTATTCGCTTATCTGCCTAATGTTCAGACGGCCACTATCCAACTGTTCCCCGGTGTGGAATGGTCTTTGATTACTGTAACCTGTTTGCTGTTGTTTGTCGGTGCGATGGGTAAATCGGCACAATTCCCGCTGCACGTCTGGCTGCCTGATTCGATGGAAGGCCCGACTCCGATTTCTGCATTGATTCACGCCGCAACCATGGTTACCGCCGGTCTGTTCATGGTATCGCGTATGTCGCCTATTTATGAGATGAGCAGCACTGCGCTGTCTGTCATCATGGTAATCGGTGCGATTACTGCTCTGTTTATGGGTTTCTTGGGCGTGATTCAAAACGACATCAAACGTGTGGTTGCGTATTCCACCCTGTCGCAACTGGGCTACATGACCGTGGCTCTGGGCGCGTCTGCCTATTCCGTAGCGATGTTCCATGTGATGACTCACGCTTTCTTTAAAGCCTTATTGTTCTTGGCCGCAGGTAGCGCGATTATCGGTATGCACCATGACCAAGACATGCGCCACATGGGTAACCTGAAAAAATACATGCCGATTACTTGGCTGACCATGCTGATCGGTAACTTGTCGCTGATTGGTACGCCGTTCTTCTCCGGCTTCTATTCCAAAGATTCGATTATCGAAGCGGCGAAATACAGCACCCTGCCGGGCAGCGGCTTTGCCTATTTTGCCGTCCTCGCCAGCGTGTTTGTTACTGCGTTCTACGCATTCCGCCAATACTTTATGGTGTTCCACGGCGAAGAGAAATGGCGCAGACTGCCTGAACATCATGACGATCATCATGGAGAAGAACATCACGGCTTAGGCAAAAACGACAATCCGCACGAAAGCCCGCTGGTTGTTACCCTGCCTTTGATTTTGCTTGCCATTCCGTCCGTCATCATCGGCTACGTTGCCATCGAGCCTATGCTTTACGGCGATTTCTTCAAAGACGTGATTTTTGTTAATGCCGACGCGCATCCGACCATGCATATCATGAAGGAAGAGTTCCACGGCGCATTGGCAATGGTGTCGCACAGCCTGCATTCGCCTGTACTCTACCTCGCTATCGCAGGTGTCTTGAGCGCATGGCTCCTGTACGTCAAACTGCCGCACCTGCCTGCGAAAATTGCACAGGTGTTCCGTCCGATTTACGTTTTGTTTGAAAACAAATACTACCTCGACGCCCTGTATTTCAATGTTTTCGCCAAAGGCACGCGCGCATTGGGTACTTTCTTCTGGAAAGTCGGCGATACCGCCATTATCGACAACGGTATCGTCAACGGCTCTGCCAAACTGGTCGGCGCGATTGCCGCGCAGGTACGCAAAGTCCAAACCGGCTTCATCTATACCTATGCCGCTGCTATGGTATTCGGCGTATTGGTACTGCTCGGCATGACCTTCTGGGGATTGTTCCGATAAAAGCGGGATTTCAGACGGCCTGTCTATAGTTTGTGTGTATAGGGGCCGTCTAAAAAAGAAAATTTGAGCAACAATAATGATTGAAGACAAATTACCGCAAACCCTGGACGAAGTCCGCGAAGCCATTGATGGTTTGGACAAGGGATTAATCGAATTACTCGCCCGCCGGCAGAAATTGGTACGGCAGGCTGGTCGTCTGAAACCTAAAAACGATGTGCGGGCGGTTTCCGCGCCTGAACGGGTGGCTCAAGTGATTACCTCGTGCCGCGCTTATGCCGAAAAGGCCGGTTTGTCGCCCGAAGTAGCAGAAGCAGTTTGGCGCAGCATGATTGATGCGTTCATTAAACTTGAGATGGACACCAACCGTACCGATGGAGCGTAGTCAAAATCTTCGGATAATGGTTTTGGCAAGAAAAATATGGAAGAGGCCGTCTGAAAAGAAGGTTTTAGGCGGTTATGGAATAAAAGAATGACGGTAGATATACGTTTTCTTGATTTTGCCATATACAAAATACACAATCTTTTTCAGACGGCCTCCTGAAATGGTGTCTGAAAACCAACCCATACAACTATATTTTTTATTTTAACCACAGGTTAACCACTATGTTTTCCAACTACCTACTCAGCTTGGCAATATGGATACCCATCGCCGCAGGTGTGCTGGTTTTGGCGACCGGTAAAGACAGCCGTGCGCCGCTGGCGCGTGTGCTTGCCTTCATGGGTGCGCTTGCCGGTTTCTTGGTAACGCTGCCCCTGTTTACCGGTTTCGACCGTTTGAGCGGCGGCTATCAGTTTACCGAGTTCCACGAGTGGATTCCGCTTCTGAAAATCAACTACGCATTGGGCGTGGATGGTATTTCAGTGCTCTTTATCATCTTGAATGCGTTTATTACGCTGTTGGTGGTATTGGCCGGTTGGGAAGTCATTCAGAAACGTCCGGCGCAGTATATGGCGGCATTCCTGATGATGTCGGGTTTGATTAACGGCGCGTTTGCCGCGCAGGATGCGATTCTGTTTTATGTGTTCTTCGAGGGTATGCTGATTCCGCTGTACCTGATTATCGGTGTATGGGGCGGTCCGCGCCGCGTCTATGCGTCGGTCAAGCTGTTCCTCTATACGCTGATGGGTTCGCTTTTGATGCTGGTTGCCATGGTTTACCTGCACTATCAAACAGGCAGCTTCTCTATTGTCGATTTCCAAAACATCAAACAGATTCCGTTGGGCGTACAACAGCTTTTGTTTGTGGCGTTCTTCCTGTCATTTGCTGTAAAAGTGCCGATGTTCCCTGTGCACACTTGGTTGCCGGATGCCCACGTTGAAGCGCCGACCGGCGGTTCGATGGTGTTGGCGGCAATTACGCTGAAACTGGGTGCGTATGGTTTCTTGCGCTTTATCCTGCCGATTATGCCGGATGCGGCACGCTATTTTGCCCCTGTAATCATCGTATTGAGCCTGATTGCCGTGATTTACATCGGTATGGTGGCTTTGGTGCAAACCGATATGAAAAAACTGGTGGCATACTCTTCCATCAGCCATATGGGTTTTGTCACTTTGGGCATGTTCCTGTTTGTGAACGGCCAATTGAATGACTGGGCATTGAAAGGCGCAATCATTCAAATGATTTCCCACGGTTTTGTGTCCGCCGCGATGTTTATGTGTATCGGCGTGATGTACGACCGCCTGCATACCCGCAATATTGCCGATTATGGCGGCGTGGTCAATGTGATGCCTAAGTTTGCGGCGTTTATGATGTTGTTCGGTATGGCCAATGCCGGTCTGCCTGCGACTTCCGGCTTCGTGGGCGAGTTTATGGTGATTATGGGCGCGGTTAAAGTGAATTTCTGGGTAGGTGCGTTGGCTGCCATGACCCTGATTTACGGTGCGTCTTATACCCTGTGGATGTACAAACGCGTTATTTTTGGTGCAATCCACAATCCGCACGTTGCCGAAATGAAAGACATCAATTGCCGTGAATTTGCGATTTTGGCGATTTTGGCGGTTGCTGTTTTGGGCATGGGTCTGTATCCGCAAGCGTTTATCGAAGTGGTGCATCAAGCGGCAAACGATTTGATTGCCCATGTGGCACAAAGCAAGATTTGAGGTGTGTAAATGAACTGGTCTGATTTGAATTTAATGCCCGCCATGCCCGAAATCGTGCTGCTTGCGCTATTGGGTGTCGTATTGCTGGCAGACTTGTGGATTTGCGATAAAAGCCGCTATCTGACCCATCTGATGAGTTTGGGAACGGTCATCATCGTGGCCGTCACCCAATTGGCGGTATGGGAGCAGGGTAGTGTCGATGCCTTTCACGGTATGTATATTGCAGATGGCATGTCCCGTTTGGCAAAACTGGTGCTGTATGCGCTGACGTTTGGTCTGTTTATTTACAGTAAACCGTACAACCAAGACCGCCAAATCTTTAAAGGCGAGTTTTACACCCTGTCATTGTTTGCCCTGTTGGGTATGAGCGTCATGGTCAGCTCGGCACATTTCTTGACTGCGTATATCGGTTTGGAATTGTTGTCTTTGTCGCTGTACGCCATGATTGCCCTGCGCCGCGACTCCGGCCGCTCTGCCGAGGCCGCGCTGAAATACTTCGTATTGGGCGCGTTGGCCTCCGGTTTGCTGCTCTATGGTATTTCTATGGTTTACGGCGCCACCGGTTCCCTTGATTTTGCTTCCGTCTTGGCTTCTGCTTTCAATGAGCAGGCCAATGAATGGTTGTTGAAATTGGGTATGGTATTTATCGTAGTCGCCATTGCATTTAAATTGGGTGCGGTTCCATTCCATATGTGGGTACCCGATGTGTACGATGGTGCGCCGACCTCTGTTACCGCCTTTGTGGGTACGGCTCCGAAAATCGCCGCCGTTGTCTTTGCGTTCCGTATCCTTGTTACCGGTATGGGTACCATACATTCAGACTGGGCGCCGATGTTGGCCATTCTTGCCGTTGCTTCTTTGGTGGTCGGTAACCTTGCCGCCATCATGCAAACCAATATCAAACGTATGCTTGCCTATTCTACCGTATCGCACATGGGCTTTATCCTGTTGGCGTTTATGGCAGGCGCAGTCGGCTTTACTGCAGGTTTGTATTACGCCATTACCTATGCTTTGATGGCGGCAGTCAGCTTCGGTGTTTTGATGGTATTGTCCACCAAAGACATTGAATGTGAAAACATCAAAGACCTCGCAGGCCTTAACCAACGCCATGCATGGTTTGCCTTCCTGATGTTGCTGTCTATGTTCTCCATGGCGGGTATTCCGCCGCTGATGGGCTTCTACGCCAAATTCGGCGTGATTATGGCTCTCTTGAAACAAGGCCATGTTTGGTTGTCCGTATTTGCCGTCATCATGTCGCTGATTGGTGCGTTCTACTACCTGCGCGTGGTCAAAGTCATCTACTTCGATGCACCTGATCATGACCAGCCGGTCGGCAGCAACTATGCCGCCAAATTTGTCCTGACGGTCAATGCCTTCCTACTGCTCCTGTGGGGTATCATGCCGCAAACCGTTATCGACTGGTGTGCCAAAGCATTGATAAATACCCTGTAAGCTTCAAACAAAACCAACGGCGGCTGTTCCAAAGCCGCCGTTTTTGTTAGGATTCGCATTCGGATGAAATATACCCAAAGTTCAGACGGCCTCAAGCCTTTGAGCAATCATCAAGCGGGCATCATCAAGATATTGAATATTCCACGGATAATAATGGGCAAGAATGCCCATTTAACATGTTAAAATCACACACAGGCCGTCTGAAAACAGAAAGACCATCATGACCGCATCCATGTACATTCTTTTGTTGTTGGCACTTATCTTTGCCAACGCACCATTTATTACCACCAAATTCTTCGGCATCGTCGCCCTGAAACGCAAACATATCGGCCATCACTTGATCGAATTGCTGGCAGGTTTCCTTCTTACCGCGATCCTCGCCTATATCCTCGAATCGCGAGCTGGTGCCGTACATGCCCAAGATTGGGAGTTTTACGCGACCGTTGTCTGCCTCTACCTGATTTTTGCTTTCCCATGCTTTGTATGGCGTTACTTTTGGAATGAGAGAAATAGAGAGTAGGATTTGAATTAGGAAAAGGCCGTCTGAAAGATTTTCAGACGGCCTTTTTATATCAAGTAAGGATTGTTTTAGGGATGAGCTTTGGAACATTGACCTGGAGTTGCCATATTCAGTTTCATAATGGCAGCTTTGGCAACATCTTCAGAAATTTCAGTTACTGCCGGTATGGGTATTGGCTGTTTCTGGTAACAAGAAACCTTTGTTTTGCAAGTCACCTAAGCAATTAACAACAATATCTTTAGTTACAGAGATAAATGCCTGATCCAGATTACTATGGGGAGTCAGCTCTTTGGGTGTGGAGGTTAAACCAATAGTAGTCACAATAGCGTGATTAAATTCGGAACGGTTTAATTCTTTTTTGCCATCTGAGTAGCTACAGTAGAATTGATAGTAATCCTGAACTGTACTGCCTGCTAATCCGAAAGTCAGACCTGTTTTTATACCGTTACCTACTGCACCACCAATATTGGCGATATTGTTGGCATGGATTTTCAGGCTGTTTTGGGCTTGCGGGTCTACTGTTACAATCTTTGTTCCGTTTAGTGCAATTTTGGCAGCTTTTGTTAGAGCCGGATTTACTTTAGGGAAAGATTTACCATTACGCTCGAACTCTCCCTCTAAACGTATAGGATAAGGTTGATTTGGTACTTTCAAATCACTTTGTTTATATTTTTGATATTCGGTTGAAGTATAGGGATGTGGTACAACACAGGCAGAAAGCGCTAATGCTGAGCATAGGATGAGTAATTTGTTCATAGATATTCTCCAGTTAATTTGCATTTATCTGTTTGTTTTCAGGTGAATTAAATAACGTATTCGAATAAAACCAATTATAACGTAATACAGTTTTTATACAAATTTTGCAAACTAAATGTGAAAATTTGCATGGGAAGGCAGGTTGTTATATTGGATCTACCTTGCGAACTTCATTACTTTAGAGAGAAGGTTTCCGATAGTGATGGTAGATGTCGAGGGCAAGTTAACTTTAATTACCAAGAGTACAACTGTGAGCTTTTGAGTTATTAAGATTAGATTTCGATTGAAAATGATAGGGAGATTTCAGTTTGGGTCAGTTGGTAAATAAATTAAGCCAAAAGGCCGAGTTGATGTAGTTGCTTGAAACAATAAAGGTCGTCTGAAAGATTTTCAGACGGCCTTTATTTTGTTTGATGTTAAATATCGGTTAGAAAACAAGGCTGTTGGGGCGTAAAGCCTTGTCGTGGGGGCGGTTTAACGGTACTATTCTCGGTTAATTCTGTTTTATTCCTATGAAATTGAAAGTATTAAGATGATTAATGATATTCAAAAGACAGCTGAAGGCAAAATGCAGCGTTCTCTGGAAGTATTGAAAGACAATTTGGCTAAAGTACGTACCGGTCGTGCGCATACCGGCCTGCTCGACCAAGTGGAAGTGGAATACTGGGGCAGCATGGTACCTGTGAGCCAAGTGGCGAACGTGACGCTTTTGGATGCGCGTACGATCGGTGTGAAACCTTTCGAGAGCAATATGGCTTCAAAAGTTGAGAAAGCGATCCGTGATTCCAACTTGGGCCTGAACCCTGCTTCTGTCGGTGATTTGATCCGTGTTCCAATGCCTATGTTGACTGAGGAACGCCGTAAGGATCTGATCAAAGTGGTACGCAGCGAGGCAGAAGAGGGTCGTGTGTCTATCCGCAATGTGCGCCGTGATGCAAACGACCACATCAAAAAACTGTTGAAAGACAAAGAGATTTCTGAAGATGAAGCACGCCGTGGCGAGGAAGCGGTTCAGAAGTTGACCGACAAATACATTGCTGAGGCAGACAAGCTCTTGGCTGCCAAAGAAGAAGATTTGATGGCGATTTAATCCTGTGTGCAAACCGTTCAGACGGCCTTTGGACGGTTTGCTCCCTGAAAGGCAGACATGAAAAGCAGTACGCAGACGATTTTGGAACACTCTGCCATCCCCCGACATATTGCTGTGATTATGGACGGCAACGGACGTTGGGCAAAGAAGCGTTTTCTTCCCCGTGTGATGGGGCATAAGCGCGGCTTGGATGCGCTGGAGAACATGGTGAAGCATTGTGCTGAATTGGGTGTGCGGTATTTGACCGTGTTTGCTTTTTCGACTGAAAACTGGCGACGCCCCGAGGAAGAGGTTTCTTTTCTGATGGGGCTGTTTTTGCAGGCTTTGCAAAAGCAGGTGCGCCGTTTGCACGATAACAATATGCGCTTGAGAGTCATCGGCAGCCGTGAGCGGTTTAATGCTGAAATCCTGAAGGGGATTGAGGCGGCAGAAGCGTTGACGGCAAACAATACCGGTTTGACTTTGAGCATTGCCGCCGATTATGGCGGCCGCTGGGATATTTTGCATGCGGCAAATCAGTTGATTGCCGAGGGTGCAACTGAGATTACGGAAGAGGCGTTGTCGCGTTATTTGATGTTGGGCGATGCACCCGAGCCGGATTTGTTTATCCGAACCGGTGGCGAGACGCGCATCAGTAATTTCCTGCTGTGGCAGATGGCGTATGCGGAATTGTATTTTACGGATACGCTGTGGCCTGATTTTAATGAGAAATCGTTGAACGAGGCGATTGTTTCGTTCCAAAAACGGGAGCGCCGCTTCGGGCGGACTTCCGAACAGCTGCCGGTTGAGCAGCAACGGGGTTGAGAACTATGTTGAAACAACGAATTTTAACGGCGCTGTGGCTTTTGCCGCTGATGCTGGGTATGCTGTTTTATGCACCTATGTGGCTGTGGGCTGCGTTTTGCGGCCTGATTGCCATGCTGACTTTGTGGGAATATGCCCGCATGAGTGGCTTGGACAAGCTGAAAATCAACCATTATTTGGCTTCAACGCTGGTGTTCGGCGTGATTGCCTATGCCGGCGGTTGGCAGTTGCCTGATTTGGTTTGGTATGTCGTATTGGCGTTTTGGCTGATTGTCATGCCTTGGTGGCTGAAAGCAAAATGGAAGTTAAACGGCGGCTGGCAGGCTTACACAGTCGGTTGGTTGTTGGTGATGCCGTTTTGGTTCGCACTGGTTTACCTGCGCCCTCAGCCTGAAGACGCGCTGTCTTTATTGGCGATTATGGGTTTGGTGTGGGTGGCCGATATTGGTGCATATTTCTGCGGCAAATCGTTTGGCAAGCGCAAAATTGCGCCGACCATCAGTCCGGGTAAAAGCTGGGAGGGTGCGATCGGCGGCGCATTATGCGTTGCCGTGTACATGACCATCGTATGGAAAGCCGGTTGGCTGGCTTTTGAAGCCGGTTGGTTCAAAACGATTTTGATCGGCTTGATTCTGACCGTTGTCAGCGTGTGCGGCGATTTGCTGGAAAGCTGGCTCAAACGTGCGACCGGTATCAAAGACAGCAGTAATCTGCTGCCGGGACACGGCGGCGTGTTCGACCGTGTGGACAGCCTGATTGCCGTTATCAGCATTTATGCCACCTTTGTATATTTGTTTTAAACCGCCTGTCTCATATGGTTGGGGGAGCTGATTATGTCCGAACAAAAACAGATTTCATCTTTATCGATCTTGGGCGTATTGTTGGCACTCGGATTGATGGCTGCAGCGTTTATTTTGGGCGTGCAGTTTAAGAATCTGCGTCAGCCGGGGACGATTACCGTAAAAGGTTTGGCGGAGAAAAACTTCCAATCCGACAGCGCAACGTGGAATACGGGCGTGAACGCGCACGGCGAGAGCTATCAGGAAGTTTTGGATTTACTGACGGCAAGACGCAAGAAGCTGTCTAAGTTTTTGGGTGAGCAAGGCTTTACGGCGGCTGAAATGAAAGTGGGTCTGCCTGAAGTGTCGCGCGTCTTCAATGAAACCCGCGACGAATTAGGCAACGTAACCCGCACGCCCAACGGCTACGATGGCGACCTCAATATTGTGGTCAACACCAAAAAATTGGACAAAATCCAAGCCGCCCAGCGTGCCATTTTGAATTTCCGTGCGCAAAACGAATTTATCCGCTTCGACAATCCGCAATATTTGTTGGGCAATTTGGAAACCATCAAACGCGATTTGATTACGCAGGCGACTGAGGATGCGCAGAAACGCGCGGCCGAATTTGCCAAAACCGGCGGCGGCAAAGTGGGTGCCATGCGTTCTGCTTCGCAAGGCTCGTTCAACATCTATGCCGACACCGGCAGCAGCGAGGACGACGAGTACGGCGGTTCTTACGATAAAAGCACCGTCGGCAAACAAGTCCGACTGGTTGTTACCATCGAATACGGCATTGAGTAATTCTTTCAGACGGCCTTTTCAGCTGGGAGGCAAAAGGCCGTCTGAAAATTGGAAACGGCAAAGAAATTTATTTCAAACACAATGAATACCGTTTGCACAGCACACAAAGAACACACCATGACACAACAAGTTCTGACCATATTAGGCAGCACCGGCAGCATAGGCGAAAGCACTTTAGACGTTGTTTCCCGCCATCCCGAAAAATTCCGCGTGTTCGCGCTGGCAGGGCATAGGCAGGTGGACAAGCTGGTGGCACAATGCAAACAGTTCCGCCCGGAATATGCCGTTGTCGGCGATGCTGACCATGCGGCCGAGTTGGAAAAGAAACTCAAACAAGAAGGCATCAATACGCAGGTTTTATATGGTTCTCAAGCCTTGATTGATGTCGCCTCTGCCGATGAAGTCAGCGGCGTGATGTGTGCCATTGTCGGCGCGGCTGGCTTGCCGTCGGCTTTGGCTGCCGCTCAAAAAGGCAAAACCATTTATCTGGCAAACAAAGAAACACTGGTGGTTTCCGGCGCATTGTTTATGGAAACCGCCCGTCAAAACGGCGCCACCGTCTTGCCGATTGACAGCGAACACAACGCCATCTTCCAAGTATTGCCAAGGGATTACACAGGCCGTCTGAATGAGCACGGTATCAATTCGATTATTCTGACCGCATCAGGCGGCCCCTTCCTTAACACCGATTTAAGTACATTTGACAGCATTACGCCCGAGCAGGCGGTCAAACATCCGAATTGGAGCATGGGTCGCAAAATTTCCGTCGATTCCGCGTCAATGATGAATAAGGGCTTGGAGTTGATTGAGGCGCATTGGCTGTTTAACTGTCCGCCGGAAAAACTGGAAGTCGTCATTCATCCGCAATCCGTGATACACAGCATGGTGCGTTATCGCGATGGTTCGGTATTGGCGCAGTTGGGTAATCCCGATATGCGTACGCCGATTGCTTATTGTTTGGGCCTGCCCGAACGTATCGACTCCGGCGTGGGCGAGCTGGATTTCGGCGCATTGTCCGCATTGACCTTCCAAAAGCCTGACTTTGACCGTTTCCCATGTCTGAAACTTGCCTATCAGGCAATGAATGCAGGCGGCGCCGCGCCTTGTGTGTTGAACGCCGCCAACGAAGTTGCCGTGGCCGCTTTTTTAGATAAACGCATCAAGTTTACCGATATTGCCAAAGTCGTTGCCCACTGCCTTGCACAAGATTTTTCAGACGGCCGTTACGATATCGAAGGCCTGCTGGCGCAAGACGCGCAAACACGCAGACAGGCAGAAGCCTTTATCGGCAAACAATAAAGTTTCAATGACAGGCCGTCTGAAACGTCAACCGCTTGGCATTTAGGCAGACAAAATGGAACAACTGCCTTTATAATCGGTTTTCAGACGGCCTTATCCGTTGATCATCACATTCCATACAGGGGATTTTTTTGCAAACCTTTTTAGCCTTTATCGTCGCCATTCTGATTTTGGTCAGCCTGCATGAGTTCGGACACTATATTGTTGCCCGCTGGTGCGGCGTTAAAGTCGTGCGCTTTTCCGTCGGCTTCGGTAAGCCCTTTTTCACCCGAAAACGCGGCGATACCGAGTGGTGTCTTGCCCCGATTCCGCTGGGCGGTTACGTTAAAATGGTCGATACGCGCGAAGGCGAGGTGGCAGAAGCAGATTTGCCCTACGCCTTTGACAAGCAGCATCCGGCCAGGCGCATCGCCATTGTCGCTGCCGGTCCTTTGACTAATTTGATTTTGGCCGTTTTGCTTTACGGTTTGAGCTTTTCCTTCGGCGTGACCGAGTTGCGCCCCTATGTTGGCATGGTCGAGCCTGCCAGTATTGCCGCCAAAGCAGGTTTTCAGGCAGGCGATAAGATTGTATCGGTCAACGGAATCTCCGTAAAAGACTGGAGCGATGCGCAAACCGAGATGGTGTTGAACCTTGAAGCCGGTCCTGTAAAAGTTGCTGTTCAGACGGCCTCAAATACCCAAGCCATCCGCATAATTGATGCCGCCGGCACGCCTGAAGCAGGTAAAGTTGCGAAAAACCAAGGCAACATAGGCCTTTTGCCTTTTAGAATTACTAACCGCATCGGCAAAGTCTTGGCCAATAGCCCGGCCGAAAAAGCAGGTTTGAAGGAAAACGACAAACTGCTGACCGCCGATGGGAAGCCCATCGAAAGCTGGCAGGCATGGACGGAACTCTTCCGCGCCAGCCCCGGCAAACGAATCGAACTGACTTACGAGCGCGACGGTAAAATACTGGCGACCGCTATCCGTCCGGACAGCGTCGAGCAGTCGGCAGGCGTGCTGGTGGGTAGAGCAGGGCTTGCCGCCCAGGCGGATAAAGAGTGGGATAAAACCATCCGCTATCGCTATACGCCTTCCGTTGCCCAAGCCTTTGAATTGGGTTGGAACAAAACCGTCAACTATTCGTGGACAACCCTCAAATTTTTCGGAAAACTGGTTACAGGTAATGCCTCTTTAAACCATATTTCCGGCCCCCTGACCATTGCCGATGTCGCCGGACAATCCGCCAAACTCGGATTGCAGAGCTACCTCGAATTTCTGGCCTTGGTCAGCATCAGCTTAGGCGTGTTGAACCTTTTGCCCGTACCCGTTTTAGACGGCGGGCATCTGGTTTTCTATACCGCCGAATGGATACGCGGAAAGCCTTTGAGCGAGCGCATACAGGCAGTCGGCCTGCGCTTCGGACTGGCAGCCATGCTTTTGATGATGGCTGTGGCTTTCTTTAATGACATCAACCGTTTGTTTGGATAATTTATGAAACTGAACCAGATTGCTTCCGCTTTAATGGTATTGAGCCTGTCGCCAATGGCATTGGCTGACTTTACCATTCAGGACATCCGCGTCGAAGGCCTGCAGCGCACCGAGCCGAGTACCGTCTTCAACTACCTGCCCGTTAAAGTCGGTGATAATTTCAATGATGCGCGCAGTGAAGAAATCATCAAAAAACTCTACGCAACCGGTTTCTTTGACGACGTACGCGTCGAAACCATGGACAATCAAGTCCTGCTGACCGTGATTGAGCGTCCAACCATCAGCTCGCTCAATATTACCGGCGCGAAAATGCTGCAAAACGATGCCATCAAGAAAAACCTTGAAGCCTTCGGTTTGGCGCAATCCCAATACTTCAACCAAGCAACGCTGAACCAAGCCGTTGCCGGTTTGAAAGAAGAGTATTTGAGCCGTGGCAAACAGTCTGTCCAAATCACTCCGACCGTAACCAAACTCGCCCGCAACCGCGTGTCTATCGATATTGCCATCGAAGAGGGCAAATCTACCAAGATTACCGATATTTCATTTGAAGGCAACGAAGTTTATTCCGACCGCCGTCTGATGAAACAAATGTCCTTGAGCGAAGGCGGCATGTGGACTTGGATCACGAAGAGCAACCAGTTCAATGAGCAAAAATTTGCTCAGGACATGGAAAAAATTACCAATTTCTATCAAAACAACGGCTACTTCAACTTCCGCATTTTGGATACCGATATCCAAACCAACGAAGACAAAACCAAGCAGACCATTAAAGTAACCGTCAGCGAAGGCGACCGCTTCCGTTGGGGCAATGTACGCATCGAAGGCGATACGCTGGAAGTGCCGAAAGAAGATTTGGAAAAACTGCTGACCATGAAGCCGGGCAAATGGTATGAGCGCGCGCAAATGTCCAATTCGCTCGAAGCCATCCAAAACCGCATGGGTCAGGCAGGTTACGCATTCAGCGAAATCAACGTCCAACCGATTCCAAATGCCGAAACACATACCGTTGATTTCGTGTTGACCGTTCAACCGGGCCGCAAAATCTATGTGAACGAAATCAACATTACCGGCAACAACAAAACCCGTGACGAAGTCATTCGCCGCGAGTTGCGCCAAATGGAATCGGCGCCTTACGACTCTGCCAAACTGCAACGTTCTAAAGAGCGCGTTGAGTTGTTGGGCTATTTCGACAACGTTCAATTTGATGCGGTTCCTGTGGCCAATACGCCTGACCAAGTTGACCTGAACATGAGCCTGACCGAACGTTCAACCGGCTCGCTCGACTTGAGCGCAGGCTGGGTTCAGGATACCGGTTTGGTAATGTCTGCCGGTGTGGCTCAAGACAACCTGTTCGGTACGGGTAAATCCGTTGCCCTGCGCGCTTCCCGCAGTAAAACCACAGTAAACGGCTCATTGTCGTTTACCGACCCATATTTCACACCTGACGGCGTAAGCTTGGGCTACGACCTTTACGGCAAGTCTTACGACCCGCGTAAAGCTTCTTCCAGCGCGAAACAATATAAAACCACGACTTTCGGCGGCGGTTTGCGTATTGGTATTCCGGTTACCGAATATGACCGTGTGAACTTCGGTTTGGCCGCAGAGCGTCTGACCGTGAACACCTACAAAGGTGCGCCTAAACGCTATGCCGACTTTATCAACCAATACGGTAAAGGCGACGGTAGCGGCGTGGGTAACTTCAAAGGCTGGTTGTACAAAGGTACCATCGGCTGGGGCCGCAACAAAACTGACAATGCCTTGTGGCCGACCCGCGGTTACCTGACCGGCGTAAACGGCGAAATCGCCTTGCCGGGCAGCGACCTGCAATACTACACCCTGACCCACAACCAAACTTGGTTCTTCCCGTTGAGCAAAGATTTCACGCTGATGCTGGGTGGCGAAGTCGGTTATGGCAACGGCTACGGCAAAACCAAAACCATGCCGTTCTTTGAAAACTTCTACGGCGGCGGCTTAGGCTCTGTCCGCGGCTTTGAAAGCGGTACGCTGGGCCCGAAAGTCTATGACGAATACGGCGAGAAGATCAGCTACGGCGGTAACAAAAAAGCCAACGTTTCCGCAGAGTTGCTCTTCCCGATGCCGGGTATTAAAGATTCGCGTACCGTCCGTCTGAGCCTGTTTGCCGATGCGGGCAGCGTGTGGGACGACAAAACCTACAACGATGGCAGCAGCAATTCTTATTACACCAATGGCGCGCTCCAAAACGTGTATGGCGTAGGCACAACGCACAAATCGACATTCAAAAACGAATTGCGTTACTCTGCCGGTGCTGCCGTGACCTGGCTCTCTCCGCTGGGTCCGATGAAGTTCAGTTATGCTTATCCGATTAAGAAAAAAGAAGGCGACGAAATCCAACGCTTCCAATTCCAACTCGGTACGACATTCTGATGATGTTTAGGCCGTCTGAAACCGGGTTTGTCCGTTTCAGACGGCCTCATGGCAGATTGGCGGCAAGCTTATTGCAAACCGCCCGTTTGTTTTCAAGCAAGGATTTTTATCATGAGTAAAATAGCCGACACCCTCCGTGTCCTCGCCGTAGCCCTGCCGGGTTTCGTGCTTTTGCCGCAAGCGGCGGCGGATGGCGTGCAGAAAATCGGTTTTATCAATACCGAGCGCGTTTATCAGGAATCCAAGCAGGCGCAAAGCATTCAGATGACTTTGGAAAAAGAGTTCAAAAGCCGTCAAACCGCCTTGCAAAAGTTGCAGCAGGAAGGCGAGGCTTTGGAGCGAAAACTGAGCGGCGACAAGCTCAGCGACAGCCAAAGGGAAGCGGAAACCCAAAAGTGGCGCAATCTGGTACAGAAATTCCGCAAGCAGCAGGCCGAGTTGGCAGAAGACTACAATCTGCGCCGCAATGAAGAATTCGCCGCGCTCCAGCAAAATGCCAACCGCGTCATCGTCGATTTGGCCAAACACGAAGGTTACGACTTCATCTTGCAGGACGTGATTTACGTCAACGGCCGCTACGACATTACCGACAGCGTTATTAAAGCCCTAAATGCTCACTGACCCTGCTCGGCAGCGAATGTAACCATACAGACAAACCTAAGGCCGTCTGAAACCCAAACCGGCATCTTTCAGACGGCCTGACATCTTGACGGCAGATTATCATGACTTCACAAGCATACACCCTGTCCCAAATCGTTTCCCAACTCGGCGGCGAATGGAAAGGCGAAGACATCGCCATTACCGCCGTCCGTCCGTTGGATCAGGCGCAGGCAGAACACATCAGCTTTTTGGCTAACCCGAAATACAAAGCCGAAGTACACGACAGCCAAGCAGGCGCAGTGATTGTGTCGCCGAAAGCCGCAGATGAATTTGCGGGCCGCAACCTGATTGTGGCTGCCGACCCTTATCTTTATTTTGCCAAAGTGGCACGATTGTTCTCGCCGATTGTCAAAGCACAGGGCGGCGTACATCCGACCGCCGTTGTCGAGGTAAGCGCCAAAGTGCCGGCAAGCTGCGAAATCGGCGCGAATGCCTATATCGGCGCGAATGCCGTATTGGGCGAAGGCTGCCGTATTTTGGCCAATGCCGTTGTCCAACACGATTGCACGTTGGGCGATGAAGTCGTGTTGCATCCCAACTCCGTCATCTATTACGGCTGCACTTTGGGCAACCGTGTCGAAATCCACAGCGGCGCCGTCATCGGTGCGGACGGTTTCGGCTTGGCCTTTGCCGGCGATTCATGGTTTAAAATTCCGCAAACCGGCGCAGTCACGCTGGGCGATGATGTGGAAATCGGTTCGAACACCAATATCGACCGCGGCGCAATGAGCGACACAACCGTCGGCAACGGCACCAAAATCGACAACCAAGTCCAAATCGGTCACAACTGCAAAATCGGTTCGCACACCGTTATCGCCGCCAAAACCGGCATTTCCGGCAGCGTCACCATCGGCAATTATTGTATTATCGGCGGCGGCGTCGGCACGGTCGGACACATCGAAATCGCCGATAAAACCACCATCGGCGGCGGTACATCCGTTACCCACAGCATTACCGAAAGCGGCCAGCATCTGGCCGGTATTTTCCCGATGTCGGGCTACAAAGACTGGGCACGCAATGCTGTTTATATCCACCGTTTGAGCGAAATGAACAAACGCCTCAAAATGCTGGAAAAACAGCTTGCCGACAGCGATGAAGCCTAAAGGCGGCGCAAACAGTCCGCGCCCCGCATCCGAATACGTTTAAACCCAATACAAACAAGGAAAGACGAACATCATGGACGTACAACTCCCGATCGAAGCCAAAGACATTCAAAAACTTATCCCACACCGTTATCCGTTTTTGCAACTCGACCGCATTACTGCGTTCGAACCGATGAAAACCCTGACTGCGATTAAAAACGTCACCATGAACGAGCCGCAGTTCCAAGGCCACTTTCCCGACCTGCCCGTGATGCCTGGCGTGTTGATTATCGAAGCCATGGCGCAAGCGTGTGGCACACTGGCCATCCTCAGCGAAGGCGGCCGCAAAGAAAACGAATTCTTCTTCTTCGCCGGTATCGATGACGCCCGTTTCAAGCGCCAAGTCATCCCTGGCGACCAACTGGTTTTTGAAGTCGAGCTGTTGACCAACAAACGCGGTATCGGCAAATTCAACGCCGTTGCCAAAGTCGACGGTCAAGTTGCCGTTGAAGCCGTGATTATGTGCGCCAAACGCGTGGTGTAAGAATGGGACGGGCCGTCTGAAAGTTCAGACGGCATCTTGCAGGCAATACCTGTATCAGACAGCAAGGAGACAGCATGACCCTTATCCATCCGACCGCCGTCATCGACCCTAAAGCCGAACTCGACTCCAGCGTCAAAGTCGGCCCATACAGCATCATCGGCCCCAATGTGCAAATCGGTGCGAATACCGAAATCGGCCCGCACGCCGTCATCAACGGCCATACGACCATCGGTGAAAACAACCGCATTTTCCAATTTGCCAGCCTCGGCGAAATTCCGCAGGACAAAAAATACCGCGACGAGCCGACCAAGCTGATTATCGGCAACGGCAACACCATCCGCGAATTTACGACGTTCAACCTCGGTACGGTTACCGGCATCGGCGAAACCCGTATCGGCGACGACAACTGGATTATGGCCTACTGCCACCTCGCCCATGACTGCGTGGTCGGCAACCATACCATCTTCGCCAACAACGCCTCACTCGCAGGGCATGTGACCATCGGCGACTACGTCGTCTTGGGCGGCTACACGCTGGTGTTCCAATTCTGCCAAATCGGCGACTACGCCATGACCGCGTTTGCCGCCGGCGTACACAAAGACGTACCGCCGTACTTCATGGCCGCAGGCTACCGCGCCGAACCGGCCGGCCTCAACAGCGAAGGTATGCGCCGCAACGGTTTCACCGCCGAACAGATTGCCTCTGTCAAAGATGTGTATAAAACCATTTACCATCGCGGCATTCCGTTTGAAGAGGCCAAGGCAGACATTCTGAAACGTGCCGAAACCCAAAGCGAATTGGCGGTATTTAAAGACTTTTTTGCACAATCCACACGCGGCATTATCCGTTGATGGATGGATTGAAGGCCGTCTGAAACTTTTTCAGACGGCCTTTGGATTGCAAAAATCTGCGCAGTAGGCAGGTTTCCTGTCCGTTTGCTACTGATGCCGTCTGAAAACGGGTGGACAAATGTCCACCCCCAAATCTTTTAGCTTCCGAACCTCAACAACATGAACCCCAATCCCTCCCCCCTTATCGCCATCAGCGTCGGCGAAGCTTCCGGCGACTTGCTCGGCGCACACTTAATCCGTGCCATTAAGGCGCGTTGCCCGAATGCGCGGTTTACCGGCATCGGTGGCGAGCGCATGAAGGCGGAGGGTTTCGAGAGTTTGTACGATCAGGAAAAGCTGGCGGTGCGCGGTTTTGTTGAGGTCATCAAACGCCTACCGCAGATTTTGAAAATCCGCAAAGGGCTGATGAACGATTTGCTCCGCCTCAAGCCGGATGTGTTTATCGGCATCGATGCGCCGGACTTTAATCTCGGCGTGGCGGAAAAACTCAAGCAGGCAGGTATTCATACCATTCATTACGTCAGCCCGTCGGTTTGGGCATGGAGGCGCGAGCGGGTCAATAAAATCGTGCATCAGGTCAACCGCGTGTTGTGCCTGTTTCCGATGGAGCCGCAGCTTTATATCGATGCCGGAGGCAAGGCCGAGTTTGTCGGCCATCCGATGGCGCAAACCATGCCGGTGGAAGCGGATAGGGCGGCGGCGCGGCAGAAGCTGGGCGTGCCTGCGGACGTGCCCGTGTTTGCCATCTTGCCCGGCAGCCGCGTGAGCGAAATCGATTACATGGCGGCGGTGTTTTTTCAGACGGCCTTATTGCTGCTGAAACGTTATCCGCAGGCACGGTTTTTACTGCCTGTGGCAACGGCCGCAACGCGCAAACGCATTAGCGAAATTTTGGCGCAGCCTGAATTTGCCGCTCTTCCCATTACGCTGACCGACAAGCAGTCGGATACGGTTTGCACCGCTGCCGACGTGGTATTGGTCACCAGCGGTACGGCGACTTTGGAAGTGGCCTTGTGCAAGCGGCCTATGGTCATTAGCTACAAAATTTCGCCGCTGACTTATGCGTATGTGAAAAACAAAATCAAAGTGCCGCATGTCGGTTTGCCCAATATTCTGTTGGGTAAAGCCGCCGTTCCCGAGCTGCTGCAACATGATGCCGTCCCTGAAAAACTGGCACAGGCCGTGGCAGACTGGTATGACCGCCCTGAAGCCGTGGCCGCGTTGGAACAGGATTTTCACGCCTTGCATCTGCTGTTGAAAAAAGATACGGCGGCATTGGCTGCGGCGGCAGTATTGGAAGAAGCCGGATTTTCAGACGGCCTGAAAGACAAGTAAGGAAAATACATGAATTTATTGGGAGCATTGGCCAAGGTTGGCAGCCTGACGATGGTGTCGCGCATTTTAGGCTTTGTGCGCGATACGATTATCGCCCGTGCGTTTGGTGCAGGCATGGCGACGGATGCGTTTTTTGTCGCGTTTAAACTGCCCAACCTGCTGCGGCGAGTGTTTGCAGAGGGCGCATTTGCCCAAGCCTTCGTACCGATTTTGGCGGAATACAAAGAAACCCGCTCGCCCGAAGCCACGCAGGCGTTTGTGCGTCATGTGGCCGGCATGCTGTCGTTTGTGCTGGTCATCGTTACTGCGCTGGGCATACTTGCCGCGCCGTGGGTGATTTATGTTTCTGCGCCCGGTTTTGCCAAAGAAGCCGATAAGTTTCAGCTCTCCATCGACTTGCTGCGGGTGACGTTTCCTTATATTTTTTTGATTTCTTTGTCGTCTTTTGTCGGCTCAATACTCAATTCCTATCATAAATTCGGCATTCCCGCCTTTACGCCGACTTTTTTGAACATCTCCTTTATCGTCTTTTCCCTGTTCTTCGTGCCGTATTTTGATCCGCCTGTTATGGCTTTGGCGTGGGCGGTATTTGTCGGCGGCGTGTTGCAGCTGGTGTTCCAACTGCCTTGGTTGGCGAAACTGGGTTTCTTGAAAATGCCCAAACTCAGCTTTAAAGACGCAGCGGTCAACCGCGTAATGAAACAGATGGCGCCGGCTATTTTGGGCGTGAGCGTGGCGCAGATTTCCTTGGTTATCAACACCATTTTTGCCTCGTTTTTGCAGTCCGGCAGCGTGTCATGGATGTATTACGCCGACCGACTGATGGAATTGCCAACCGGTGTTTTGGGCGTGGCACTCGGTACAATCTTATTGCCTACCTTGTCCAAACACGCTGCCAGTCAGGATACCGAGCAATTTTCCGGTCTGCTCGACTGGGGTTTGCGCCTGTGCATGCTGCTGACCCTACCTGCCGCCGTCGGCCTTGCCGTGTTGTCTTTCCCGTTGGTTACGACCTTGTTCATGTACCGTGAATTTACGCTGCACGACGCGCAAATGACCCAACACGCGCTCATTGCTTATTCCTTTGGCTTGATCGGGCTGATTATGATTAAAGTATTGGCACCCGGCTTCTACGCGCGCCAAAACATCAAAACCCCCGTTAAGGTCGCTATTTTCACGCTGATTTGCACACAGTTGATGAACCTCGCTTTCATTTCGCCGCTCAAACACGTCGGTCTGTCCCTTGCTATCGGTTTGGGCGCGTGTCTGAATGCAGGTTTGCTGTTTTTCCTTTTGCGCAAACACGGCATCTACCGCCCCGGTAAATGTTGGGCAGCGTTTTTGGTTAAAATGGTCATCTCTTTGGTCGTCATGGGCGGCGGTTTGTGGCTGGCGCAATATTATCTGCCGTTTGAATGGGTACACGTCGGCGGCTTTAAAAAAGCAGGCCAACTCTGCGTCCTGATTGCCTTGGGCGGCGGCCTCTACTTCGTTTCCCTCGTCGCGCTCGGCTTCCGTCCGCACCATTTCCGCAGGGTGGAAAAATAAGCGGCCGTAGTGCGTATTGCTTTGGCTTAAAGGCTATTCACTAAAAAGGCCGTCTGAAACATTTTCAGACGGCCTTTTCTTGCTTTACGTTTTAACTGTAAAGCTTCGCTCCTTTTTTGACGAACTCAATCGCTTTTTCTTCCATGCCCTGCCGTTGGGCTTTTTGCTTGTCGGCGTAGTCGCGCACTTCCTGCGTGATTTTCATCGAGCAGAATTTGGGACCGCACATTGAGCAGAAGTGGGCGATTTTCGCGCCTTCGGCAGGCAGGGTTTCGTCGTGGAAGCTCTCGGCGCGTTCGGGGTCGAGGCTGAGGCGGAATTGGTCGCGCCAGCGGAACTCGAAACGCGCTTTGCTTAAGGCGTTGTCGCGCAACTGTGCGCCCGGCCAGCCTTTGGCGAGGTCGGCGGCATGGGCGGCGAGCTTGTAGGTGATGATGCCGGTGCGCACGTCTTCTTTGTCGGGCAGGCCGAGATGCTCTTTCGGGGTAACGTAGCAGAGCATGGCTGTGCCGTACCAGCCGATATTGGTCGCGCCTATGCCCGAGGTGATGTGGTCGTAGCCGGGGGCGATGTCGGTAACGAGCGGGCCGAGTGTGTAGAAAGGCGCTTCAAAGCAGTGTTGCAACTCTTCGGTCATGTTTTCTTTCACGCGTTGCAACGGTACATGGCCCGGGCCTTCGATCATGACTTGTACGTCGTGTTTCCACGCTTTGGCAGTCAATTCGCCCAAAGTGTGCAGCTCGGCGAATTGGGATTCGTCGTTGGCATCGGCAATGCAGCCGGGGCGCAGACCGTCGCCGAGGCTGAATGATACGTCGTAGGCTTTCATGATTTCGCAGATTTCGTCGAAATGTGTGTAGAGGAAGTTTTCCTGATGATGGGCGAGGCACCATTTCGCCATGATAGAGCCGCCGCGCGATACGATGCCTGTGAGGCGATCGGCCGTCATTGGCACATAGCGTAGCAATACGCCTGCGTGCAGGGTGAAATAGTCCACGCCTTGTTCTGCCTGCTCGATTAAGGTGTCGCGCACCAAATCCCAAGTCAGGTCTTCGGCGATGCCGCCGGTTTTTTCCAAAGCTTGGTAAATAGGCACAGTACCGATGGGGACGGGCGCGTTGCGGATAATCCATTCGCGTGTTTCGTGGATATGTGCGCCGGTAGACAAATCCATAATCGTGTCCGCGCCCCAACGCAGCGACCACACCATTTTTTCGACTTCTTCGGTCAGGCTGGAGGTTACGGCGGAGTTGCCCAAGTTGCCGTTGATTTTGACGCGGAAGTTGCGGCCGATAATCATCGGTTCGAGTTCGGGATGGTTGATGTTGGCAGGGATGATCGCGCGTCCGGCGGCGATTTCTTGACACACGAATTCGGGCGTGATTTGGTCGGGATGGGTCGGGATATTCGCGCCGAAACTTTGCCCTGCGTGTTGTTTCAAGAGCTTGGCGTATTCAGGCCGTCTGAAAAGCTCGTCCAGCTTCATGCGTTCGCGTATGGCGACAAACTCCATTTCCGGCGTAATGATGCCTTGGCGGGCGTAGTGAAGCTGGGTTACGTTGCGGCCTGCTTTGGCGCGGCGCGGGTGGGTAATTTGGTTGAAACGCAGATGGGCGGTTTTCGGATCGTGCGCGCGTTCAGTGCCGTATTCGCTGGAAAGCTTGGGCAGGATTTCGGTATCGCCGCGTTCGTCCAGCCATGCAGTGCGGACGTGCGGCAAACCTTGTTTCAAGTCGATGTGTGCCGCCGGATCGCCGTATGCGCCGCTGGTGTCGTACACCGGAATCGGTGGATTGGTTTCCGTACCTTGTGCTGTGTAGGTGTCGTCTTGACGGATTTCGCGTAAAGGCACGCGGATGTCGGCGCGGCTGCCCGGGATATAGACGCGGTTGGAATTGGGATATTGGAAGCGGATGCCGATGTCTTCGCTCAAGTCGGAAAGACGGCGCGCCTCATCGCCGGTTTTTTTAGCGGTAGTCATAAAAAATTGCTCCTGTTTTTCGGTTATGAAATGGAAACAGGAGCATTGCTTTTTTTCAGACGGCCTTGTGGATATCTTCAATCAACCGTCTAAAAACACATTTGCCGAAACTCCCCACGCAGGTATTATCCTGTTCGGGTGTAAAGGGTATTTCTCAGCCGCTCGGTTTGAAAGCAGCACCCCTGTTTCTTTATTAACGAAAAATTAAACCATGCGGACGGTTTTTTGTAAAGCGGCGTTTTTCGCATTTTCTGTCAAAAACGCTTGACAGCGATTCCGTCTTTCCGTATAGTTACAACTTCTGACGCGGGATGGAGCAGCATGGTAGCTCGTCGGGCTCATAACCCGAAGGTCGTAGGTTCGAATCCTGCTCCCGCAACCAAATATAAAAATCCCCTGCAATCGCAGGGGATTTTGCTTTATGCGGTATTTATTGTTGCTTGGATTGATTGAAAGGCCGTCTGAACCATTGGGTTTCAGACGGCCTTTTTTATTGGCCGATGTTATCGGCGGCTAATTCGTTTTTGTCTTTTATTTTGGGTTTGCGTTTTTCAGACGGCCTATTGTTACTCCGGATCGGTATCGTTACGCAGGTATTCTTTCAGGCGTTGCAATTCTTTTTTGTCCAACCATTTATTGCGCGAACGTTGCAACAGGATCACCAATGCGGCGATTTCGTTACGCATATTGGTACTGAGCCAGAGGAAGCCTTGCCAGTCGTAATGCAGGCGGGCGGCCGGTTTGCTTAGTTCGGTATTGAGCGAAGTATCGATGCGGATGCGGCGGGCGTAGTGGCCTTTGATGAGACGTACGGTCAGGCGCAGTTCGCGTTGGAGTTGGTTGAAATGGCGGTCGAGCAGGCGGATTTCGCTTTCGTTGAGCGTGGGCGCGCGCAGTTTGGCGGCGGTGGTCAGGAGCAGCTCGGTGGTGGTGACGATTTTGCGGTGGGCATGTTGCATGGCTTCCATCATATTGTTGCTGATGTGGCTTTCGCCGGATGTTGCGGCCAGATGGCTGCGGCTTTTGACCATGCGGGCGTTGATTTTGCGCATTTTAATCATGTTTTGCTCCAAGCGCTCGCGCGTCATGCGCTTGCCGTTGCTGATTTCGGCAATCATTTTGGCGCAGTCGGTGAGGTTGTCGGCAAGCATGAAGCGCCACATCAGGGTGGAGCGCAGGGGCAGGAGTTTGGCGGCGGCAATGGCGATGGCGGCACCAATCAAAACGTTCATGGCGCGCATCAGGCCGCTGTCGAGCCAGTGGTGGCTGCTGTCGCCGATGAGCATGCACATGGTCAAACCGGCAAGCATGGCGACATAGCCGTTTTTGCCGACTGCCGACCAACCGGCCACTGCGCTGGCGGCACCGATAATCAGATAGAAGAAAACGCCGTCTTGCAAATAATGCTGGTTCAACCATAAAACGGCCAACCCGACACCCAAACCGATGGCCGTGCCGAGCATGCGTTCGACTGCTTTGGAGTAAATTGCGCCTTGGAATTGCAGCATGCCGAGGACGACAAAGACGGTCATGCCGATCCACTCGCCGTGTTGCAGGTGGAAGACTTTGGCCAACAGGGTGGAAAACACGATTGCCAAGCCGAGGCGGAAGGCGTGGATATGGCGGCGATAGCGGTAGCGTTCGTAGGCGTTGAGCCAGCGTTCGGAAAAATGGAGGCGTTCGGATTGGGCAGGCATGTTGTAAGACGTATCGGTATGTGGGGATGTAAATTATAACTGATTGGTAAAGCAGATGAAATTTGAACTGTTCCTCAACGGTTTGAACTATTGCAGAATTTCTCTGCCGCAAGCGGATATAATGGCGGCTTTGAATCAGACAGGCGGTGAAGAAATGGCGACGGTTTTAAGCGCAGGCGTGGACGAAGCGGGGCGCGGCCCTTTGGTCGGCAGCGTATTTGCGGCGGCAGTGATTTTGCCGGAACATTTTGATTTGCCGGGTTTGACCGACTCAAAAAAACTGAGCGAAAAAAAGCGCGATATGTTGGCGCAGATGATTAAGGAACAGGCGGTTGCGTGGAGCATTGCCTTTGCCGATCCCGACGAAATCCTGCAACTGAACATTCTGCACGCAACCATGGCCGCGATGAAGCGCGCAGTCGAGGGGCTGTCGGTCGTACCCGACAAAGTGTGGATAGACGGCAACCGCGTGCCGAAAGATTTGAATGTCTCTGCCGAAGCCGTGGTCAAAGGCGACAGCAAAATTATTGAAATCTCCGCCGCTTCGGTTTTGGCCAAAACCGCGCGCGACGCAGAAATGTATGAATTGGCGAAACGTTACCCGCAATATGGGTTTGACCGCCACAAAGGCTACGGCACGGCGCAACATTTGGCCGCGTTGAAACAATACGGCGTATTGCCGGAACACCGCCGCGATTTCGCACCGGTCAAAACCTTATTGGCACAAGGCAATCTGTTTGAAGAATGAAAGCCTATCAAAAGGCCGTCTGAAAGATTTCAGACGGCCTTGTTTTTGGAAAAGTATTATTTCAACGCAGCCAAACACTCTTTAATCAATTCGGGGCCGCGATAAATCAAACCGCTGTACACCTGAACCGCACTGGCGCCCAAGCGGATTTTTTCTGCCGCGTCCGCGCCGGTCATAATGCCGCCGACGCCGATAATCGGCAGCTTGCCGTCAATGCGTTCCGCCAAAAGTTTCAACACCTGATTGCTTTTCTCGCGTACGGGCAAGCCGCTCAAGCCGCCTTGTTCGCCTGCGAGCGGATGGCTGCCCAAGCTTGATTTGTCGATGGTTGTGTTGGTGGCGATGATGCCGTCCATTTCCACAGATTTGACCACATGGGCGATGTCGTCGATTTGCGCTTCATCCAAATCCGGCGCGATTTTGACCGCCAGCGGCACATATTTGCCATGCGCGGCTGCCAGTTGCGCCTGTTTGTTTTTCAAGGCTTCCAACAATGCGCTCAACTCGTCGCCGCCCTGCAAGGCACGCAGGTTTTTTGTATTGGGGGAGGAAATATTGACCGTGATGTAGCTCGCATGGGCGTAGGCTTTTTCCAAGCAAATCAGATAATCGTCGGCCGCGTTTTCAATCGGCGTAACGGCATTTTTACCGATGTTGATGCCCAAAATGCCTTTAAAGCGGCTGTTTTCAATGTTGCGGATCATCGCGTCGATGCCGTGGTTGTTGAAACCCATGCGGTTGATGATGCCTTGGTGTTCGGGAACACGGAAAAGGCGCGGCTGCGGATTGCCCGGCTGCGGCTTGGGCGTTACCGTGCCGATTTCGACAAAGCCGAAACCTAAAGCGGCAAACGCATCGATACACTCGCCGTTTTTGTCTAAACCTGCCGCCAAGCCGACCGGATTGGGCAGCTGCAAACCCATCAGCTCGGTTGGCCGGGTGTGGCTGTCCACCTTGGGCAGCAGGCCGAGTTTTTCGATAGAACGCAAACTGTTGAGCGTGAAATGATGGGCCTTTTCTGCATCGAAACGGAACAGTATGGGGCGGACGAGTGAATACATGGCGGCGGCTTTCTGAACGGTTGATGAATTTGGCGTTATTTTACCTGAAACCGTCAAACTGCCCCAAACGTCTGTATCGATATGATTTTATTGTTTGGCGTCAAATGAAAATAAATAGGGCTTTTGCGTGTAGTCGGATAGTTCATTAAAATGGTAAGAGAGAGGCTTTTCAGACGGCCTGATGGATGTATCAAAAGGCCGTCTGAAAAGTTTTGATTTGATTGTTTACCTGATACAGGAAGATTTTTATGAAACAGGCGGTTGATCCTTATGCGAGTTTCCGTGAACTGACGCTGCGGGGGATGATACTCGGCGCGTTGATTACGGTGATTTTTACGGCATCCAATGTGTATTTGGGCTTGAAGGTGGGCTTGACTTTTGCGTCTTCGATTCCGGCTGCGGTAATTTCGATGGCGGTTTTGAAGTTTTTTAAAGGCAGCAATATTCTGGAAAATAATATGGTGCAGACTCAGGCTTCAGCCGCGGGTACGCTCTCCAGTATTATTTTTATCTTGCCGGGTTTGCTGATGGCCGGTTATTGGGCGGGCTTTCCGTTTTGGCAGACTACGCTGCTGTGTATGTCCGGTGGTATTTTGGGCGTGATTTTCACTGTGCCTTTGCGTTATGCGATGGTGGTGAAGAGCGATTTGCCTTATCCGGAAGGTGTGGCGGCGGCTGAGATTTTGAAGGTCGGCGACCATGATGCGGACCAACAGGAAGGCGGCAGCGGTATCAAGGAATTGGTGTCGGGCGGCGCTCTGGCGGGTTTGATGAGCTTCTGCGCAAGCGGTTTGCGCGTGGTGGCGGACAGCGCGAGCTTTTGGTTTAAAGGCGGCGCGTCGGTGTTCCAAGTGCCGATGGGCTTTTCTTTGGCCTTGCTGGGCGCGGGTTATTTGGTCGGTCTGACCGGAGGTATCGCGATTTTGCTGGGTATTTCGATTGCTTGGGGTGTGGCCGTGCCTTATCTGTCGGCACATATTCCGCAACCTGCCGATATGGAGATGATTCCTTTTGCGATGTCTTTGTGGAAGGAAAAGGTCCGTTTTATCGGCGCGGGTACGATCGGTATTGCGGCTATTTGGACGCTGTTGACTTTGGTGAAACCGATGGCCGAGGGGATGCGCCTGTCTTTCCGCAATTTCGGCGGCGCGCAGATGACCGAGCGTACGGAACAGGATTTGTCGGCTAAGGCGATGATTGCCTGGGTGTTGGCGATGATGCTGGTGTTGGGCGTGTCTTTCTTCCACTTTATCGGCGACTCGCATATTTCCGGCGGTTTGGCTTGGTTGTTGGTGGTCGTATGTACGCTGCTGGCTTCGATTATCGGCTTTTTGGTGGCCGCGGCTTGTGGTTATATGGCCGGTTTGGTCGGTTCGTCTTCCAGCCCGATTTCGGGTGTGGGCATCGTCTCTATCGTTATCATTTCGCTGGTTTGCTGCTGGTCGGTGAATCCGGCGGCTTGATGGCTGATGAGGCAAACCGCAAATTCCTGCTGGCATTGACGCTATTTTGCGGCGCATCTGTGATTTGTGTGGCTTCGATTTCGAATGACAATCTGCAGGATTTGAAAACGGGTTATCTGGTAAAAGCAACGCCTTGGAAACAGCAGGTTGCGCTGATTATCGGCTGCGTTGTCGGTGCATTGGTGATTTCGCCTGTGTTGGAGCTTTTGTATGAAGCCTACGGCTTTACCGGTGCGATGCCGCGTGAAGGCATGGATGCGGCCCAAGCCCTTGCCGCGCCTCAGGCAACTTTGATGACCACCATCGCCCAAGGTATTTTCTCGCACAATCTGCAATGGGATTATATTTTCACCGGCGTGGCCATTGGTGTGGCGTTGATTGCGGTTGATTTCACATTGCGCAAATCTTCCGGTGGCAAGCGTGCTTTGCCGGTATTGGCTGTGGGCATGGGTATTTACCTGCCGCCGTCTGTGAATATGCCGATTGTGATCGGTGCGGTATTGGCGGCGGTGTTGAAATCCGTCATCGCCCGCCGTCAAGAAAACCGTGAAGGCCGTCTGAAAAATGCGGAGCGTATCGGTACGCTGTTCTCCGCCGGTTTGATTGTCGGCGAGAGCCTGATCGGTGTGATTATGGCGTTTATCATCGCCTTCTCCGTAACCAACGGCGGTTCGGATGCGCCTTTGGCCCTGAACTTGGAAAACTGGGATACGGCCGCCAAATGGCTGGGCTTGGCGTTTTTTGTTTTCGGTATGTTCGTGTTTGCACGCCGCGTGTTGAAAGCAGGACGTTAAGTTTGTAGGTTGAGAAAAGGCCGTCTGAAACCCAAAAAATTGGGGGTTTCAGACGGCCTTTTTATGGAAATTTGTTTGGAATGATTTTAGGAGGTTTGGGTATAATTATCGCGGGGCTGGTAGCAAAAAAGCCCCATTGCAGTGGGGCTTTGTGCTGAAACCGCCCTAGAAAGGATGGTTTCAATCATGAAACATACCACTCGCACGGGTCGTTCATGGCTGAGACTGCGGACAGTCGTTAGGATTATCTTAACCCTGTTCCTGCTCTTAGTCAATTAAACGGCTGAAAACAAAAAACTGTTTTTCAGTTTCCGCCTGTTTGTCATGAACGGGCGGTTTTTTATTGTTTAACGCTGATTCAAACAATCTGCAATCGCTTTGGCAATTTTGGCACTGGCGCCTTGGTGTTGCGAAATGAATTGCTCGGTGTGGCTGATCAGTTGTTGGCGCAGGGTTTCATCGTCGAGGTATTGGCGCGTGGTTCTGTACCAGGCTTCGGCGGTTTCGACACGGACGGCGGCTTTGGCTTCGACTGCGCCTTTGCAGGCTTGGGCGAAGTTGTAGTTGGAGTAGCCGAAGAGGGTGGGGACGCGGCAGGAGATGGGTTCGATGATGTTTTGGCAGCCGGCATCAACGAGGCTGCCGCCGACGAAGGCAATATCTGCGCTGAGGTAGTAGGCGGCCAGTTCGCCCATGCTGTCGCCTATCCAAACTTGTGTATCTGGGGAAACGGGTTGTCCGTCGCTGCGTTTTTGGACGGTATAACCAAGCGATTTGGCGGTATCATAGGCCGTCTGAAAGTTTTCAGGGTGGCGCGGTACGATGACCAGCAAGGCATTGCCGCGGTAGCCCTGCCATGCTTTGAGGAGCAGCTCGGCTTCATCCGTGCCTTTGTACACACGCGTGCTGGCGCAGACGACGACGGGGCGTGCGCCGATGCGTTCTTTAAAGGCGACGGCAAGCGGACGCAAGTCGTCGGGGGGCGCGATGTCGTATTTGGTGTTGCCGCAGACGTGGACGTTGGACGCGCCGATAAGGTGAAGGCGTTCGGCATCGGCGGCGGTTTGGGCAAAGCAGCCGGAGAGGCTCTGCATGGCAGGCTCGACCAGCTTGCGGATTTTGAGGTAGCCGCGTTGGGATTTTTCGGAGAGGCGCGCGTTGGCCAAAAAGAGGGGAATGCCTGCTTCTTGGCAGCTGTGCATCAAGTTGGGCCAGATTTCGGTTTCCATCAAAATGCCGCAGATGGGGCGGTGTTCGGCTAAAAATCGGGCTACCCATTCGGATTTGTCGTAGGGCAGGTAACGGCATTGCGCCTCGGGGAACAGGGATTGCGCGGTGGCGCGGCCGGTCGGCGTCATTTGGGTAATCAGAAACGGCGAGTCGGGAAAATGGCGGCGCAATGCCTGCACCAAAGGTTCGGCCGCACGCGTTTCGCCGACGGATACGGCGTGTATCCAAATCGGGCGTTGTACGGGATTGGGATACGCCTGCCCGAAACGCTCGCCCCAATGCTCGAGATAGGCTGGGGATTTGAGGGCGCGGCGGCGCAGGTGGCGGCGGATCAGGAAGGGGGCGAGGTGCCACAGCGTGGCGTAAAGGCGGCGTATCATGCTTACGGGTCTTGTGTCGGAATAGGCCTATTTTATCGGAAACTGAAACGGAAGATATAGCTTTGATGCGTGTTTTACGCAAAGGAAACAGGCCGTCTGAAAGGTTTCAGACGGCCTTTAATGCGGGCATAAACGCGTTTACTTCACTTGCGCCATGTATTTTTTCAGACGGCCTTTGCTTTGCATGGCGCGGTTTTCCATTTCATCGACAACGGCTTGTGCTTTGGCTTTGTTCACCGGTTTGCCGACCTGAATCACGCCGCTCATGTTCATCATGCGGTGCGGCGGGCAGGTGTAGACGTACACGCCTTCTTTGTCGAGCTTGAGGGTGAAGTCTTTACCGTCTTCGGAGAGGAAGTCGGCAACGCCCTCGGGCAGGGCTTTGCTTTGTACCCAGTGGCCACTGTTGGCGGCTTTGAAGGTAACAGTGTCGCCGACTTTGGCGTTGACGTAGCCGGGCTCGAACACCATGCTGCCGTCTTTGCCGTTGTCGAGCATTTTGATTTCGTGGTTGGTGGCGTATGCGCTCAGGGAAGCGGTCAGCATCAGGAGGAAGAGTGATTTTTTCATGGGAAAGTCCTTTTTTGTGAAGAGTATAAAATGATTGCTGGGGCTGGTTTCTTGATGGCAGATTTCCCAGCTAGGATTGCCGCATTGGGCGGATAACGGGCAGGCCTTTGCTGTCGTATAAGAGCTCGATGTCCACTTTATACAGCCTGCCGATCATGTCCGCCTGCAACACGTCCTGCGGCGCGCCCTGCGCCTGTACTTTGCCTTCGCCGAGCAGAATCACGCCGTCTGAAAACTGCGCGGCGAGGCTCAAATCGTGCAAGACCATCAGCGTAACCAGATTGTGTTCGTGCGTGTATTGCACCACGCGCTCCAAAAGATTGAGCTGATGGTGCATATCCAGCGCGCTGACCGGTTCGTCCAGCATCAGGATTTCGGGACGGCGCAGCATGACTTGGGCAAACATGACGAGCTGCCGCTGTCCGCCGGAAAGCCGCATGACGTCGCGGTGCGCCAGATGGCCGATGCCCAGCTCCGCCATGATACTTGCGGCTTCGTGCAGTAGTTCGTCGCCGACGTGCATGTGCAGCGCGTCCATGCGGCCGAGCAACACGACTTCCAGCGCGGTCAGCGAGGCTTCGGCGGCGGTGTCCTGCGGCATATAACCTATGCGTTTGCGCCAGCTTTGCAGGTGGATTTTGCTCAACACTTCGTCGCCGTAGCGGATGGTACCTTTGTGTGCTACTTCGCCGAAAATCGTTTTCATCAGCGAGGATTTTCCCGTGCCGTTGGGGCCGAGCACGGAATAGACTTTGCCTTGTTCCAGCGTCAAATCGATATTGTCGGCGACTACATAATCGCCGCGCCGGATGTGTACGTTTTCAAGTTTCAACATTTCAGACGGCCTATCGTTTCGTTAATACAATCCAGAAGAAGAACGGCACGCCGACAAACGACGTAACAATCCCCACCGGAAACAGCGCGCCCGGGATAATCACCTTGGACAACACGCTGGCGACCGACAAAAACGCCGCCCCTGCCAGCATCGCGCCGGGCAGGAAGAAACGTTGGTCTTCGCCCAAAAGAATCCGCGCCACATGCGGCGCAACCAAGCCGATAAAGCCGATCACGCCGACAAAACTGATGGCCGTCGCCGTCATTACCGCCACCAACACCAGCGTTTTCAGGCGTAAAAATTGCAGATTGATGCCCAGCCCGACGGCGCGTTCTTCGCCCAAGCGCAGCGCAGTCAGCTTCCACACATCGCGCGAAAGCAGAAACACGCATACCGCCGTAACTGCCGCCGTAACGATGACTGTTTCCCAAGTTGCCTTGTTCAAACTGCCGAACAGCCAAAACAGAATCTGCTGCGAAATCTCAGGCGCGGCGATAAACTGAATCAGCGACAAAATCGACTGAAACAGAAACAACAGCGCAATCCCCACCAGCACCAACATCGCCGAGTTGAAGCGGCGTGCCGAGGCAAACAGAAACAAGATGCCCGAAGCCAGCATGGTCATCACAAACGCACCGATGGGAACGGCGACCGTTTCAGGCAGCCCGAAACCGCCGAACGCAATCACCGCCGACGCGCCCAAACCCGCCGCCGCCGCCAAGCCCAGCGTATAAGGGCTGGCCATCGGGTTGTTCAGGAGCGTTTGAATTTCCGCACCGCCGACACCTAAAGCCGCGCCGACCACCAAGGCCATCACCGCAATCGGCAGGCGCAAATCCATCACAATCAGGCGGTTCATTTCATCGACTTCGGGTTTGCCCAGCAAAACATTGACCACTTCGCCGACGGGCAGCGTGTCCGTCATCGCAGGGCCGGTGGCGATGTCGAATAGGAAACTGACCGCCGCGATGACTAAAAACATCAACACAATCAACCAACGCTTGCCTTCCAACTTGCGCTGGTTTTTCACAATCTCGGCGACAACCGAATCATTCATGTTTCAAACCTTTAAAAAAGAGTGTTGTGAAAGGGGAGAAACAGGTTTGCCTTTTTCTTCCGCAAAAATTTCAGACGGCCTTCCGATTTAAAAGGCCGTCTGAAAATCTAAATTACCTTATTGTCCTTTCGGATAGAGGTAGAACGTGCCGTTCGGTACGACGGGCAGGTTTTGGCGGTAGAAGTCCAGATAGGTCTTCTCAGGGTTGAAATCCTTAAACAACTGCGGATAAATCGCTTTGGCCATAAACTGAATCGACGCGCTGTCGGACAGCGTGCGCGAGTTGGCGTGGTAGGCGGCGTAGAGGCGGTTGTTTTTAATCGCAGGCAGGTTGGCCCAGCCGGCGCGTTTGGCAAAGCCTGCCAAGCGTTTTTCCGCTTCGGCTTTTGGAATGCCCCAGCCCATCACCATGGCGGCAGGGTTTTTCTTCAATTCGGTTTCGCGGCCGGTAATCACGATCACGTCGGGTTTGGCGGCGAGGACTTTTTCAGGATTGATCGGGCCGTAGAATTCGACCGAAGAAGCGGCGATATTGTTGCCGCCGACCAGTGTCGCCATCGAACCCCACATGCTTTTGCCGAAGGTAACGCTGTGTTCGGCAGGGCCTTTGTTGCCGAACTCGATATAGACTTTAGGCTTGGGCAGGTTGGCTTTTTGCACGCGCGCTTGGATGGTGTCGGCAACGCGTTTGTAGTCTGCCGCCAGTTTGTCGGCTTTTTGCTGCTGGCCGGTCAGCGTGCCGATAAGCTTGGTCGATTGGACGTGTTTGGCCACCGTTTGCGCGTTGTAGTCCAACACGACGATGGGGATGCCGGCCTTGTTGATGCGGTCGAGATCGGAACCCAAAGCCTTGTATTGCCATTCGGCCAAAACCAGCAAATCGGGTTTCAGCGCCAATACTTTCTCAATCGAGAAAGTGCCGACTTCCACTTCGCCCACGTCGGTCAGCTGATTCAGTTTAGGCACGGCTTTGCTGAATGCCGCCCAGCTCGGCGGCGCCCAGTCGGCCCAAACTGCTTTGGAAAAACCAACGACGTTGTCCAGCGCGGTTTTACCGCCGATGGCCATGTAGTCTTGGTAATAGAAGCCCAACACCACACGTTTGGCAGGCAGGTCGACAGTTACCTTACGGCCAACGGTATCGGTCAGCTGAACGGGTTTGGCAAAAGCGGATACGGAGCCGACTGATAAAGCTGCGGCGGCAATCAAAGCAGAAAGTTGCGTAAATCTCATGAATCATTCCTTTAAAATATGATGATAATTACTATCTTTTTATAAATTTATAAGGTATTGAATCTTTTTTCAAGTGAATGTAGGGATAGACATATTTCGAAATAAAAAGTTTCATCATTAAAACGAAGGGATAGTGTTTATATAGGGCTTTGGTGTACTGAAGACCTAGTAAAAAGGAATGATATGGGGTACCTAAAGCCATAGTGGGCAGTAGCTGGAATGGATCGGTAAAGGGTTTTTTATTGCAAAAAAATAAAAGGTATTCGGTTGAAAACAAGGCCGTCTGAAACCTTGCAATCAGGGTTCAGACGGCCTTTGGTGTCGGCATAAAAGTTTTATTTCACTTGCGCCCTATATTTTTCAGACGGCCTGTAAGCAGTGTTTGGGAAAAGTGAAAAAGGTTGGTTTTTGAAATGGCGAAATAGGGAAGAAGAGGGCTTGAGGGAGAGTTGGGCGTAAACCCAAAATGGGGACGAATAAAAGGGCGTGTATCGAAACACGCCCTTTTTAGAGATTCAGACGGCCTGTGATTCCGCCTGTTCGCTTTGGTTAAGGATTTTAATCAGTTTTTCGGCTTTTTCCGGGTCTTCGCAGCGCAGGATTTTGGCGGCATCGTTTTCGAGATGGCCGGTGTTGCTGTGCAGGATGATGTTTTTAACCGAAAGCAGGTTGTTGGGGTTCATGGAGAAGCGGCGCAGGCCCATGCCGAGCAACAGTCGGGTGAAGACGGTATCGCCGGCCATTTCGCCGCAGATGGACACGCCTTTTTCCATGCGGTTTGCGGTGCGGATGATGTGTTGCAGCGTTTTGAGGACGGCAGGGTGGCCGGGTTGGTAGAGGTGGCTGACGCTGTCGTCGCCGCGGTCGACCGACAGGAGGTATTGAATCAGGTCGTTGGTGCCGATGGAAACGAAGTCGACGAGCTTGAGGATGCTGCCGACGGTCATGGCGGCGGACGGGATTTCGATCATGCAGCCGATGCTGACCGGGCCGAAGGTTTCGCCGCGTTCGGTCAGTTGGCGTTGGGCCGTGTCCAGATGGATAAGGCATTGGCGCACTTCGGAAATAGACGTAATCATCGGCCACATCATGCGCACGGGGCCGTGGGTGGCGGCACGGAGGATGGCACGCATTTGGGTGCGGAACATGACCGGCTCTGCAAGGCACAGGCGGATGCCGGTCAGGCCGAGTGCGGGGTTGAGGCTGCCGTTGGGTGTGCTGTTTTGGCCGAACCAGCGCGGATTTTTATCGACGCCCAAATCGACGGTGCGGATGGTGATGTTTTTGCCTTTGAGTTTTTTGACGATGCCGGCATAGACTTCGTATTGTTCGTCTTCGGTCGGCATGTTGTCGCGGTTGAGATAAAGAAATTCGCTGCGGAACAGGCCGACGCCGTCTGCGCCGAAGTTGTGTAGGGCTTTGATGTCTTCTGCGGATTCGATGTTGGCTAAAAGTTCGATGTTGATGCCGTCGGCCGTGGTGGCGGCGGTTTTTTTGATTTTGTTGAGTTCGCGCTTGTGGCTGCGGTATTCGCGGGCGAGGCGGCGGTATTCGTTGAGGACGACTTCGTCGGGATCGATGATGAGGACGCCGTTGATGCCGTCGACGATGACGATTTCGTTTTCGGTAATGAGTTTGCGGGCGTTGTGCAGGCCGATGACGGACGGGATGTCGAGGCTGCGGCCTAAGATGGCGGTGTGGCTGGTCGGGCCGCCGGCATCGGTTACGAAGGCGGTAATGTGCTGCTCTTTGAATAGTACGGTATCGGCAGGCGAGAGGTCGTGCGCGATGAGGACGGTGTCGTCAAGCAGGTTGCCGGCGAGGTTGATTTCGTTGCTTTGGCCGACAAGGTTGTTGTGGATGCGGCGGACGACTTGGAGCATGTCCTGTTTGCGTTCGCGCAGGTAGTCGTCGTCGATGCTGTCGAACTGGGCGGCGAGCTTATCGCTTTGCAGTTTCAATGCCCATTCGGCGTTGATTTTCTGCTCGCATAAAATGTCGATGGGTTCGCGCGAGAGGGTGACGTCGGTCAGCAGCATCAGGTGCAGGGAGATGAACGCGCCCAATTCGGTCGGGGCGTTTTCGGGAATTGCGCCGCGCAGCTGTTCCAATTCTTTGCGCGTGGCTTTGATGGCGTTGTCGAAACGGGCAACTTCGGCATCGAGTTTGTCGGTATCAATGTCGTATTGGGGGACTTCCGTTGTGCCGCGCGTGATGAGGTGGGCGTGGCCGATGGCAATGCCTTTGCCCGCGGCTACACCGTGTAGGACGATGCTCATTATTCGCCCTCGCCGAAGTAGTCGTTGATGAGGTCGGTCAACGCCTGCATGGCGGCGGCTTCGTCTGCGCCTTCTGTTTCCAGCTCAATCACGGTACCTTTGGCGGCGGCCAGCATCATCAGGCCCATGATGCTTTTGCCGTTGACGCGGTTGCCGTTTTTGGTGACCCAGACTTCGCTTTGGAATTGGGAGGCGGTTTGGGTGAATTTGCTGGAGGCGCGTGCGTGCAGGCCGAGTTTGTTGATGATTTCGATTTCTTGTTTGAGCATGGATGTCCCCTAAATGTAATGTTCGTAAAGTGAATGTTTTCAGACGGCCTTAGCCGTGTTCTTTGCACACCAGGTCTTCAGGTGCGGATGTAATGGCGAAAATGCCCCGGATGGCGGCTTCTTTGACGGTTTCGGTGAAGTCGGAGAGGTTTTCGGCTTGTGATGAGTATTGGATGGCTTTAATCATCATCGGGGCGTTGAGGCCGGTCAGGATGGCGGATTTGTTTTCGCGCACCAGCCGGCGTGCGGCGTTGCATGGGGTTGCGCCGAAGATGTCGGTCATGATCAGCACGCCGCGGTTGTCGGGAAATTCCTGCAATGCGGCGATGGCGTTGTTGATGATGTCGTTTTGATCCTCGTCGGGCTGTACGCCGAGGATGTGGAGATTTTCGGGGAAGCCGTTGGGAAAGAAATGGTCGGCCAAACCGCGATAGGCTTCACCTATGGTTTCATGTGTAATGATTAACAAACCTATCATGATGTGTTCCTATTATTGGGGTTGAGGCCGTCTGAAGATTTTTCAGACGGCCTTTGTTTTATTTATTGTTTAAGGCGTAGATTTCGCCGAGGTTGCGCCAGCAGCCGGCGGCATCCATGCCGTAACCGAAAACGTAGCGGTTGGGCACGTCCAAACCGACATAATCGGCTTTGGTTGGTTTTTCTTTGTCGATCAGCTTGTTGGCAAATACGGCCGCACGGCAGCTTGCTGCGCCCATTTCCAACAGTTTTTCCTGAATGGCGGCCATGGTGTGGCCTTCGTCCAGAATGTCGTCCAAAACGACTACATTACGGCCTTTGATTTGCTCGGGGTCGGGCATGCGTTTCCAGTTGAACGCGCCGCCTGCGAGCTTGTCGCCGTAGCGGGAAACGTGGACGTAGTCAAAGTCCAAAGGAAAGCGTAACAGCGGCAGCAGCTGCCCTGTAAACACCACCGCGCCACCCATGACAGGCAGGAGCAGGGGATATTTGTCGCCCAAGTCGCGGGTGATGTCATCGGCAACTTTTTGCAAGGCCGCACGGCATTGTTCTTGGCCAAACAGCAAGTCGGCATTGTCCAGCATGGCTTGGGTTTCAAGGCGTTTGGTTTCTAAGTCGGTCATGATAGGTCGTGTTGAGTGCGGTTAAAAACAAATTATATAGCGGATTCAATCAATTTTCGATACAAGGCGCGGCAATAGTGTGGTGAATGTGAAGGGAGTTTGAGCCGACCACGTTCAGACGGCTTTTTGTCCTTCCGCTTCATCCACCAGCAAAAATGCCGTTAAAGCCAAAGCGGTCAATAGCGCCGTCAACACCATCGCCCGTCCGTAATTGTCCGCACCGGCGCGTCCGAGATAATCGTAAATCAAAGTGGTCAGCGTCTGCCATTCGGGGCGCGACAGGAATAATGTGGCCGCAAATTCGCCGATACACGTTGCCGAAGCCAAAGTCAGGCCGCGCCGCAAGGCCGGTTTTAATAAAGGCGCGGTTACATAACAGGCCGTCTGAAAACCGTTTGCGCCCATGGTGCGCGCCGCCGCCGCGTAATCTTTGGGCAAGCCGTCCCATGCGGCCAGTACATCTTTGGCCACAAACGGATACGCCAACAGCGCGTAAGTCGCCGTCAGTAGCCACAGCGAAGCCGTCCACTGCGGATAAAGTAACAATACACCAAACGCGATGCACACGGGCGACACCATAAACGGCAAAAACATCAGCGCGCGCAACCACGCCATTTGCCGTGCCGCCGCCGCATACAGCACGCCCAAAACCGCCGCCGCTGCCACGGCTGCCACAGAGAAACGGACGGTGTTCCACACTGCCGCCCACGTTTGAGCTTCCAGCAAGACTGCCCACGAAGAGCCTGCCGATACCGCCTTGAGCCACACCGCCGCCAAAGGCAGCAGGCAGCATACTGCCAACATAACCAATACCGTTGCCGTCAGCCATTTTTCCCAAGCCCATATCGGCGCGCGCGGAGGCAAAGGCGAGACCGACTTATCCACAGCCACGCGCCTGCTCCAATACGCATACAAACCGCCTGCTGCCACCGTAGCCGCCAGCACCAGCCACACCAACACCGACGCACGCGCCATGTCCAACTCATACGCCACCAGCCGGTAGATTTCCACTTCCACCGTTGCAAAACGCTCGCCACCGAGCAGCAAGGCCAGTCCGAAGCCTGAAAAACAATATAAAAATACCAGGCACGCGCCGCCGGCAACCCACGCGCGCACCACCGGCCATTCGACCCAGACAAACCGCCGCCACGCATCCGCGCCCAAAGATTGCGCCGAGAGCAACCGCGCCTGCGGCACACGCACAAATCCCTGATACGCCGAGCGCACCAAAACCGGCAGGTTGAAAAACACATTACCGTAAATCAGCAGCCACGGCGTGTCCTGCCAACCTGCCACCAGCATACCGTGTGCGCCAAATAAGGCCAGCACGCCCATGCCCGCCACCAAGGTCGGCATCACAAAAGGCAGCATCAGCAGGCGTAAAACCGTGCGCCGTCCGGCAAAGTCCATCCGTGCCAGCACCCACGCCGCAGGTACGCCCAAAGCCGTGACCAAGACGCAAGTCAAAACTGCCTGCGCCACTGTCCAGCCCAAGCGCAGGCGCATATAGTCATCAGCCACCACTTCCGCCCAAGCGCCTTCGCCGTCGTAAAATGCCAGCGACAGCAAAGGCGCGGCCACCATGACCGCCAAGAAACCTAAAGGCAGAAGCAACAGCGCAAACCGCCGAATCCAAACCTGCATCGATGCGTACCCGAGAATAAAAACACCTATTTTAGCCCGAGTTCGGTATAGAAGGTGGTATTCCTGCCCTTGTTTTCAGACGGTCTGGGCAGCCTTACGGATAAAACTGACGTTTCTTCATATTTTCCAAACATTTACGAAATCCCTTCAAAAAGACAACATAATTGGTTGGGCATTTTTGTTACAATGCCGCCGATTCAAAAAACCAAACAAATCAAAAACAAGGAAACATTATGACCGCTACACGCCCACAAACCTACGATGCCGTCGCGCGCGCGTTGCACTGGCTGACCGTACTCGGTTTCATCGGCATCCTCTCCACCATTACCGTTTGGACCGTCTACGATGGCGAAGAATGGGTCAAATCGCTCTTCGGCGTGCATAAATCCATCGGTTTCATCACGCTGCTGGTGATTGCCGTGCGCATTGTTTGGGCTTTGCTCAATGCGTCCAAACGTCCTGCCGCCGACAGCTTTGCCGCCAAAGCAGGCCACCTTGCCCTTTACGTCCTCATGCTTGCCGTCCCCGTTATCGGCATGATTCGTCAATACGGCGGCGGCCGCGGCCCATTGAAAGTATTCGGTGTCGAAGTGATGCAGGGTTCACCTGAAAAAATCGAATGGATGTCCAACCTCGGCAATATGGCGCACGGCAAACTCGGCTGGCTGCTTTTTGCGCTTGTCGCCGGCCACATTGTCATGGTTGTCGTCCACCGCATTCAAGGCCACGACGTTTTGTACCGCATGATCGGCCGCCGTTCTTAAGTGTAAAACGGTAAACAGTCAAGGCCGTCTGAAAACAGTTTGACTAAGCAGAAACTGTTTTCAGACGGCCTTTTTGTATTTGTGTTAATCTGCAAAAGTAGGTCAGGCATTTTGCCTGATGTTGTCTAAATACTGCAAACCGTACCGAGAAACACCATGACTGCTCCCATCCTCGCCATCACTTCCGGCGAACCGGCCGGCATAGGCCCCGACATCTGCCTTGATTTGGCTTTCGCCGACCTTCCTTGCCGCCCCGTTGTTTTGTGCGACAAAAACCTATTGGCAAAAAGGGCCGGACAGCTCGGCAAATCCGTCATCCTGCGCGATTTTCAAGCCCAAGCGACCGATCCGTTGTCCAAGGGCGAACTCGAAGTCCTGCATATTCCTTTAGATGCCGAATGTCGGGCGGGCGAACTCAATCCTGCCAATGCCGCGTATGTGCTCCGACTGCTGGATACGGCGTATCAAGGCATTTCAGACGGCCTGTTCGCCGGTATGGTGACCGCGCCGCTGCATAAAGGCATCATCAACGATGCCCACGCAGGCAACGGCTTTTTTAGCGGCCATACCGAATACCTCGCCGAAAAAAGCCATACCGAACAAGTCGTCATGATGTTAACCGGCGGCGGCCTGCGTGTGGCATTGGTCACCACCCATCTGCCGCTGAAAGACATTTCCGCCGCCATCACGAAGCCTTTAATCGAGTCGGTTGTCCGCATTCTTGAACACGACCTGCGCCATAAGTTCGGCATAGCCAAACCGGTCATCCTCGTTACCGGTCTTAACCCCCACGCCGGCGAAGGCGGCCATTTGGGACACGAAGAAATCGACACCATTATTCCGGCGCTTCATGCCTTGCAGGCCGAAGGCATAGACGCACGCGGCCCTTATCCGGCCGATACCGTGTTCCAACCCTTCCTGCTCAAAGATACCGATGCCGTCCTTGCCATGTATCACGACCAAGGGCTGCCGGTACTCAAATACGCCGGTTTCGGCGAAGGCGTGAACATCACCCTCGGCCTGCCCTTTATCCGCACTTCCGTCGACCATGGTACTGCCTTGAACTTGGCAGGTACAGGCAAAGCCGACTCCGGCAGCCTGATGACCGCCGTCCGCGCCGCGCTCGATATGGCGCACAATATGCAGAAACAGGCCGTCTGAAGCGTGAAGGTTTAATCGTTTGCAGGCGTAATCTGTTCCTGTAACAGTATCATCAGGGGATATTTGCCTGTTGATTTGATGAGGTCGATGAGTGTTTGGACAATAATCAGCGTTTTATTTTAAAAACCATATTAAAAGGCCGTCTGAAACCCCGATATTTAGGGTTCCAGACGGCCTTTCAGTTTTTTGGTTTACCAAATTTCAGACAAAGTTTCTTTGACTTTGGCCTTCACTTCCGCACCGAAGCGACGGCTGAGCATTTTGCTGAAATCGTCTTGCGGCGTGTAGTTGACCAGCCCGGGGGCTTTGACGACATCGCGGGCAACGCTGTAAATGCTGCCGAAGTCGTCAATCAGGCCGACCTGTTTGGCTTCTTTGCCGGTATAGATGCGGCCGCTGAAAACGTCAGGATACTGTTTGTCTTTCAACCTTGCGCCACGGCCGAGTTTGACGGCTTTGATGAATTCTTGGTGGATATCGCCCAACATGCTTTCCCAAATTTGGGTTTGCGCCGGCGTTTCAGGCGTGAAAGGGTCGCCCATGCCTTTGTTGCTGCCGGCGGTTTTCAGACGGCGTTTGACACCGGCTTTGTCCATCAGGCCGGTAAAGTCGAAACCGCCGCCGATCACGCCGATGCTGCCGACAATACTGGAAGGGTCGGCGTAAATTTTGTCGGCTGCGGCAGCAATGTAGTAGCAGCCGGAAGCGCACATGTCTTCGGCAACGAGGTAGACAGGGATGTCTTTGTGTTCGGCTTTGAGGCGGCGGACTTCGTTAAAGGCCGTGTTGGACACGACAGGCGAACCGCCGGGGCTGTTGGCGCGGATGATGATGGCTTTGGCGTTGCCGTTGTTGTAGGCGGCTTCCATGCTGTCGCGCAGGATTTGGACTTGGTCGTCGATATCGTTGCCGATTTCGCCGGTCAGGTCGATAACGGCGGTGTGTTCGCTGCGGGCTTGGACCGACGTGGTTTTTCCTTCTTCTTCCGCAAGGCCGAAAATCAGGCTGAGGAAGATGAGGACGGCGATGCCGCGCCAGATATTGCGCCAAATGCGGGCGCGGCGCTGTTCTTGGTAGGCGGCGAGGAGGACTTCGCGCAGGGTGTTGCGCTCCCAGTTGTCGACGGGTGTGGAGGCTGAAGAGGGTGTGTTTTGGGCATCGCCTTCACGGTGGATTCGGTATTGCATGATGTGATGTGCTTTCTTGTAGGCCGTCTGAATGTTCAGACGGCCTTATCGGTTTTAGTTGATGGAATAGCCGCGCAGGTATTGCGTACGTTCGCGGGTCATGCGGGTTTCACACTGCAGGCGCAGGTATTCTGCTTGTGCGGCGTTGTCTGCGGACGCGGCGGCTTGTTGGCAGTTGAGTTTTTTGCTTTGAATCCAGGCGCGTTGTTCGCCGAGGATTTGTTGTTTGACATCGCTGTCTAAGCCGCCCCAGAGGTCGTTGATCTCGCCGTCTGCCTGACGGTTTTGCGCGCGCGCGTTGTCGAGTTCGCTTTGGCTGAGGCCGGGCGGCTCGTTGCGCGGAGTTTCACGGTCAGGGTGCAGGACTTCGTAGTCTGAATCGTCGTCATCATCGGTCAAACCGACGGCTTGGCTGGCGGCGTTGTTTTCAAGGATGTCTTGCGGATTGACAGTCGGCGGTTCTTCCGTGTTTTGGTTTTGCAGCAGTTTGATGGCCTGCTCTTTAGATACTGGTTTGCCATCTATCATGACGATGCTTTTCACGCCGTAGGGCAGCAGGGTGGCGGAAAGGGTTTGGGCGGTGGAACTCAGAGTATTGTCTTCGAAAACCGGTTTGCCGTCTTTGTCGGGGGTGTAGAGCAGGTTGGTGCTGAACGTGTTGTTTTCAAAAGTCAGGTTGCTGCCCATCAGTTTTTGTTCGAGCATATCGGACAACGGGGTGTTGCCGTAAATCAGCGGGCTGTTGTCTATGGCCGTTTTAAGGATGGTGTCTGGAATGCGGATTTTGAGGTTGGCACGGCAGATGGCTTTGCCGTCGTCTTCGGTTTCTTTGGGGTCTTCAAGCAGGGTTTCTAATTCGAGGCCGGCGGCGATGATTTTGTCGGCATCGACGAATTGGCGGTTGTCGTTGCGGGCAAAGGAGCGCGCTTGTTGTTTGAGGGTGTCTTCGATGGTGGTACGGATGTTTTGCAGTGTGGCCGGTTGGGCGCAATCAAGCGCGGCTTTCGGCTCTTCTTTGCTGCATGCGGCAAGAAGAATCGTGCTTAAAATCAATACGGAAGCGGTTTTTTTGTACATGGGTACTCCTGAAGATGACGGCCTTTCAGACGGCCTGACATGCTTATCATAACAAAAGCACTTGCAGCAAGTAAATGCGGCAAGTGCTTTTCTATGTCAGACGTATCAGCCTTTGATGACGCTGATGAAGCCGGAGAGGATGGCGGCGTTGAGCAAGTCAACGAAGAACGCACCCACCATAGGCACAATCAAGAAGGCTTTGTGAGACGGGCCAAAAGTTTGGGTAATGGACTGCATGTTGGCAACGGCAGTCGGGGTAGCACCCAAACCGAAACCGCAGTGACCAGCCGCCAATACGGCAGAGTCGTAATCGCGACCCATGAAGACGTAGGTAACGAAAGTGGCGTACAGAATCATCACGACGGTTTGTACGGCCAAGATGATGGTTACAGGGCCTGCCAGACCGGTCAATTCCCACAGTTTCAGGTTCAGAAGAGCCATAGACAGGAAGAGGGACAGGGAGGCGTTACCGAATACGTCGATGGCACGGTCAAACATATTGACTTTGAAGGCGGCAGTCAGGACGTTGCGGATGACCACGCCTGCAAACAGACACCATACGAATTTAGGCAAGTCGAAGAAGGCTTTGTCGTAGCTGTCCACGATTTCGGCAAAAGCCAAACATGCGGCAAACATCGCGAGCGTTTCGACAGCGGAGTCAGCCGTAATCAGGCGAGTGCGCTGTGCTTGTTCGAAGATGTCATCAGTAGCATCGTTGTCGTCGGATTTGGCAGTTTTGACGATAGGTTTACGGCCCATTTTGTTGATCAGACGGCGTGCAACAGGACCACCGATCAAACCGCCGAATACCAGGCCGAATGTTGCAGAAGCCATACCTAAGCCGGTTGCGCCGGTCAGGCCGAATTTGCTTTCAAAGTCAGGACCCCATGCACCGGCGGTACCGTGACCACCGGTCAGGGTAATCGAACCGGTAATCAGGCCAATCAGCGGATCCAAGCCCAATGCGCTCGCCAAGCCGACACCGACAAAGTTTTGGACGATGATAAATGCGCCCACCACGGCGGTAAAGATAACCAAAGGCAAACCGCCCGCTTTCAAACGGGAGAAGTCGGCGCTCAAACCGATGGATGTAAAGAAGATGAGCATGAACGCATCTTGCAGCGGTTTTTCAAATTTGAAGCTGACGCCGTAGGCTTCGTGCAGGGCGAACAGGACGATAGCGGCAACCAAACCGCCGGCGACCGGCTCGGGAATATTGAAGTCTCGTAAGAATTTGATTTTTTGAACCAGAAATTTACCAACCAGCAACACGAGTGTGGCGGCAATCAGTGTGTAATAACTGTTGAATTCCCATTCCATGTTGTTTCACCTCCTAGAAATGTTTTTCCGAGCATCCGTTTTTGTTCCGGATGTAGTGTGTTTCAACGCTTGGCGTTATCCGCCGAGTGTCATGGTATTGATGCGCGGGCAAGGTGTTTTCAGAAAGAAATGAAAACAATGACGTGTCCGTGAAAAATAACTGGCAAATATTAGGGGAATAGTTAAAGATTGTCAAAAAATGCGAGTGTAAATATTTTCAGACGGCCTTTTGACCGATGGCATGGTGCACTTCGCGGCGCCATTGTTCTAATAGGGATGTTAATGATTCGGCCGAAGTGTGGCCGTTGCTGATGGCGGCCTGCAGCCAGTAGCAGGCGGTCGGAACATGACAGCCGACACCTTGCCCGTGATAGTAAAAACAGGCGAGGTGGTATTGGGCGGAAGGGTGGTTTTGTTCGGCTGCGATTGCGTACCAGTGGGCGGCCGCCCGAGGGTCTTGCGCCGTACCGAGGCCGTAATGGTAGATGCGGCCTAAGGCTGCCGCCGCGTTTTTATGGTGGAATTCGGCTGCTTCCATGTAATTCTTGCGCGCGGCATTGTAGTCTGCGTAGCGACCGATGGCGTGGGCTTGTGCTTCCGCCAAACGGTAGATGGTTCCGATTTGTTGCTGTTGCAGGGCGGCTGTTTTGATTTGTTCGTATTGTTGCGGATGGTACAGTGCGGCGTCGCTGATGAGTTTTTGTGCCGCGGAGGCAGAACCTAACGTGGCGGCACGGTGGTAGTAATCGTGCGCGATATGGTTGTCGGCTTTGATGCCGAGGCCGTAGCGGTAGAGGTCGCCCATGATTTTCAGGGCTTCGGGATGGTTTTTTTCGGCAGCGGCTTTGGCGTAGCGTGCCGCTTGGAACGGGTCTCGTTCGGAAAGTTCGCCGGTCAGGGCGTATTGGGCCAGCTTGGCCTGTGCTTCCGCTTGTTCCTTATCGGCGGCACGACGATACCATTCTAAGGCTTCGGGTTTGCGTTGGGCGGCAAGAAGGTCGGCCAGCAGGGTTTGTGCGGCGATGTGGCCGGCTTGCGCGGCTTGTTCGAGATATTGTTCGGCTTGTGCGTGGTTGTGGCTGACGCCTGTGCCGTAGAAGTAGATTTGACCGAGTTGCCAGCAGGCAGCAGTCACACCGAGCGTGGCCGCTTTTTCGTATTGTTCGATGGCTGTTTCAACGTCGCCTTGGCGTTGATGATGGCGTGCCAGATGGTAATACGCAGGCGCAGCATATCGGGCAGCGGCAAGCTCCGCCCAGTAGAGGGATTGTGGATCATTGCGCTGTGCGTGGTAACGCATGAGGATTAATTGGGCTTCGAGGTGACCTTGCTCACCCAGCCAGGCGTATTCGTTAAGAAGCTGTCCGGTCGGGGTGCCGTTGTATTCGCGTTGTTGCAGCAGGGTGAAGAGTGCCATGGGGTGGCGTTGGGCAGCGGCGGCTTCCAACCATGAAAGTGCCTGCTCCAATTGGCCGTTTTGCAGCAGATGGTTGCCCAATGCGAAAGCAGCTTCCGCATAACCCTGCTCTGCCGCCTGTTGCAACAGGGGCAGGGCTTGGGCGGTATGGGATTGTTCCAAAAGGGCGGCGGCTTGCCGGTAGAGGATATCAGGAGCGGCGGTCATGGTTTGCGGGCGGATATAAAGTGGAAGACGGATGCTGTGGCATATGGGCGGCGATACCGGTTGAGGGCTTTGTAAAAATATTGCTCGGCATAGTTTTGCTGGCTTATCTTTAGGATGCTTAGCTTGTTATATTGTTTTGCCTAGGGGCATCCATATTTTGTGTGTTACAAAAGGCTCAGCTTGAGTCGGTATGCGCTCATGACAGCTCGGTCATTATACTGTCTTTGTAATTTATTGTTAATGATAAATGCAGGTTTTTGTGTTTGATTTACATGGAAGTAGCCAAGGTATTGATTGCTTCAGGCCGTCTGAAATATTTTCAGACGGCCTGAACTTTCCTTCGCTAAGTCAGGTTGTCGGTATGGAAGAGTCGGATGTGTCTTTGTTGGGGAAAAACACCTGACTGTAGAAGTTGCCGTTAATTTGGGTCACGTTGAGGTGGTACATACGGTAGGCATGGAACAGGTCGCTGTCAGGCGGTGTCGGATGATTCCAAAATTCTGCCAAGGTATTTTGGTCGGTTATGCCGGGAATATCATAATAGGCACGGCCGAGAACCTTAACTGGCATATTGTGAATCAGGCCGGACAGGCCGCTGGTGCTGTTGATGGTAACCATGCCGAGGCCGTGGCGCAGGAAAACGGGCAGGGGGACATCATGGACGTAAGTGATACGGCCTTTGAGTTTGGGGTGTTTTTTGATAAAGCGTTTGATGTCGCGCGAGTAGTCGATAAAGCCGCGGTCCATCGGATGATGCTTGATGATGAGGTTGGTATCGGCAGGCGCGTGCGCGGCAAAGGAGGCCAAAATATGGAGCAGGAAGCTGCGGACGCTGGAAAAGTCACAATGGATGCGGACTTGGCTGTCGTTGAATACCTGCAAGGGAACAATAAAAAATTTGCCGTATTTGCCCGCCTCCACGCGTTTGGCGATTTGGATGTCTTCAATATAGTAGTTCAAACGCTTGAGGATGGAGATCGACCACAGTTTGAGGTAATGGCCGGCATTGGATGCGCGGTGGTGGATGTAGTTCGGGTACTTGTTCGGGTTGCGGAACAATTCGATATAGTAACGGACGGCGTTTTTGGCCATGGGCATAAACCCGCCGCGTACCGGCGTCGGCGCTTTGTATTCTTGCTGTGCCAGCTTGGGGAATTGTTCCAAAAAAAAGTCGGCACGGCGCGGTAACGGGGAAAATGCGTTGACGCCGTCTTTTTCTAAGGTGATGTAGTAGGGGCGGAAATAACCTTCTTCAAACGCCCAGAAACCGACTTGGTTTTCGTTTGCAATGCGTTTTGCAATGACGTGATAAGGGCGTGTGTCGCCAAAGCAGACAACCGCCTGGATGTGATGTTGAACGATGTATTCTTGCAAAAATTCAGGAAAGGCATCGTAGTTGTCGTTAAAAACAACGGTATGAGCTTGAGTGGGCGGATAAAAATAGTCGTCGCCTGCATTAAAGTTGAATTTATGTACGGTTTTGCCGTTTTCAGTCAGCCAATTGGCAAGGCGCAGAAAAAAATCGCCGACAGGACTTTGAAGCAGCAGGATATTTTCTGCGCTTTCAAGCAGGTTTTGCAGGTTGTTTTTGAGGACGGTCTGTTTCATGTCGCAATGTGGTTTTGTTTTTTATGTAATAGTTTTGAGTTGAACTTTCAAGCATACGCCAAGCGTATTAACGATGCAAAGGCAATGATGCCGCAATTGAAGCTGGTTTATGACGCATTGTTAACTTTGATGGTGTTTATTTGAAAGATCGATATAGTTGTTTGATTTTACCTAATTTTTTAGCAAAGTACCCGCGATGTAATCCGTTGTTGTTTTTTTGCATATTTTTTTGTCGTATCAGGATTTGGGCAGCGGTTTCCGCATTAATGGCCTGATGGGTTTCGGGATGGATATAGTCGGGGTAGTGGATGAGCGTGCCGGCAATCAGCTGCCAAAGCTCAAGCCTGCGGCTGCGGCGCGGAATGGGGAGCAGATCTTGGGTAAGTCCCCAACCTGCGTAAAAAGGCAGACCGTAGCAGCTGACTTTTTTGCCGCGCAACAAGGATTCAAAACCAGTCAGCGAAGTCATGGTATGTATTTCGTCTGCGTATTGGAGACAGGTCAGGATATCGGCTTGTTCGACGGTTTGGTCGGCATATCGTGCCGTATCTTCAGGGGAAATATGGCCGATGCGGTTACCGCTGACTACATCTGGATGCGGTTTGTAGATGATATAGGCATCGGGATTGCGTTCGCGTACGGTACGGAGCAGATCCAGATTGCGATAGATTTGGGGCGAACCGTAGCGGATAGACGCATCATCTTCAACCTGGCCGGGAACGAGGATTACGGTTTTGTTGGTTGACGGGACCGTGAAGTCTGAGCTGCCGACGTTGTATTTACTGATGTGGTTTTCGGTCAGCATTTTTTGCAGCTTCAAGGCCGTCTGAAAGTCCTGGTCGTCGAAGTTTTGGTTTTGGAGGATGTGTTCAAGACGTGACGGGGTTTCGGCATTGAAATAAATGCCCATATCGTCGGTAACGAGCGACAGCGGTGGCACTAAATTAGAACCGAGTCCGACCGAGCGGATAAAGCCGTCTTCCATGCGCAGCAGGGGGATATTATGTTGTTCGGCAAAACGGACGATGGCCTCTTTGCCGTTGCCCCAAGCTAGGATGCGTGCATCGTCGGACAGTTTGACCCCTGCCAGTTTTTGGGTGGAGGAGATAAATTTCAGACGGCATGAGGGTACGTTAAAGAACGGTTTGGCAACCGCGCGTTTCCACAAAGACATGCCGACGCAATACAACTCTCCACGCAATTTGTCGTTTTTGCGTTTGACCGTTGCCAGATAGTCGATAACATCAAAGAGGCTGCCTGCTTCGCCGGTATTGGGGTTGAGGTAGCGGCTGTATTGCAGATAGGCTGCTGCGAAGAGTTGCAGCAAGTTGCGGCGGGCGCGGCGTTGGGTTTGAACAAGGCTGCCGATTTGTGGGTGGCGGTCGTCGCTTACGCCCCAGCCGGCATACCACGGCAGGCCGAAGGTGGTCAGTGGTTTGCCGCACAAAAGCGCCTCAAAACCCATTTGCGAGGTAACGCAATAAACTTTATCGACGTTTTGCAACAAAGAAATCGGATTGATGTCTTCTGCCAAAAGATGGGCGCGGTGTTGCTGCGCCAGTTGGGTCAGATAGCCTTGTTTTTTGCCGCACAAAACATCGGGATGGGTTTTTACCCAGATATCGGCTTGCGGGTTTTCATTCAAGGCCGTCTGAAACATCAGTTCAAACGTAGAGGCGTCTGCGCCGCCATATTGGATGGCCATATCGCCGAAGGTTTGGTCGATGATGAGGATGGTTTCGGGTTTGGATGGGGAGTGTAAAGGATGATCGTCTGAAAGCTCGGGCGCGTGATTGTATTTGGACAGGTGGTGTTGCAGGATGAAATCCATCGCCTGTTGCGCCTGAGCCAAGGTTTCAGACGGCATGGTATCGGCGGCGAGAATCAGTTGTTCCAAACGCGAAGGACGTGTGGTGTCGTAGTAGATGCCGATGTCGTCATAGACGATGGAATAGGGCGGATAACCGGCGACACCCAGTCCGAGCGAGCGTAAAAAACCGTCTTCCAACGCAATAAAGGGAAGCTGGTGTTCGGCGGCAAAAGCACGTGCTTTGTGTGTCGTCGGGCGCAAACCCCAGCCGACAACAGTCTCTGCACCTTTTCCGTCTTTGCAGATATGAAACTCAGGCAATAGGGTGGAGAGATGGGGGATTTTGCGGATGCCGCGAGAGGGAATGTAGGCGTTTTTCACAATGCGTTTTCGTCGATTATTGTTATTAATGGATTGTAGGCCGTCTGAAAAGAGGAACATTCTTTCAGACGGCCTGAATTATTTTTAAAACTTTTTAAAACGTGACTGCTTCGGTCAATACTTTGCCTGCCAAGTCTTTAGGCGACAGGTTCGGCTCACCTTGCAACGGCCAGTCGATACCGACGGTCGGATCATTCCAAATCAGCGAGTGTTCGGCTTTGGGGTTGTAATAGTCTGTGCATTTATAGACGAACTCGGCTTCATCGCTCAGTACATAGAAGCCGTGAGCGAAACCTTCGGGTACCCACAGTTGGCGTTTGTTTTCTGCAGACAAGATCTCGCCTACCCATTTGCCGAAAGTAGGGGAGTCTTTACGCATATCGACGGCCACGTCGAATACTTCGCCGACAACCACGCGCACGAGTTTGCCTTGTGTGTTTTCAGTTTGATAGTGCAGGCCGCGCAATACGCCTTTGCTGGATTTGGAGTGGTTTTCCTGCACGAAGGTGCGGTCGCAGACTTGGGTCTTGAACCACTCGTCGCGGAAAGTTTCCATAAAAAAGCCGCGCGCATCGCCGAAGACTTGCGGCTCAAGCAGTTTTACGTCAGGAATGGCGGTATCAATGATGTTCATTGTTTTATCTTTCATCTAAAGGCCGTCTGAAAAGTTTCAGACGGCCTCAAACATTATTTTTTCAACAGGCGCAGCAAATATTGGCCGTATTGGTTTTTCGCCATCGGGCGCGCCAGCTCTTCCAGTTTTTCATCGGAAAGCCAACCGTTGCGCCAAGCAATTTCTTCCAGGCAGGCGATTTGCAGGTCTTGGATGTTTTGTACGGTTTGGACGAATGAAGCGGCTTCGTGCAGGCTCTCGTGGGTGCCGGTGTCCAACCATGCGAAACCGCGTCCTAAAAGTTGAACCGACAATGAACCGTCTTCCAAATACATTTGGTTGAGGTCGGAAATTTCCAATTCGCCGCGGGCGGACGGTTTGATTTGTTTGGCGAACTCGACGACGCGTTGGTCGTAGAAGTACAAGCCGGTTACCGCCCAATCGGATTTGGGCTGTTGCGGTTTCTCTTCGATAGACAGGGCGTTGAAGTTTTCGTCAAATTCAACCACGCCGAAACGCTCGGGGTCTTTGACTTGATAGCCGAATACGGTTGCGCCGTGGGTCTTGGCGGCGGCCTGTTTCAATGTTTGCGTAAATGATTGGCCGTAGAAAATATTATCGCCCAAAACCAAGCAAACATTGTCGTTGCCGATAAATTCTTCGCCGATGATAAATGCCTGTGCCAAGCCGTCCGGACTGGGTTGCACGGCATAACTGATGGAAATGCCGAAATCGCTGCCGTCGCCGAGCAGGCGTTTGAAAGAGGCGTTGTCTTCAGGCGTGGTAATGACCAAAATATCGCGGATTCCTGTCAGCATCAATACGGACAGGGGATAGTAAATCATGGGCTTGTCGTACACGGGCAGCAGCTGTTTGGATACCCCGCGCGTGATGGGGTAGAGGCGAGTGCCGCTGCCGCCGGCAAGGATAATGCCTTTCATGGGTTTTCTCCTGAGTAGTGTGTGTTTGCGTGATTTTCAGACGGCCTAATATGGGAACAGGCCGTCTGAAAACTTATTTTCCGGTGCCTAAACGCTCTAAACGGTAGCTGCCGTTCAATACGTTTTGCCACCAGGTTTTGTTGTCCAAATACCATTGCACTGTTTTGCGGATGCCGGATTCGAATGTTTCTTGAGGTTTCCAGCCCAGCTCCCTGCCGATTTTGGCAGCGTCGATGGCATAGCGTACGTCATGGCCGGGACGGTCTTGTACGAAAGTAATCAAATCTTCATAACGTGCCACGCCGGCCGGTTTTTCAGGAACAAGCTCTTCCAGCAGGGTACAGATGGTTTTGACGACTTCAATATTGGCTTTTTCATTGTGGCCGCCGATATTGTAGGTCTCGCCGACAACACCTTCGGTAACAACCTGATACAGCGCGCGCGCGTGGTCTTCGACAAACAGCCAGTCGCGGATTTGCATACCGTCGCCGTAAACGGGCAGCGGTTTGCCGTCAAGCGCGTTCAGAATCATCAAAGGAATGAGTTTTTCCGGAAAATGGTAAGGGCCGTAGTTGTTGGAACAGTTGGTTACGATGGTCGGCAAACCGTAAGTACGCAGCCATGCACGGACGAGGTGGTCGCTGGACGCTTTAGAAGCAGAGTAGGGGCTGGACGGCGCGTATGGCGTGGTCTCGGTAAACAAATCGTCTGTGCCGTGCAAATCGCCATAGACTTCATCGGTAGAAATATGGTGAAAACGGAAGGCTTCGCGCTTTTCAGACGGCATTTGTTGCCAGTAGGCGCGGGCTGCTTCAAGCAGATTGAATGTACCGACGATATTGGTTTGGATAAATTCGCCTGCCGAATCGATAGAGCGGTCGACATGGCTTTCCGCAGCCAAGTGCATCACGGCATCAGGCTGGTGTTGTGCGAATACGCGGTCGAGTTCGGCGCGGTCGCAAATATCCACTTGTTCAAAAGCATAGCGAGGATTATTGGCTACCTCAGTCAAAGATTCCAAATTGCCGGCATAAGTCAGCTTATCGACATTGACGACAGAGTCTTGGGTGTTTTGGATAATATGACGGACAACGGCAGAACCGATAAAGCCCGCGCCGCCGGTAACAAGGATTTTTTTCATAAGTTTCAGAGGATAGTCAAAATAATATAAACGGATTATAGCAGACAGAAAGTGTGTTTTTCAGATAAAGAGGCCGTCTGAAAACATCTCTTTCAGACGGCCTGTATCAGGTCAACTTAATCGTCGTAGCCATTTGGATTGTTGCTGACCCAACGCCATGAGTCTTCCATCATCTGCGCCAAATCGCGTTTGGTTTCCCAACCGGTCTGCGCTTTGGTGTAGGCGGGATCGGCGTAGAAACAGGCCAAATCGCCATCACGACGCGGTTTGATTTGGAACGGAATGGTCAAACCGGAGGCTGCCTCAAAGGCACGGATGATTTCCAATACCGAATAAGCACGTCCCGAACCCAAATTAAACAGGTGTACACCCGAAACATCGCTTTTCGCCTGCATTGCCGCCACATGGCCTTCCGCCAAATCCATCACATGGATATAGTCGCGCATACCCGTACCGTCTGGGGTAGGATAGTCATCGCCGAAAACCGACAATTGCGGCAGCTTGCCTGAAGCCACTTGGCAGATATAAGGCAGCAGATTGTTTGGGATACCGTTTGGCTGCTCGCCGATCAAACCGCTTTCATGCGCACCGATAGGGTTGAAATAGCGCAACAAAATCACGCTCCAACGCGGATCGGCCTTTTGGATATCCGTCAAAATGCGCTCCACCATAGACTTAGACGTGCCGTAAGGGCTGGTCGTATCCCCCGGTTGCATATCTTCCGTATAAGGTACTTTACCCGGATCGCCGTAAACCGTAGCAGATGAGCTGAACGCAATCTTAAATACGCCGGCACGCGCCATTTCTTCAGCCAAAACCAAACTGCCCGACACATTGTTGTCATAGTATTTCATTGGTTTGGCCACGCTTTCACCGACTGCCTTCAAGCCGGCAAAATGGATGACAGCATCAATATCGTGTTCCGCAAAGATTTGACGCAACACTTCACGATTACGGATATCCCCTTGGTAAAAAGGCACAGACTTGCCGGTAATCTTTTCCAAGCGCGGGAGGATGTTGGCAGACGAATTGCACAAATTGTCCAAAATCACGGCATTAAAGCCTGATTTCAACAGGGAAACAACGGTATGAGAACCGATAAAACCGGTACCGCCGGTGATAAGAATAGTCATTGGTTTTCCTTAATTAAAATTGTGTTTGGAAGTCGTGAAATCGGTTGGCTGAAAATACAAACACGCTTTCAGATGGCCTGGTGTAAGTGTTGTCAAAGAGGGATTGCTTTATTTGGATATTGTATATTTAGTTACCTGAAAAGTAAAAAAATATGGGATAATCACAGTGTTATGCACAGAGTGCAAAGCGTTATCATTTCAATTTTAATAAAAGGATCTTACCATGTCAGTATCTAACGAAGTTTTGGCGTTGATTTCACAAGTTGCACAAAAACAAGTGTCAGCAAATGAAGAATTGTTGTCTACAGGACTTATTGATTCTGTGAGCGCAATGGATTTGGTTATGGCCATCAAACAAAAATTTGATGTTGATTTGCCGTTTGAGCAACTGGTTGATATTTTGGCAAACTCAGCCAATATCATTCAATATGTTGAAAATAATTACAAAGGCTAAATCATGAAACAATTAAATGAATTCCAAAATCTTGATGATTTTTTGGAATACCGTTTCAGCCAAACTTCGGGAAAAGCGTTAGTTAATGATACTCAAGAATGTTCTTGGGAAGAGTTGCGCGTAAAAATAGCCGCATTTATCGAGGCTTACAAAAGCATAGCAGATATTACCAAAAACATTCCTCTGGTGTTGCACGGCCATAAAGAAATTGATTTTGCAGTGGCAATTTATGCCTGCTTATTAAACAAAATCCCTTTTATTCCGGTGGATAGTATTTATCCTGAAAGCCGTCTGAACAATATCTGCCAACTGTCGAAAGCACGCTTTGTATACCGTTCGGCAACGCAAACTTTTGAAAAGCAGACTGACGAAGAAGTAGAGCTGGCTGAAAAAGATTTGGCTTACATCATGTTTACTTCAGGAACAACCGGCGCACCTAAGGGTGTGCAAATCGGTCGTGAAGCCGTGTTTAACCTGATGAAATGGATGAAAGAGCAGCTTAATTTAGCCGCACCTAATGTATTCATGAATCAGGCTCCGTTTGCGTTTGATTTGTCAATGTACGAAATCTTTGGCAACTTGGCTTACGGCGGTTGCATTGTCATGAACAGTCGTGATGCTATTTCTAATCCTGCCACCTGGATTGATTTTTTGGCCAAACAACAAATTACTACCTGGGTTTCCACGCCTTCTTTTGCCATGCAGCAGCTGCTTAACCCTAAATGTAGTCAAGCTACTTTACCGAGTTTGAAAGAATTTTTGTTCTGCGGCGAAAAACTTGGCAAACCAGTAGTAAATATGATTTTTCAAAAATTTCCCGGTGTCCGTGTTATCAATACCTATGGTCCGACTGAAGCTACTGTAGCAACAACTTACGTTGATATTACACCTGATATGCTGGCGGCAGAAGAAGAGTTGCCTGTAGGCGTTGCCGTGCTTAATTCCAAATTAGAGATTGTTGACGAAGAGATTTGGATTAGCGGTAACCATGTGATGCGTGGCTATCTGAACAACGAAACTGAAAATGCTAAACGCTTGGTAGTACACAGTGCAGATAACCGTACTTATAAAACAGGTGACTACGGTTTTGAAAAAAATGGATTGTTCTATGTACAAGGCCGTAAAGACGAGCAGATTAAGCTCAATGGCTACCGTATCGAACTTTCAGAAATTGAAGAAAAAATCCTTAACCTTAAGGAATTTGCCTTTGATAATGTGGCAGTAGTGGCTTTGAAACGCAACACAGGCGCAGTATTGCGTTTGGTGTGTTTCTATACAGCCAAGCAAAGTGCAGATACTCAGGCGATCAAAGACGCATTAGTACAAAATTTACCGTCTTACATGATGCCGTCTGAATTTATTCACATTGATGAAATTCCAGTCAGCACCAACCACAAAACCGACAAAAAAGCATTGTTGGAAAAATATCAGCAGGGTTTATAAAATGGATTTATATCAAATTCAGCAAAACATCTTACGAAAAGCCAAGATTGATCCTCAAAAGGTTAACGCTTGGATTTATAACAATCAAAGTATAGTGTTTGATTTTCTGTTGAACGACTATTTTGTCAGCGTCAGTTATACGGCAGTAGGACAAACCTTTAACTTTATTGAGCGTAATAAGAGCAAAATTTCTAAGATTTCCGGCTTCCATAAATTTCTGAAATATATTTCAGAAATTTATGGAAGTTACCCACAATCGGTTAATCAAGAAAAGACAGTATTGTCTTTTAAATTTGCTGAAACCGATTGGGCAAAAATCGAGGATAAATTTAGTGAGATTTTAGAAGTCACTTCCATTTATCTTGGCAGCGAATTATGCTACATCCTGAATGTTGAAAAAAATAAGGGCATTAATTTAGCCGAGTACTTGGATAAGCCGGAAGTTGAATACATTGGTGTTAAAGGCGACAGTAATGAGTTTTTCCTAAGCTATGCTCGGAATCATGGTCTAAGTGATTATGTTTATGAGCTAAATAATAGAGGCTTTTTAGCTGTTGAACACAAAATGGGTGTAAGTGTGTTCCGTCGCGTGAACAAGCACAGTTATAAAGATCTTTTGGCTTATTTCCCAGACTCTTTCCATGAGTTGGAAAATGTCATTTATACTGTTGAAGCACCGAAAGTATTGAGTGCCAACAAGAAAAACCTATTGGTGTTGTTCTCTTATACCAATAAGAGTAATGAGAATATGGTTGACCGTTATTATAGCCACCCATTTCCATTTATCAGCAACAGCATTATGCCAAATACTTACATCATCCGTATGGCTGATGTATCAGACGCGTTTGGCAGTCACGGGTTGAATACAAAGTTTGATGAAAATATCGAAGACAATATCCAGCGTTTCATTAAGAGCCTGATGAATATTTATGGCGTAGATAAGAAAAACGTAGTCATTTGCGGTGCATCATCAGGCGGTACAGGAGCGGTATATCACGGCTTAATTGGTGGGTACAAAACCTTTGCAATCGACCCATTTTTGGGCAATCATAAATACTATGGTGGCAAAGATCCATTGTATCTGCATTCTATCCGTACGCCGATTTTGGAGACTTTCAAAAAGCTACCAGATGTAATTGATCATAACCTTGAAAATCAAGTGGTCATTTCATCGGCTAAAGTATCAGAGTTTTATCCGGATATTAAAGAGCTGAAAGAAGCATTGCCTACAGTTGTATTATGTGAGTTTGACTTTGAAAAAATTCAAAAGCACATAGATTTTTCAGGCAACACAGTATTCTTGTCCAATACCATTATCAATAATTTGCTGTTGGACATCCATATTACTGATTCGGACATTAATCTGAACTAAATGCGAAGTAAATAGACAGTAAGTTTAAAATTTACTGTCTATTTTTTTAATATTTGAACCATATTTATCATGTTTGGGGAATGTAATGGTAGATAAAACGGCTGAAGAATTTCAGCAAGAAATTCTTAAAAATATCAAATTAAAAAATACGTCTGTTGATATTTATTATCAGCAGAATGTGTACTGCAATTTCAAATCTGACCGTGAAACACCATTTTCTGTCAGCTTAAATTTAGATTGGCAGAAGATTTTCCTGTTTTATCGTAATAAAAGTGAGATAGATAATATCGGAGAAATGTTTCCAAACTTCAGCTTATCTAAGCAGGATGGGGATAATGTATACATTTATGATGTCAGTACTTTGGATTTTGCCCAAACCTGTGCGGTCTTTATCAAATTGGCCGAGCGTGCGGAACAATATTTTTCTGAACGGCCAGTAGTTAACAGCCGCAAAAAAGAGGTGATGTCAGGTAATTATATCGACACCTCCGGAAATAAAATTACTGCACCTGATAATCTGCGAAACTGTCATTTCCAATTTCTAGGAGGAGGTGGGAATGAAGTTGTTATCCACCCTAATGCAAACTTGCGTAATGTATTTTTGGAATTTTTAGGCAAGGACAGCAAAGTCTATATTGGAGAAAATGTTTCTATGCAAGGCCAATGGTGTTTGGGAGTAGGCTGTACGATTAATATCGGCAGTAAAACTACCAGTACCAATCCGGTTTATATTACTGTTGCCGAACATACAACCTTGTCCATTGGTGAAGATTGTATGTTTGCCACTAATAATCAAATCCGTACTGATGATGCACACCCGATTTATGATGTTCATACTGGAAAACGTTTAAATATTTCTAAAGACGTTACCATTGGAGACAGAGTGTGGGTAGCCTATGGCGCAACAATTTGGGGTGGTACAAAGATTGGTAGCGGTAGTATTGTTGGTGCATTTTCGGTAGTGAAAAAACATTTTCCTAATAACTGTGTTATTGCAGGCGTGCCGGCTAAAGTCATACGCAAAGATGTATTTTGGGAACGCAATAATGTTTTATACACAGATATAGATGAAGGTAAGGATTTGGCAGAAATGAATCATGTTACCTATATCAATTCAACAGTAGAACTCGATTAGTGCATCTAATAGTAAAGGCCGTCTGAAAACATAAAAGTTTTCAGACGGCCTTTTTTAAGATAAGACAGAGATTACTCTAAACAAGCCAATTGTTTTTTCAGACACTCAGCCTGTAATGCCTTGTCACCTTTAGCTTCGGCTATTTCAGCTGCCAGTTTCCAATATGCTGCTGTGTCTTGTAGAGAGAGACTGTCAAAATAACGTTGTGCTGCCTGATGGTTTTTCAGACGGCATAAAGAAGTTGTATAAAGATACATCGTTTCCGGTGTGGTTTGTGCAAAATCAGCCAATATTTTGGTGACAGACTCCCAATCTTGGTTTTGGGCAAGTTTTTCAGCTTCATACAAGGCCAAAGACGGATTCTCAGGATATTTTTGGCGCAGTTGAGCCAATAGATATCCTTCGCCGTCAGTGTTGCCGGTAGCGTACATTTTTTTCAGATAATCGACCGTTAAATCTTCAGGAATTAAGAGCAGATTTTCTTCAAAGGCACGGTTAAGCTGGGTAAATAGTTTTTCAGAATCACCGCGTAATTTTGCCAGTCTTGCAATCGCGATACGGCAACTTGGATCATTCTTAGTATGGTTTTCAAAAGCAACCAAAAACTGATGCGCGCCTTGTAAGTTACCAAGGTTCATACAGAGGTAAGAAGCCAACAGCTCGGGTTTGAGATAGCCTTTTTCACGATCGTCCAAGCTATCAATATACGTTTTCAGTAAAGCCAATGCTACAAAATAATTTTGCTCCGATAGCTTTTGTGCTACGGCTAACAAAGGTTGATATGAGTCGGGTAAATCTGTACCTATCCGGGCAAACAGTTTTTCAGACGGCCTTTTTGCTTGGTGAAACGAGGCTGCAAGTAATGCGACAAGTAAATCATTTTGCGTTCCTATATGCTCGTTTTCAGCAAAAAATTCCGCCCCTTTAACAGCATTACCGATATATAAGTCCATTTTTGCATGCCAGTAACCTGCGGTATCGGGATAATCAGGTAACAGGTTTTGCAAAGTATCAAACTGTTTGCTCTCAAATAAAGCATTCAGATAACGATGGCGATAATCAGCTGTTTCTTCCGCATTCAGACGGCCTGTATCAAGCAGAGTTTGGATACGGCTTGCAGCCAAGTCCCATACCTGATGATTTTCTGCTTGCTCAATCATATTGATTAAAATCGGCAGATTGTCAGCGGTTTCGGCATGGTCAAGAGCAGTAATAGCTTGATACACACGTTCGCAGTTGCCACCTTCCTGGAAGGGGAAAGTATCGCGGATGCGAGCAAGATATTCGGGTTTGGCATGTCCTGATTTTAAAATGTTTTCTAATTCAGTCAGCGTTTCATGCTGATTGATGGTAATAGGGCCAAATCCGTCAGTTTCGTAAGAGAAATAGCCTTTTTGATAGGTGTGTGTACCAGAGAAAAAGGCTTCTTTATCAAATTGATAGTAAATAATTGCCTTATTCAGATAGGCCATGTCAAATGCTACTGATGAGTAGTCGGTAATCAATACGGCGCAACGTCCGAAAAGATTTTGAATACTTTCAGTTTCACGCAGTCCACTCCAGATTTTTATATAGGTAGGGACATTCATTATTTCCAAATAGGGCTCGATATTTGGGTGTGGTGCAAAAATTACTTCGTAGCCGTAGGTTTCTGCCATTTCCTTCAGGCGCTGGTCGTGAAGCAGAGCCTGCCAGTAACGGGCATAGTCAGTTTCCATAAAAGCACTGTTGAGCGTACGAGTATTGCTACCTGTACCGATATTTTGACCGACAATGTTATTGCGCCAAGTTGGCATAATCAGGATCTTGCGACTGTCGGGCTTATTTTTTGATAGTAAGGAGTCGTAGCGTGGAAATCCAGTTAGTGCTACTTCTTTTTCAGTCAGCTTGTAGGTATTGAAGTCAGCCTTAATCGAGCGGCTTTCTGGCTCAGTAGTGGTAATGAAACAGTGTAGGTTTTGTTTGCTATTTGTCCATGCAGAAAGATTGTCTTTAGTTACTCCGTGCTGAAGAAAGACAAATTTTTTGCTGTGTTCGTATAAATCCCCAAAATAATTGTTGATGTGTTTTTCCAAATGACTAGAAATGATTTTTTCAGCTTTACGCAAACGTTGTTCATATTCACTACCGCCGAATTCTACAAGTTTGAAGCCTTCCTGTTCGAGACGGTTCCAGTCTGGGGCAGTTTTGTTGAGTACGAAATAGCAAGTTTGTTCAGGGTGGTTCTGCATCATATAACGATAAAAATGCTCAGCGTTGTCATCAGCTTTAGTTTCCCTATCCATTAAAAGCCAGCTGCCGTCTGAAAGGTATTTTTCAGACGGCGTAAATAAACCGGTAAGTTCATTTAATGCGATGCCGTGCATAAAGGTTTTACCTTTAATCGAAATTCGCATTGCTTTTTTGTTAAGTAGAATATTAATTTTGGCGTTGTCTGCAACGTCACCATAGGGAATCCACAAACGTTTTTCGTAAACAAATAATTGTTCATTTAGCTTATTGACCACGCTTTTTGCATAGACAGGAATAAGATCACGCCCATCGGCTTGCACAGAATATGGCTGGTCGAAATAGGTAAAATAGCTGATAAGGAACTGTTTGCGTTCACGATCAATGTTTTCAATATAGGCGATTTGGAATGGCGGCTCGCTCTGTTTGAACATTCCAAGCATGCCAACTTTATGGAATAGCCATACTCCTGCTAAGCCAAATTCCATAATATTTTTTTGATCAATATAATCAAAAACCTGCTGCATTAGATCATAAAAATGTGATTTTTGTTTAGTATTCAACAAATCTAGACGTTCAGGTCTATTAAGCAATTGTTGAATATACCAAGCCATATCATATAATGCGGTTTTTTGTATTGAGGAGGGTACATACCCTAAGCGGTTTTTATAGTTTTTAAGCATAGGCAAGAAGCCATACTCAAAAACATTAGAAAACTTTTCTACTTTTTGCCAAGAAGTATCTAGAGTGGATGTGCCACTTTCACGTTTGCGATAGAAATAGACGGCATCTCTGTCAAACACAGCTTTTGCGTCCTGCAAATCTAATAAATAGTCTGCAATAAATTTGCCATCTTCAAAGTTTGGCTTAACATTGTGGTCAAACACCAAATTCTGTTTTTTAATATGGCTGACTCTGAAAAAGGTTGAGGCAGCAGACATATTGATAAATTTATCGAGCTTGGCAACATCAATAACGTGGGTTTTGTTAAAACGGAATCTTAGAGGATGACTATCTTTAATGATATTTTGATTTTCAAAGAAAAATTTCATATTAGTAGCTACAGTTACTGCCGACGGATGTTGGCTAATTTGAGTATCTACTGATTTGAAGTAGTCAGGGTGAAGATAATCGTCAGGGTCAGTAAATACTACCCATTCAGTTTGTGTATGTTGCAAACCCAGATTGCGTGCCGAGGCCTGGCCGCCATTTTCTTTGTAAAAATAATGGATATTTTGGGGAAACTTGGCTTGCCATCGTTTGATGATTTCTGCCGAATGGTCGGTTGATCCATCATCTACTAGAATGATTTGAATGTGTTTTTTGAAATTCAAGCTTTGTTTGACGATGCTGTCAAAGTATTCATCAAGGTATTTTTCGACGTTATAAACGGCTGAAACGATTGTAAATTGATTATTACCTTCGTATTTTAAGGGAAGGTATTTTTTGAGTTTCATTACGCGTTTGGCGTACATGTCGCGGAAAAAGAGTTTAGGGTCTCGTAAGAGCTTCCGAAATTTTTTATTGTTCATTTTTTTTAACCTTTTATTTTTATTTGGTTTTGAAGTAATTTTCCAGCATTTGAATCAGTTTGTCCTGGTAGTTTTCAATCTGTTGCTGGCTGTGAAAATCGTTGGCACAAAAAGAGTGTGGCTGCCGCCCATTTTTTTTATTTTCCAAGAGCTTGATATATTGGGCAGGCGCTTTGTTGGAGCGGATATTAAAATAATAACATATTTCATTACCTACTGTAGATTTCCTGTTTAAAAACATCAGCCAAGGTACGAGGAAGGTGGCAAGGTTGAGATCGTGGTTAGAACGGAAACGGTTGGATAAAAAGGCTTCAATCTCAGTACGGTAGTGTTGCCAAGCAAATTGAAAGCTGCTTTTATGCAGTGGAATATAGGTGTGTACTAACGGACGGTCGATGTGGCAGTCGTAGTGCTGTTGTAATAGTGTGATGCAGTTTTTTGAGGCGGAAAGAGTGGGTGTGTCGGTTCCTCTTTCGGACATTTGTTTTAGGCTTTTGTCTGCAATAAAAAGTGAAGCAATCCCGTTGGCGTGAAAAAAATGTTCCTTCGGTAATGGTCGGGCAACAAATACATCATCGTTAAAATAGATGAAGTGTTCATTTAGATTAGGAATGTTGTGCAAGTGTGCTTCGATTACATGCGAATTGAAGGTGGGCAGGTATTGCGGGTCAATGATTTGACTGTGATCTATTATGCTGACATTGGGATAGTCGGCAGGATTGAGCCAGTCGGGGCGTTGGTTGTCGGTAATGATGTAGATATGGTTGACCCACGACAGGAAGGTGCGCACGCTGTGAAGTGAATAGTAAAGTTCGTTGTGGTTGCTGAAACGGGCTTCGTCATTATTGTGGAGTGCGTTTTGTTCGGCAGTAGGGCTATGTTGGCGCCGACGTTTCTGCCATTTGGGATCTTGGTTATTTACCCATGTGAAAACGACATCAACTTTAATAGGGGGAAGGTCGATACTATTTTCAATTTCGGCTAAATACAGGCTGTTGTCGATAATGACCGGTTCGTCAGACTCTGTTGTACGCTGTTCGGCGTTTCGGACAGGGTATCTTTTGTTGAGATAGTCGCGGAAGAATACACCTGGTTGTCGAATCAGTTTTTTAAGTTTTCTCATGACGGTATTCGCTGTAATGTGATGTCTTTTGATGCTTATGTCAGGTTTTCAGACGGCCTAATATTTCATCAGGTGTTATAATGGCTGTGCGTAATTAAAAGTATAGTGAGATTTAATCAATGTTGAAAGCAGAATGTCTTACCCGCAGGGGCATGTTATTGTTGTGTGTCAGTCTGTTGGCTGCATGCTCTTCTCTTCCTACTTCCGGCCCAAGTACACGAAATGTTGTTGCTTTGGGGCAACAGTCGGCTACAGCCGAAGTGCCAGAGGTGGAGTTGATTGATGTGAATGGTGCGGTAGCTCAGTCGCTATATCAAGCGCAAGTTAATCAGTCATTTGCTCAGTTGGGCGATGGTACATCATCAATAGGGGCTATCAATATAGGTGATGTGCTGGACATTACGATTTGGGAAGCTCCTCCGGCTGTGTTGTTCGGCGGAGCTTTGTCGTCTACCGGTTCGGGTAATGCGCAGCAAACGAAGCTGCCTGAACAGATGGTCAGCTCTGCAGGTACGATTTCTGTGCCGTTTATTGGCGATGTGTCTGTCCTTGGTAAAACACCGGTTCAGGTGCAAAACATTATTAAAGGCCGTCTGAAAAAAATGGCAAACCAGCCGCAGGTAATGGTGCGCATGGTGCAAAACAATGCGGCGAATGTATCGGTTATCCGCGCGGGTAACAGTGTGCGTATGCCTTTGACGGCTGCAGGCGAGCGTGTGTTGGATGCGGTGGCTGCCGTGGGCGGTTCGACTGCGAATGTTCAGGATACGAACGTACAGCTGACACGTGGCAATGTTGTCAGAACGATTGCTTTGGAAGACTTGGTGGCGCATCCGCGTCAAAATATTTTGTTGCGCCGCGGTGATGTAGTCACAATGATTACTAATCCAAGCACGTTTACGTCTATGGGTGCGGTCGGTCATACGCAGCAGATTGGTTTCTCTGTGAAGGGCTTATCTTTGGCTGAGGCTGTGGGACGTATGGGCGGTCTGCAGGATTATAGTGCAGATGCGCGCGGCGTATTTGTATTCCGTTATGCGCCTTTGTCCGAGCTGCCTCCTGAGAAACAATCTAAATGGGTTGAAAAGGGTTATGGCGATCGTGCGGAGATTCCTGTGGTCTACCGTTTGAACCTGGCAGATGCGAATTCTATGTTTTGGATGCAGCGTTTCCCTGTGAAGGATAAGGACGTGGTGTACGTATCGAATGCACCGATGGCCGAAGTACGCAAGTTCTTGTCATTTGTGTTCTCGCCTGTGGTTAGCGGTGCGAACAGTATTAATAATTTAGTGAACTGATGGGGAAAATAATGTCTGAGCAAGTTTCTGCAAATGTGGATGTGAAACCGGAACAACCGGCTCCCGAAAAGAAAAAGGCCAAAAAGTCTTGGTTGCGTAAGATTAATCCGTTGCTTTGGGTAACGGTTATCGTGCCGACTTTGTGTTCCGGTGTGTATTACGGACTATTTGCTTCTGATCAGTTCACATCCCAGTCCAGCTTTGTGGTGCGTTCTCCTAAAAGCCAATCGTCTTTGAACGGCTTGGGCGCTATTTTGCAGGGGTCTGGTTTCTCTCGTGCGCAAGACGATATTTATACCGTGCAGGAATATATGCAGTCGCGTTCGGCTTTGGACGCGTTGCGTAAGAAAATGCCCGTTCGTGATTTTTATGAAAAAGAAGGCGACATTTTCAGCCGTTTTAATGGTTTTGGCCTGCGTGGCGAGGATGAAGCGTTTTATCAATACTACCGCGATAAGGTATCCATCCATTTTGACTCTGTCTCAGGCATTTCTAATTTGAGCGTTACATCTTTCAATGCCGGTGAATCTCAAAAGATCAATGATGCTTTGCTCAAACAGGGTGAGGTATTGATCAACCAGCTGAACGAACGTGCGCGTCAGGATACGATTCGTTATGCTCAGGAAGTGGTCAATTCGGCTGAAGAGAAAGTTAAAGAAGCTTCGGCTCAATTGACAAAATTCCGTGTGTCCAACGGTATTTTTGACTTGAAGGCGCAATCCGATGTGCAAATGGGTTTGGTATCCAAATTGCAGGACGAGTTGATTGTCATTCAAACTCAGCTTGACCAGGTAAAAGCCGTTACGCCTGAAAACCCGCAAATTCCAGGTTTGATTGCGCGTGAAAAGAGCTTGCGTAAAGAAATCTCGCAACAAATGAAAGCGATTTCCGGCGGTGGCGAGGGTTCGTTGTCCAATCAGGCGGCGGAATATCAGCGCGTGTATTTGGAAAACGAATTGGCTGAGAAACAATTGGCTGCAGCGATGACTTCTTTGGAAAGTGCGAAAGCGGAAGCAGATCGTCAGCAATTGTATTTGGAAGTGATTTCCCAGCCGAACAAACCTGACTTGGCGCATGAACCAAACCGTCTGTACAACATTGTGGCAACGTTTGTCATCGGTTTGATTGTCTATGGCATTGCCGTGTTGCTGTCTGCAAGTATCCGTGAGCATAAAAACTGATGAAAGAGCTACATAAAACATCGTTTTTGGAGTCGCTGCTTATCCAAAAAAGGGTAATCGGCGCGCTCTTAATGCGTGAAATTATTACTCGCTACGGTCGTAATAACATTGGTTTTTTGTGGTTATTTGTCGAACCTTTGCTGCTGACTTTGGTTATGGTGTTGATGTGGAAGTTTTTCCGCATGCACAACGTGTCGGCTTTGAATATCGTGGCTTTCACGCTGACAGGCTATCCGATGATGATGATGTGGCGTAATGCCTCTAATCGCGCCATCGGTTCGATTGCGGCCAACACAAGCCTGCTGTATCACCGAAATGTACGTGTTTTAGATACCATTTTTGCGCGTATGTTGTTGGAGATTGCCGGTGCCACCATTGCGCAGGTTGTGATTATGGCTGCATTGGTCGTCATCGGCTGGATTGATGTACCGGCAGATATTTTCTATATGTTGTTGGCTTGGCTTTTGATGGCAATGTTTGCCGTTGGATTGGGGCTGGTCATCTGTTCGGTGGCGTTTCACTTTGAGCCGTTTGGCAAAGTTTGGAGTACCATCAGTTTTGTGATGATGCCTTTGTCCGGCGTGTTTTTCTTCGTACACAACCTGCCTCAGCAGTTGCAACACTATGTGCTGATGCTTCCGATGGTGCATGGTACAGAAATGTTCCGTGCCGGATATTTTGGTAACAGCGTTACGACTTACGAAAATCCTTGGTATATTTTGTTGTGTAATTTAGTTTTGCTGCTGCTTGGTTTGGCGATGGTGGCGAGATTCAGCAAAGGGGTTGAGCCGCAATGATTTCAGTTGAACACGTTTCCAAACGCTATCTGACCCGCCAAGGTTGGCGGACAGTCTTGCACGATATCAACTTCAAAATGGAGAAGGGCGAGAAAATCGGTATTCTCGGCCGCAACGGTGCAGGTAAATCGACGCTCATCCGTTTGATCAGTGGCGTTGAGCCGCCGACCACGGGTGAAATCAAGCGGACGATGAGTATTTCTTGGCCTTTGGCATTCTCCGGTGCGTTTCAAGGCAGCCTGACCGGTATGGACAATTTGCGTTTCATCTGCCGGATTTACAATGTCGATATCGATTATGTGAAGAACTTTACCGAAGAGTTTTCCGAGCTAGGGCAATATCTTTACGAGCCGGTTAAGCGTTATTCTTCAGGTATGAAGGCGCGTTTGGCATTTGCTTTGTCGTTGGCGGTAGAGTTTGATTGCTATCTGATTGACGAAGTGATTGCGGTTGGCGACTCGCGCTTTGCCGATAAATGTAAGTACGAGTTGTTTGAAAAGCGCAAAGACCGTTCCATCATTTTGGTGTCGCACAGCCACAGCGCCATGAAGCAATATTGCGATAATGCGATGGTGCTGGAAAAAGGGCATATGCACCAGTTTGAAGATATGGACAAAGCCTACGAATATTATAATTCGCTGCCTTAAAGCGATTGTTTTTTAAATCAGGCCGTCTGAAATTTCAGACGGCCTGTCCGTTGGAATTCTATTGATGAACATTACTCAAATCCTCTCCCAAGAACTCTCCGCCACTGCCGCGCAAATCAATGCTGCGATTGAGCTTTTAGATGATGGCGCAACCGTACCTTTTATCGCGCGTTACCGTAAAGAAGCTACAGGCGGGCTAGATGATACGCAGCTGCGCCAGCTTGCCGAGCGGTTGCAATATCTGCGCGAATTGGAAGAGCGCAAAACCGTTGTTTTAAAAAGCATTGAAGAGCAAGGCAAGCTTTCAGACGACCTCAGGGCGCAAATTGAAGCCGTCGACAACAAAACCGCGCTGGAAGACCTGTATCTGCCCTACAAACCCAAACGCCGCACCAAAGCGCAAATCGCACGCGAACACGGTTTGCAGCCGCTGGCGGACGTGTTGCTTGCTGAGCAGCCGCAGGATGTTGAAGCCGCCGCACAGGACTACCTGAACGAAAACGTCCCTGACGTAAAAGCCGCGTTGGACGGCGCGCGCGCGATTCTGATGGAGCAGTTTGCCGAAGACGCAGAACTCATCGGCACGCTGCGCGATAAGTTGTGGAACGAAGCCGAAATCCACGCGCAAGTCGTTGAAGGCAAAGAAACCGAAGGCGAAAAATTCAGTGATTATTTCAACCACCGCGAACCCGTCCGCACCATGCCCAGCCACCGCGCGCTGGCGGTTTTGCGCGGCCGCAACGAAGGCATTTTGAACATCGCGCTCAAATACCAGCCCGACGACACGCCGATTACGCAGCGAAGCGAATACGAGCAAATCATCGCCCGCCGTTTCAAGGTTTCAGACGGCCACAAATGGCTGCGTGATACCGTGCGCCTGACTTGGCGCGCAAAAATCTTTTTGTCGTTGGAACTTGAAGCCCTAGGCCGTCTGAAAGAAGCCGCCGACACCGACGCGATTACCGTGTTCGCCCGCAATCTCAAAGACTTGCTGCTCGCCGCGCCCGCCGGACGGCTGACCACGCTGGGTCTCGACCCCGGCTACCGCAACGGCGTGAAATGCGCCGTAGTGGACGACACGGGCAAGCTGTTGGATACCGTCATCGTCTATTTGCATCAAGAAAACAATATGTTGGCAACGTTGTCGCGCCTGATTAAACAACACGGCGTGAAACTTATCGCCATCGGCAACGGCACCGCCAGCCGCGAAACCGACAAAATCGCGGGCGAACTGGTGGGCGGAATGCCGGAAATGGGGCTGCACAAAATCGTCGTTTCCGAAGCCGGCGCGTCGATTTATTCCGCGTCCGAACTGGCGGCGCGCGAGTTCCCCGACTTGGACGTTTCCCTGCGCGGCGCGGTGTCCATCGCCCGCAGGCTGCAAGACCCGCTCGCCGAGTTGGTCAAAATCGACCCCAAATCCATCGGCGTGGGGCAGTATCAGCACGACGTGAACCAAAGCCAGCTCGCCAAATCGCTGGACGCGGTGGTCGAAGACTGCGTGAACGCCGTCGGCGTGGACGTGAACACCGCCTCCGCCCCGCTCTTGGCGCGAATTTCCGGCTTAAATCAAACCCTTGCCCAAAACATCGTCGCCTACCGCGATGAAAACGGCGCGTTCGACAGCCGCAAAAAATTGCTGAAAGTACCGCGTTTGGGCGAAAAAACCTTCGAGCAGGCGGCAGGCTTTTTGCGGATTAACGGTGGCAAAGAGCCGTTGGACGCGAGCGCCGTCCACCCCGAAGCCTATCCTGTTGTCGCCAAAATGCTGGCGCAACAAGGCATTACCGCCGCCGAACTCATCGGCAACCGCGAGCGCGTGAAGCAAATCAAAGCCTCCGACTTCACCGACGAACGCTTCGGCCTGCCGACCATTCTGGACATCCTGTCCGAGCTTGAAAAACCCGGTCGCGACCCGCGCGGCGAGTTTCAGACGGCCTCATTCGCCGAAGGCATCCACGAAATCAGCGACTTGCAAGTCGGCATGATACTTGAAGGCGTGGTCTCCAACGTCGCCAACTTCGGCGCGTTCGTGGATATCGGCGTCCATCAAGACGGTTTGGTGCACATCTCCGCCCTGTCCAATAAATTTGTTCAAGACCCGCGCGAAGTCGTGAAAGCCGGAGATGTGGTGAAAGTGAAAGTGCTGGAAGTCGATGCTGCGCGTAAACGCATTGCACTCACCATGCGTTTGGATGACGAACCGGGCGGCACAGTCAAAGGCAACAGGCCGTCTGAAACCCGACATCAAGAACGCCGCGACCGCAAACCCCAACGCAACGACCGCGCCCCAACCAATTCGGCAATGGCGGATGCGTTTGCGAAGTTGAAGCGGTAAGGTAGAAAACCAATTGAAGGCCGTCTGAAAAGTGATGTTCAGACGGCCTTTATCGTATGAGGCGAATTAGATAATTAGTGGAATGGATATACTGATGCGCCCATTGAATGTTAACGATACATTTTGTAGTAGGCACATGCAAACAAGCGTATAGTTCCAAATATCACAAACCCATCATCACAACCTTAGGAGTTCAAACCATGAAACCTGTTTTGTTTGCCGTGCTGATTTCCTGTTTCTCCGTTGCTGCGTATGCAGCCTGTACCGACAGCCAGCAGCAGTGCGTGATTTATAAAAACGGCAATGTTGCGACAGAAGGCGGCTGTACGGTCAGTAAGTGCCAAAGTGCCGATGCGCAAGTGTTGAAATGGAAGCTGAAAAACGGCAAAGGCGTAACCGTGGAAATCGGAAAAAACGGTAAGGTTTTGGTGAACAAGAAACCGGGTGCGAAAGCGAACAACAGTAATGCGTCAGGCATGGGTTTGACATGCTATGCCGCCGATGCGGACAAACGCGAACAGTTCTGCTCGACCAATTATTGATTGGATTGTTGCTTTGATTAAAGGCCGTCTGAAAAGTGTTTCAGACGGCCTTGATGTTTATCTTTCCGATATTTTTTCATTGAGAAAGTCGATAAAGCTGCGTACTTTCGCACTGAGAAATGCCCTGTCGACATAGGTGGCGTTCAGTTGGTCTGTCCAGATGGTGTAATCGGGCAGAAGTTGGATCAATGTACCATCCTTCAATTCCTGCTGAACTGCCCAAAGGGGCTGATAGCCTATGCCTGCGCCTGCTTTAATCAGCTCGCGTATCATCAGTGTGTTGTCGCTGCGGATAACCGGGGAGAGATGGAGAATGGCTTTTTCTCCGGTAATGCGGTGGGTAATCTCCCAGTTTTGTTGACTGGTATAGGAAGGCAGGATGGCTTGATGCTGCATGACGGCTTCGGGCGTATCGGGTGTGCCGTGTCGGGCCAGATAGTCGGGAGCGGCAAGCAGGACGAACTCGATTTTGGCCAGCGGTTTGACGATCAGCGAAGGGGAGGGGGTTTTGGAAACGCGTAAGGCGAGGTCGAAACCTTCGGCAATGAGGTCGATATGGCGGTTGTCGAGGACGAGGTCAAGCGTGACTTTGGGATAACGCTGGCGGTATTCTGCTAGCCATGCGCTCATATTGCCACCTGCAAACCATAGGGGCATGGTAACGCGCAACATACCTTGCGGCGTGTCGGTACCGCCTGCCGCTTTTTGGGCAGCGGTGTCCAAGGTATCCAGCGCGTAGCTGCACTGGCGGTAGTATTCTTCGCCTGCTTCGGTCAGATGAAGGTTGCGGCTGTTGCGGTGTAAGAGCTTGGCTTGAATGGTGTTTTCCAGATGGCTGACGTGTTTGCTGGCCATGGCGGTGGAGATATCGAGCTGATCGGCGGCACGGGTAAAGCTGCCGCTTTGAACAACTTGGCGGAAAACTTTTAGGCTAAATAGGGTATCCATTATTTCTTATTAGGAAACGTTGTATCAATAATTCGAGTATATATCTCTTACTGGGAATTATCTATACTGCACTTATTGAAATTGCTCCATACCTCTTCAGGTAGCCATTAAAATAAGGATTATTAAGATGTCAGCCCTCAAATCATTCCAACCTGTTGTATTGTCTGTCTTGCGTATTGTTGCGGCGTATCTGTTTTTGCTGCATGGTACGGCCAAGTTTTTCAGTTTTCCGATGTCTATGGGCGGTGCGCCCGAAGGCTTGATGCTGGTGGCCGGTGTTTTGGAAATTGTCGGTGGTATCTTATTGATATTGGGCCTGTTTACGCGTCCGGCCGCGTTTGTTTTGTCCGGTCAGATGGCAGCCGCCTACTTTATGGCCCACGCGTCTTCTGGTAATGTTTTGTTCCCATTGGCCAACCATGGCGAATCTGCCGTTTTGTTCTGCTTCGTGTTCCTGTATCTGGCAGTAGTCGGTGGCGGAGCGTGGGCTTTGGATAACGCTTTTGGTAAAGATAAAGATTAATTTAAGGAAAAGATCATGACTTATTCTGTTTTGCAACAAGCTGCTGAAACCCGTCGTTCTATCTATGCATTGAGCAACACCCTGCCTCTGTCCAATGAGGAAGTAACCAAAATCATCGAACACGCCGTTTTGCATACGCCGTCTTCTTTCAATTCGCAATCTGCCCGAGTGGTCGTATTGTTTGGCGAAGAACATGCCAAAGTGTGGCATTTTGTTGAAGAAGCTTTGCGTGCAATTGTTCCTGCCGAGCAGTTTGAAGCCACTGCGCAAAAACTGAACTTGTTTAAAGCAGGCGCGGCGACAGTTTTGTTCTTTGAAGATCAAGATGTTGTCAAAGGCTTGCAAGAGCAGTTCCCATCTTATGCGGCCAACTTCCCGATCTGGGCGGATCAGGCAAATGCCATGGTTCAATATGCTGTGTGGACAACATTGGCGGCTGCCGGTATCGGCGCCAATCTACAACACTACAATCCACTGCCTGATGCGGCCATTGCCAAAGAATGGAACTTGCCGGAAAGCTGGTTGTTGCGTGCGCAAATGGTGATTGGCGGTATCGCGGCTTCAGCCGGTGAAAAAGCCTTCCAACCAATCGAAGGCCGTCTGAAAGTATTTGGCGCATAAGTGAAATGATGTGTTAAACAAAGGGCGCGATGTTTGCGCCCTTTTTGAAATAACAAAATTAAAAAGGCCGTCTGAAAACAGTTTCAGACGGCCTTTTATCTATGCCATAAAATCAACCGCGGCGCCAAGTCGTACCGCCGGCGTTGTCTTCCAGAATGATTTTGTGTTCGTTCAGAAGGTCGCGGATGCGGTCGGACTCTGCCCAGTTTTTATCCGCGCGCGCCTGTTTGCGGCGGGCGATCAAATCGTCGATTTCCTCGTTGGACAGGCCGTCTGAAACCGCGCCGCCTTGCAGAAACTCGGTCGGATCACGTTGCAGCAGGCCGATGATGCCACCCAAAGCTTTCAGGCAGCCGGCGAGGTATACATCATTGGTTTTGTTCACTTCGCCTGCCAGTTCAAACAACACGGCAACGGCTTCAACCGTACCAAAATCGTCGTTCATGGCGGCGTAGAAGCGGCGGGTGTAGTCATTGGCGTTTTCAGATAAATCAAACTCAGCCGCTGGTGTGTTTTTCAACGTGGTGTACAGACGGGTCAGCGCGCCTTTTGCGTCGTCCAAATGCGCGTCGGAGTAGTTCAACGGGCTGCGGTAGTGGGCGCGCAGGATGAAGAAACGCACGACTTCAGGGTCGTATTGTTTCAACACTTCGCGGATGGTGAAGAAGTTGCCCAACGATTTGGACATTTTTTCGCCATCCACGCGGATAAAGCCATTGTGCAGCCAGTATTTGACGTGGCTGGCGATGCTTCGACCGTGGTGGGTTTGCGCGTGGTCGTGGCCACAGGTATGACCGCTGGCACCGACGCTTTGGGCGATTTCATTTTCATGGTGCGGGAACTGCAAGTCCGCGCCGCCGCCGTGAATATCGAAAGTATCGCCGAACAGGTTTTCACTCATGGCAGAGCATTCAATATGCCAACCCGGACGGCCGTTACCCCAAGGGCTTTCCCATGCCGGTTCGCCTACTTTGGCCGCTTTCCACAACACAAAATCAAGCGGATCGCGTTTGAAACCGTCCACTTCCACGCGCTCGCCTGCACGCAGGTCGTCTAGCGATTTGCCCGATAATTGGCCGTAAGCGGAAAACTCGCGCACGGCGTAGTAAACGTCGCCGTTTGCGGCAGGATATGCCTTGCCGTTTTGAATCAGGGTTTCAATCATGGCAATCATCTGCGGAATGTTTTCTGTTGCCTTCGGCTCAATATCCGGACGCAACACACCCAAAGCATCGGCATCTTCGTGCATAGCCTGAATGAAACGCGCAGTCAGCTCGCCGATGGTTTCGCCGTTTTCAGCCGCACGGGCAATGATTTTGTCGTCGATGTCGGTAATGTTGCGCACATAAGTGAGCGGATAGCCGCACTCGCGCAGCCAGCGCGCAATCATGTCAAACACCACCATCACGCGGGCATGGCCGAGATGGCAGTAGTCGTAAACCGTCATGCCGCAAACGTACATACGCACGTTGGCAGGATCGATGGGGGTGAAGGGTTCTTTTTGACGGGTAAGGGTGTTGTAGATGGTTAGCATATTCAATAGGTTATTGTGATGATAATATATTTTGATGACGAATCAGATTAAACTGCTGGCGGACATGGCTTTCGCCATATTTGCTTTCTAAGCGTTTGACAATAAAATGTCCGCGAGCGATGTCTTGATAAAAATCAGTAAACATGACGTTTAGGGTTGCACCTGCAACTGCACCGATGCCAGGAACTAATTGCGCTGCCACTTTTTCGGTAAGCGGAACGCCCAAACGTGTGGCAACAGCCTGAATGATTTGAGCTAATGCTTTGCCGATAGTCGAAGTGTCAATCACTTTGGCAGTTGTACCCTGTGTCAAAACAAGTAGTTCTTTTGAGGTTACGTTCATGATTTGGCTCAATGCGATACGGCTGGCATAATAACCGCTTTCAGCGCTGTCATCATCTTTGTCTTCATTGACGGTAAAACCGAAGACGGCAATACATTCCAATTTGGTTTGGTAATCGTTGATGTTGAAACCTTCACTGCGTGCTACGTCCAAAATGGAACGCATCATAATGGCGGTGGAAATTGGCAACTCGGCTGCCAAAGCAGTGAAGCCGAAAAAACCACCAACCGCACCCGTTACGCCTGCCATTAATTTATGAGTTTTAGTAGAGGCTTCAGTTTTCTCACTATTCATAGTGGATGCACTGGCATCGAATACTTTATGCAATGCTGTCTGAATAATTTGATTAACTTTGTCTGCCGCACCTTTGGGTAGCTTGTCTAATAGGTACTCCACAGGCGAACCGACTATTGCCGTCATTTTGGCAGTTAATGACGGACTGGTCAGCAGGGCAACGGCTTGTTTCAATTCGTCAAAATCCTGTTGCATCATAGGTGTGTCGTTTGAAGAAGAAACAAATATATTTTCTGGATTCATCAAATTTTCCTTTGTTTTTATTTTTGGGTGGGATTTCACGCAGAAATGCCACCTGAAACTTTATTCAGCCTGTAAAACGTTAGTATTCGTTTTTGGCTGATTTGCCACAATTTCGGCTTTTGCCGCTGCCTGCTCCGCTTCGGCTTTCTCGGCTTCGATGCGTTTTTTCTCGGTCAGGTATTGGTTGATTTGGTGTACCAATTCCTGTGTGCCTTGGTGGGTCAGGGCGCTGATTTGGAAGAGGCGCGGGGTTTCCATGTCAAATTGGAAGCGGTCGTCTGGTTTCGGATAGTCCCAGCCGATGGCTTCGAGGAAGGCGGTGGTGCGTTCTTGGGCTTCTTCTTCATCGAGCATGTCGAGTTTGTTCAGCACCAGCCAGCGCGGTTTGTCGTAGAGCTCTTCGTCGTATTTGCGTAATTCGTTGATGATGGCGAGTGCTTCTTCGGCGGGGTTGACGGCTTCGTCAAAGGGCGCCAAATCGACGACGTGCAACAGCAGGCCGGTGCGCGATAAGTGTTTGAGGAAGCGGTGGCCTAGGCCTGCGCCTTCTGCCGCGCCTTCAATCAGGCCGGGGATGTCGGCCATGACGAAGCTGTGGTTTTCGTCGATGCGCACGACGCCTAAATTCGGATGCAGGGTGGTGAAGGGGTAGTTGGCGATTTTGGGGCGTGCGGCGGATACGGCGGTAATCAGGGTGGATTTACCGGCGTTGGGCATGCCTAACAAGCCGACATCGGCGAGGACTTTAAGCTCGAGTTGCAGGGAACGGGTTTCGCCTTCTTCGCCGGGCGTGGATTGTTTGGGCGCGCGGTTGACGGAGGATTTGAAGTGGATGTTGCCCAAGCCGCCTTTGCCGCCTTTGGCGAGGCAGACGCGCTGGCCGTGGTGAGTGAGGTCGGCAACGATTTCGTCTGTATCGAGGTCGCGGATAAGGGTGCCGACGGGCATTTTGAGGACGATGTCGTCCGCACCTGCGCCATAGCGGTCGGAGCCGTGGCCTTTTTCGCCGTTTTTGGCTTGGTAGCGTTTGACGAAGCGGTATTCGACGAGGGTGTTGGTGTTTTCATCGGCTTCTGCCCAAACGCTGCCGCCTTTGCCACCGTCGCCGCCGTCAGGGCCGCCTCGGGGTACGAATTTTTCGCGGCGGAAACTGGTTGCGCCATTACCGCCTTTGCCTGCGGCGACTTCGATTTTTGCTTCGTCGATAAATTTCATGATGTTCTCTTATGGGTATTCGGTTGTTTCAGACGGCCTTCGTTGATAGAGGAGCTTGGTGTCTGAACGGATAAAATGTTGCTTATTATAAAGGATATTTCGGTTTTAGGCCGTCTGAAATATGGTTTCAGACGGCCTTGGATTTATTGGGCGAGGGCTTGGTCGATTTCTTGATAGAGTTGGGAGAAATTGGGTTCGCCAACGTAGGTTTTGAGGATGTTGCCGTTTTTGTCGATCAGGACGGAAGTCGGGTAAACCTGTGTACCAAAGGCTTTTGCGGCAGTTTTGTCGGCATCGTATATGACGGTGAAAGGCAGGCCGTATTCTTTGACGTACTGATGGACGCTCTCAATAGGGTCGATGGGCTGGGCGATGCCGAGGACTTGGAAGTTTTTGCCTTGATAATCTTGGGCGGTTTTGATGATTTTAGGCATCTCGCTCACGCAGCCAGGGCAGGAGGGAAACCAGAAGTTGATGAGGGTGACTTTGCCTTTCAAGTCGGCGTTGGTAATGGTTTTGCCTTGCAGGTCAGGCAGGGCGAAATCAGGGGCGGCTTTGTTGCTGGGGATAAGGACGAAGGCAAGAAGCGCGCCAATCGTGGCAACGACAAGGAGTGTGAGTATTTTTTTCATGATTCGAGGTTTTGAATTGCGTGAGCTAAGGTTTGGGGAACGCTGATGCTGCGGCCGCTTTCGCTGCTGACGGGCATAAGGGTAACTTCGGCTTCGATGGCGGCTTTGCCGTTGGGTAGGGTCGCGGTTTGGCTGAGGATGATGTGGCGTGTGCCGATGTCTTTCAGACGGCCTGTAAAGGTCAAAACATCGCCTTCAAGCGACGGGCGGCGGTAGCGGATATCGATACGTGCAACAACGAGCATGATGCCTTCGAGTTCGGACAGAAGGTCATGCTCTTGAAAAAACGTCCAGCGCGCTTCTTCGAGAAATTCGAGATAGCGCGCATTGTTGACGTGGCCGTAGCCGTCGAGGTGGTAGTTGCGGACGGTCAGTTTCATCAGTTGAGATTGATGGGTTGGAACTCTTCGCGTGCGATGGGTTCGTGTTCGAGGTCGGTAATCACGGTGGAGAGTTGGATATCGAACCATTCGTTGAAAATGTCGGCGTCCAAATCAGGCCATTCGCTTTCGTCTTCGCACCAGTCGGCCAATTCGGCAGCAAAAATGTCTTCAAAGCGTGCTTCGATTTCGTCCCATACTTCGTCGGCGGTTTCGCACGGGCGAACGAGGTAGGAATTGGCATCGGCTTGGATATCTTCAAGCGTCAGGCCATCCAAGTGATTGCCGGGCAGGGATTTCAGCCAGTTCCAAAATGGATCGAGGGGGATAAGCAGGAAGACGCTGCGGTTGACTTCGTACATGGTGTTTTCCTTGGTTTCTGTATAGTTGAATGATATAGCAAAGGTGGTGGACTGGCTATCTTTTGGGGGATAAAGGCCGTCTGAATTTCAGACGGCCTTTATTTTTGGGAATAATCAGGGATTTTCTGATGGTGTTTGATACAGGGTTTGGGGATTGGCTGTATCGGGGATTTCTGCCGGAGCAGTTTGGGGTGCTGCTACCGGCTCGGAAGTGGCATTGCTGTCCACTAAGTCATCAATGTCGATGTTGTCGTCTTCGCTTTGAGGGAGCGTGCCGCCGGTTTGTTGGCTGCGGACTTTCATGTAAAGGTCGCGTGTGTAGCTGTATTTGTCGATGGCTGCGCCTTCGAGGCTGTCGGTCAGGTCGAGGAGCTCTTCGCGGGTGTTGATGGCTTGCTGGCCGGTTGTACCCCAGCGTCCTGCGCTGGTGTGGAAGATGGCATTTTTAACCGGATAGACGGTGGTAATGGCGTTGCCGACGGTATCGCGTACGGTAGACGGGCCGAGCAGGGGGACGACGAAGTAGTTGCTGTTTTTCCAGCCCCATGAGGCGAAGGTGTCGCCGAGGGTGTTTTTATTGCTGGGTACGCCGCCTGCACCGGCTACGTCGATTAAACCGCCAAGGCCGAAGGTGGTGTTGATGCCGACGCGGACGAGGTCTTCGCTAGCGCGTTTGATGTCAAGGCGCAGAACGTTGCTGCCGAAGCTGACAACATCGCGCAGGTTGTTGAAGAAGTTGCTCACGCCGGTACGCACCGGTTTGGGCGTTACTTTGCGATAGCCGCGTGCTACAGGGGAAAGGACGTATTTGTCTGCTTTGTCGTTGAACTTGGAAACGGTGCGATTGTAGCCTTCGTAAGGGTCGGCCGGATTGCGTTCGGCAAGTGCGGGAGCGGAGGCAAGGCTGATGATGAGGCAGAGGGAAGCGGTGGTTTTTTTCATGATTGCAACCAGTCTTTGATTTCGTAAAGTTCGGCCAGTGCGCGGACGGAATCGGGAATGTTTTGAATGGTCGGTTTTTTGTCTGTCCGGCGCAGAGCGTTGAGCAGCAGGGAAACGCAGGCGGAATCTGCTTTGCCTACTTGGCTGAAGTCTATGCTGTCTGTTTCTTTCAGACGGCATTGTTGTTCGTAGCGCGCAAAGGCGGAGGCAGTCAGGGTTTTGACGGTAACGTCGCCGCTGATGTAGAGCGTGCCGTTGCGGATTTCTGTTTGCATGGTGTCTTTATGATGTAAGGCACCATGCCGTCTGAACATCAGGCGGCATGGTGCGGGGGTGGATTATTTACCGCCGTTTTTGGCTTTCAAGTCGGCAATCAGACCATCAATACCTTTGGCTTTGATGGTTTCGCCGAATTGGTTGCGGTATACGGTAACCAAGCTTGCGCCTTCGACTGCGACATTGTATGCGCGGTATCTGCTGCCGCTTTGGTAGGTGGTGAAGTCCATGTTGACCGGTTTTTGGCCGGAAACGTTGATTTCGGCGCGGACAACGATTTCTTTACCGCCTTTGTTTACGACCGGGTTGTCTTTGATGTTGACCTTGGCGTTTTTGAATTTCAGCATGGTGCCGGAGTAGGTGCGGATCAGCAGGGTTTGGAACTCTTTGGTCAACGCTTGTTTTTGTGCGTCAGTCGCAGTGCGCCACGGATTGCCGACGGCCAAAGCGGTCATGCGTTGGAAGTCGAAGTAAGGGATGGCGTAGGCTTCAGCTTTTTGGCGTGCAGTGTTGGCGTCGCCGCTGTTGAGGATTTTCAGCACTTGAACGGAGTTTTCACGGACTTGGTTGACTGCGTCGGCAGGAGAGGCAAAGGCCATGCTGATGCTCAATACGCCGATGCTCAATGCGCTGATGAAGGAAGTTTTTTTCATGGGAGTGTCCTGAATATTGAGTGGATATGTGTTTATTGTTTGTTTTGACCGGCAGATTCACCATCTGCGTTTTTCTCGGCAAAGCTGGTCATGAATTTGCCGATAAGGTTTTCCAAAACCATGGCGGAGCTGGTGACGGTAATGGTGTCGCCTGCCGCCAAAGAATCGGTATCGCCACCTTGTTGCAGGCCGATGTATTGTTCGCCCAACAGGCCTGAAGTCAGGATTTGTGCGGAAACGTCGCTGCTGAACTGATATTGGCTGTCCAGATTGAGGGCGACTTTTGCCTGATAGGATTTAGGGTCGAGCTGAATGGAGGCAACGCGGCCGACCAGTACGCCTGCGGATTTGACCGGAGCGTTGGTTTTCAAGCCGCCGATGTCGCTGAAATCGGCATAGACGGTGTAGGTTTGAGAGGATTTGCCGAACGATTGTCCGCCGGCGGCGCGGAAGGCGAGAAAGCCGATAGCGGCCGCGCCCAGTAAGACAAACAGTCCTACCCAAAATTCCAAAGCATTTTTTTTCATGTGCTATTGTCCTTGTTTCATTCTTTTTAAGTGTCGTTTCAGACGGCCTTTAGTCGGTAAACATCCATGCGGTCAAGATGAAGTCGACGGCGAGGATGGTCAGGGCGGAAGACACTACCGTGCGTGTACTGGCGCGCAAAATACCTTCGGAGGTCGGTACGCAGTGGAAACCCTGATGTACGGCGATCAGCGTAACGGCTACGCCGAAAGCGGCGGATTTGATTAAGCCGTTGAGTACGTCGTAATGGAAGGTAATGTTGTTTTGCATTTGCGACCAGAAAATACCGCCGTCCAAACCCAGCCATTCGACGCCGACCAAATACGCGCCGTAAATACCGGCAACGTTGAAAATCGAAGCCAGCAAAGGCATGGAAAACACGCCCGCCCAAAAGCGCGGCGCAACTACGCGTGCCACGGGGTCGACCGCCATCACGTTCATTGCTTCAAGCTGCTCGGTGGTTTTCATCAAGCCGATTTCGCTGGTCATGGCACCGCCCGCGCTGCTGGCAAACAGGATGGCCGCCAATACGGGACCTAATTCGCGCAACAGGGAAGCGGCAACCATATAGCCCAAAATATCGGCGGATTTGAATTTTGCCAGCTGCGTATAGCCCTGCAAGCCCAATACCATGCCGACAAACAGGCCGGACACAGCAACAATCAGGACAGACAACACGCCTGCAAAGTAAACCTGGCGGATGCTCAGGCGAGGACGGGTAAACGCCGTACCTGATTTGGCCAGGATATGCAGGAAAAACAGCGTAATGCTGCCCAGCGATTGGATGAAGCCGAGGGTTTTTGCCCCGACGGAACGGATAAAATTCATAGGTTCCAGTTGATTGGTTAAATGGTTTTCAGACGGCCTTGTTTAAGTTTCAGGCCGTCTGAACATCAGCCCAGCAAGTCTTGTTTTAAAGTCGTTTGCGCCGGATAGCGGTAGGCGACGGGGCCGTCTGCCAAGCCGCCGACAAACTGGCGCACCCAAGGCGAGTCGAGTTCGCGCATTTCTTCGGGCGAGCCGGAGAACATGATTTCGCCGTGTGCCAAGAAAATGACTTGATCGACAATTTCCAGTGACCTTTCAATATCATGTGTTACCATGACGCTGGTCGAGCGCAGGGCTTTGTTGGCACGGCTGATGAGGTGGGCGATAACGCCCAGCGAAATCGGATCGAGGCCGGTGAAAGGCTCGTCATACAACATGATTTCAGGGTCGAGCGCAATCGTACGCGCAAGGGCGACGCGGCGCGACATACCGCCGGAAAGCTCGGAAGGCATCAGGTTTTCAACACCGCGCAAACCGACTGCATTCAGTTTCAACACCACCAAATCGCGGATGACTGCTTCGGGCAAATCCGTCAGCTCGCGCATGGGGAAGGCGATGTTGTCGAAGACGGATAAGTCGGTGAACAATGCGCCGTGTTGGAACAAAACGCCCATGCGGCGGCGGTGTTCGTACAGCTCCTGCGCCGAAAATGCGGCCAAATCTCGCCCTTCAATCAGCACTTTTCCCGATTGTGGGTGAATTTGACCCGTAATCAGGCGCATCAGCGTGGTTTTACCGCTGCCCGAACCACCCATTACGGCGGCGAAATTGCCTTGTGGAATGCTGAAGTTGATGTTGTTCAGAATAGGACGGTCGCCATATGCGAAGGCAACGTCTTTCATTTCGATGAAGGGTGTGGAACTCATGCAGGAGAGGGGTGTCGAAAAATGTATTTTAATTACGGGTATTGTAAAGGGTATTGGATATTCGGGCAATTTTCAGACGGCCTGTGCTTAAGAATAACGGGTAAAAACGTGTGAAAGAATGCAGAAGCGTTGGTGGTACGGTCGTTTTGCAGCGTGTTGTGTCAAACATACAGACAGCTGTGTAGGTATATAAAGAGGCGGGCAAACATGCCCGCCTTGTTTTTAATATTTTTGCAAACCTTCTACCTTGATTTCTTTGGCATTGGCATTTATGAAGGCTTGGGTCGCCTTCATCGTGGCTTGGATGCGCGGATCGTTCCAGCGCACGATTTGGTTGTTTTCATCGCGCTTGTCCGACCAAATAATCACGCCGTCGGTGTATTTTTTGCTGATTTCGAGCATTTTGCGCCAGCGGGCGGGGTCGATGAATTGCTTGAAATAAGGGCTGTTGGTGGCCGAATAATATTGCGGCCAAATGTAGCCGATGATTTTTTTGTTGGGAAAGCGTTGGTGGATGTCGTCAACGGCGGTTTTCACGTCTTTTTCCCATTGCACCAAATCGGGGGAAGTGATGTAGAACACGGGATTGGCATAGTCGCTGATGGCGGCGGTGGGTGCACGGCGTTTACTGACTTGCCGCCATTTGGCCAAGATGGTTTCGTTGTCAACGTTGGGGCGGTAGTGGCGGATGCCGTGCAGGTGTTCGGAAGGCATGCCGTAGTTGCTGATGACGGCGCGCGGGTTTTCTTCTCTGAAGATTTGGTACATTCGCGCGAAGTCGGTTTTCAATTCGTCGGGGGTCAGCAGTTGGCCGTCTTTTTCGGCAAACCAGCTTTCGATGTCGGTGGAAATGGTGCGGTAGCCTTCGCGGCGCGATTGTTTGGCCAATTCACGGATGCGCGCTTCGTTGAGTACGCCGTGTTTGAGTTTGCCCGTCGGATCGGGTTTGACCAGCTCGCTTTCGTAAACCAAGAACACTTTGGAGAGTTTGTCGGCAGTAAGGTCGGGTTTGCCGACATAGTCCATGCGGTCGTAGATAATGAAATCTTTGGCATGGGCGGAGAGGGCAGTCAATAAGAGGACGAAGGGCAAAAGGCGGTTGGGTTTCATATTTTTAGGCAGATAAGGGAAAAGGGCCATTGTACGGGAAGCGGTGTTAAAGTAAGTCAAAGGCCGTCTGAAAGGATAAAAGTTCTTTCAGACGGCCTTTTATTTGAATGTAGCAGGAATATTCAGCTTTATGGCTAGTGTCACGGATTTATTGCGCTGAAGTTTTCTCTAAGAATAGGAAAGTCTCGGCTTTGTTGCGCGGTCTTGCGCCTTGCCACAAGGTCTGCCAACCCGAAGGTGCGCCGATGTTGGCGGCTTGACGGATGAGGCGGTAGCGGCAGGAGGCGTTGTCGGTCGTGGTTTTAATATGGCTGTATTGTGTCCACGCGATGCGTGTGCGCTGGTCTTGGCCGTCGATGCTGATACATTCGAGGCCGTCTGAAAGTTTCTGTTTCAATTCGAAAGAAAGCGCGGCTTCCATTTGGTGTACCACCGGCGCATGGCTTTTGGCGGCGTTGAGCCACGGTAAAAACAGGGTCATCAGCAAAGCCCAAGCCAAGGTCACGCCGGCCGCCCAGTTGGTGACGGCTTGGCGGCCGCGGATGTTTTTACGCGTAATCGCCCAAAGCCACAATGGGGTAAACAGCAGGGCGACTGCCATCGGAATCGGGTCGATGTCGGGGATGTAATACGGGCTAAAATAGGCGGCGCGTTCGGCCAGTTTGGTAGGCCAGCCGTAGTTCATGGCGAAGAAGCCCAGCCACAGGAAGACGGCAATCAGACCAAATGCCATGATGCCGAACCAGTTGATAAATGCCACTGCACCGCGACGCAGGCCGTCCAGTTGTGCCGCGCCGAGCAGGGCAAGCGGCGGCAACAGCCAAACGAGGTTGTCTTGCAGGCGTTGAGGATTGATGGCGAGCAGGGCTGTCATGATAACCAGCCACGACAGGCTCAGAATGCCCCAATTTTTATCGTGGATACGCGTGCGGCTGAGCGTCCATGCTGCCAGCGGCCAGGCAGGCAGGGCAAACCACAGCAGGTTTTTCAGATAATAGGGCAGGTTGAAGGCCGTCTGAATCTGATGGAAGCCGCCGAATACGCCTAAGGAATAATGGTTGAACCAAATATCAAACCATTCGGGATTGGTTTTTGATAAAACCAGCGGATACAGAATCAGTAGGGGCAGGGAAACGACGATGGCGCCAATCAGGGTCAGCAGATAGCGTTTGCTTTGCCAAGTAGAATGGAACGATAGGGCAAGTGCCAAAAACATCATGGCCGCGGTCAGCAGATAGCCTGAGGAAAGGGAGAGTAAAACCCAACCGCCGCACAACAACAAAATGGCGATAATGACGCGGCGGTGTGCCAGTGAAAAGCCGCACAGAATCAATCCAAACGCGGCAAAAGCGGCCGACATGGGATTGAGGAAGTGGGCGATGGGCAGCAAACCGATGCTGCCGATAAGGATTAAGACAACGCTGCGGCCGTGATGTCTGCCGAGAAAGTTGAAACCAGCAAATCCGCAGGCCGTCAGTCCGATGGTGGTGAATACCACGCCGGCAAAACGCGCGGCATCATAGGCATCGGCCGCCCAAGGCGAAAACAGGGTTTGGAATGCGGTTGCCACCCACAAAAAAGCAGGGGAGATGGTGAAGTCGGGTTGGCCGAAGATTTGTGCAACCAACAGGCTGCCGCCGTTTTTCATGGATTCGGAGGCGGTAAAGAGGGAGGGTTCGGCAGGGTTCCACAAGTCATGCGAGAACACGCCCGGCCACAGCCAGGCAAAGGCCATCAGCAGCAGAAGCCATGGTTTTTCATGGGTTTTTTGGGGGCGGCGCGGATCGGGCGGTGTGTAAGTCAGCATGGAAGGTCAAAAAACGGTTAGTTTGAATAGTAATGGTACAGGGTTTGACAGGTTTGCGCGATATGCCGGACCGGAGAGCTTTGTAAAATAATGCTTATGGCTCGTTTTTATCGGGTGTTTGGAATGATATGGTATTCGGTTGACGACAAAAAGCTCAGGCCGTCTGAAAGAAATATTTCAGACGGCCTGAATGCAAAAAAGACTGCACGAAGCAGTCTTTTTGACAAAGCGGCAATTAGCGTTTGAACAGGTTGCCGAATTTGTTGTTGAATTTGTCCACACGACCGGTAGTGTCGACGATTTTTTGAGTACCGGTGTAGAAAGGGTGGCACAGGGAGCAAACCTCAACGTTGAAGCTGTCTTTTTCCATTGCGGATTTGGTCACGAATTTGTTGCCGCAAGAGCAGGTAACGTTGATTTCGTGGTAGTTCGGGTGAATACCTTGTTTCATTTGATTTCCTTTCGATTAAGCGGGCACAGGGGTTTTGCCTGTACTTCAGTTAAGCGTGGGATTTTCGCTATTTTTGGCTGTTTCGTCAAGCGGATATTTTGCGTAGCGGGCAGTTTCGCAACAGGCGAGAACAGTTTAGAATAGAGTTTCAAACCAAATATTGTGTAATCGGGCTGTAATTCAACTGAAAAGAGGATGTAAAACCTCTTCTAGATGTGAAACTTTAAGAAAAATAATAGTCTGATTAATATTTACGCTTTTACGAACAGGAGACGGAATCCATGCAAAAAAGGATATTGACGCGTATTTTGCGTGTCTGGGGAGGAATGTTGCCTCCGTCTTATTGCAAACCATTCGGCAGAATTGCGCAAAAATTCCGCGCCGCTTTGGCTGCGTGCATTTCCCCAAACATCGGAAGAAACGTCAATATTGAAAAAGGCGGATATGTTTTTCCGGATACGGTAATCGGCGACAATTCGGGTATCGGCGTCAATTGCGAAATCTGCCACGGCCTGACCCTCGGCAAGAACGTGATGATGGGACCGGAATGCCTGTTTTATTCAACCAACCACAAATTCAACCCTGAAACCCGCCGCTTTGAAGGCTATACGGACATTCGCCCGATTGTGATTGAAGACGATGTTTGGATTGGTAGACGTGCGATTATCATGGGCGGCGTTACCATCGGTAAGGGTGCGGTAATCGGCGCAGGTTCGGTGGTTACTAAAGATGTGCCGCCTTATTGCGTGGCAGCGGGCAATCCTGCGATTGTTCGGAAAAATCTGCTTGATGAGCAAGAGCTTGCAGCCGAATAGCGTAAACAAAATAGCAAAATAAAAGGCCGTCTGAAATTCAGCCGGCCTTTTTTAATATTGATTAAGCAGCAATTTTTTCGCATTCTTTAATGCAAGCCAAGCAAGATTCGTAGCAGGCTTTGCATTCAGCGTGGTGGCCGGCGTGTTCTTTGCAGGCGGCAGAACATTGTTTGCAGGCTTCGATGCACACTTTTGCCAAAGACGGAGTCAGGCGTGAATTTTGGGCGGCGAGGTTTTGCAAGGTGCCGCACAGTGCCAGCATTTGGTTAACGCCGGCTGCGCAGTCTTTCATGGAGGTATCGCCTTCGCTCAACAGGGCAATGCAGTGCGCCAAACAGATTTGACCGGCTTCAACGCAATGTGCGGCCGCTTTGCGCGCAGCTTCGTAGGCGCGCGGTGCAGAGTGCGCGTGACCAGCATGACCGGCGTGGTGTGCATGGTCGTGAGCACGGGCAAAAGAAGCGGCGGCGGTGAGAGAGACAGCAGCGGCGCTGCCGATAAATTGACGACGGTTCATCATAGTTTCCTTTTTGCTTTGTAGAAATATCGGACGAATTATTTCATCCGTTATTAAAAGGTTATCATGTTATTCGTTTTTAAACAATGGGCCGTCTGAAGGTATCGATAACACGTTCAGACGGCCTGTTGTTGGATATGATATTTGTTTAAATTAATCACAAATCGGATAGCTGAAATACGGCCAAGTGACTTTTTGCCGAGAAAATAGTCGGTTTATTCCGCCAACAATTCTTCCGGTTTGACTTTCTCGCCATACACGGGTAAGAGGGTTTTTTCATAGGCGGCTTTCAGACGGCCGTCTTTTTTCATGGCGGCGATTTCGCCGTTGACCCAGTTCAGGAGGTCGGTGTTGCCTTTTTGAACAGCCGGGGCGATGAATTCGGCAGGGCCGAGGTTGCCGATGGCGACTTCAAAATTCGGGTTTTCTTTTGCCCATGCCCACAGCAGGGCGTTGTCGTGGGCGAGTGCTACGCCGCGGCCGTCTTTCAGCGCGTCGAAGGTTTCGGTATTTTGGTCGAATTTCAGCAGTTTGACTTCAGGATGGCTTTTGGTGAAGAAGGCGTCGGCGGTGGTGCCTTTGTTGACCAGAAGGGTTTGGTCTTTCAATTGTGCAACGTCGGTAATCGGTTTGTCTTTGGGGGAAACTACGCCCAAGGCCACTTTCATGTAAGGATCGGCGAAATCGACGGCTTCGGCGCGTTCGGGTGTTTTGGTGAAGTTGGCGAGGATGAGGTCGACTTTGCCGGAACGGACGTATTCGACGCGGTTTGCGGCCTCGGTCAGGACGAATTCGACTTTGTCGGGGCTGCCGAGCAGGTCTTTGGCCAGGTCTTTGGCGATTTCAACGTCAAAGCCTTGGTTTTTGCCGTTGGCGTCAACATAGCCGAACGGAGGCTTGTCGCCGAATACGCCGATACGGATGACGCCTTTTTCTTTGATGGCGGCAACGGTTGCTGCGCCGCTGCTTTGTGAAGATTGGGCATCGCCGGAGCCGCCTCCGCAAGCAGTCAGGCCGACGGCGATGGCGGCGGAGGCGAGGAGGGCTTTGAATTTGGCGTTCAATTGCATGAGTGTTTCCTTTTCAAATGTTTGGTTGAAAGTGGAGGCCGTCTGAAAAAGGGTTGGACGGCCTGAAAATAAAATCAGTAGTCCATGCCTGCCAAGAATTGGCGGGCGCGTTCGCTTTTCGGGGCGGAGAAGAAGGTTTCGGGGTCGGTCGATTCGACGATGCCGCCTTTGTCCATGAAGACGATGCGGTCGGCAACTTTGCGGGCAAACCCCATTTCATGGGTTACGATGAGCATGCTCATGCCTTCGCGGGCGAGTTCTAAAACCACTTCCAAAACCTCGCGCACCATTTCGGGGTCGAGTGCGGCGGTGATTTCGTCCAGCAGGATGACTTCCGGATTCAGGCACAGGGCGCGGACAATGGCGATGCGTTGTTTCTGGCCGCCGGAGAGTTCGCGCGGATAGGCGTTTTTGCGGTCGATCAGGCCGACGCGTTCCAACAGTTTGTCGGCTTGTGCCTCTGCTTCGGCGCGGTTGCGGTTTTGTACTTTCACCGGGCCTAAGAGGATGTTTTCGATGACGGTCATGTGGGCAAACAGTTCATAGCTTTGAAAGACCATGCCGACTTTTTGCCGGGCGGTTTGCCAGGAAACGTCTTTGCCGAATTCGCCGACCCCGTCCATCACGATGCTGCCGCCTTGGTGCGGCTCCAAACCGTTGACGCAGCGCAGGAGGGTGGATTTGCCGCAGCCGGACGGGCCCAGCAGTACGATGACTTCGCCTTTTTCCAAGTCCAAGTCTAAGGATTGAATGGCGGTTACGTTGCCGTATTGTTTGTGCAGGTTGCGGATGCTCAGTAAAGCCATGTCAGTGTTCCCATTTTTGTTCAAGTTTTGCCGCCAGCAGCGACAGCGGCCAGCAACAGAAGAAATACAGCATAAAAATCAGGCCGTAAACCCAAAATGAAGCATTGGGTTGCGTCAGCAGCGAGTTTTCGATGATTTGCTGGCCGACTTTGACGACTTCGATGACGCCGATAAGGGAGGCGAGCGAGCTGGTTTTGATCATGCGCGTAAACAGATTGACGGCGCCGGGCAATACGCGGCGGATGCTTTGCGGCAGCTCGATGTAGCGGAATACCTGCCCGCGGCTCAAGCCGAGTGCCAGGCCTGATTCGACCTGGTGTTTTTCAATCGATTCCAATGCGCCGCGGACCAAATCGCCCATTTCGGCGATACCCCACATGGTAAATACCCAGACACAGACCCAAAATCCGTCGATGTGGATGCCTGTCCAGACGGATAGGCCGAAATACAGGCCGAACAGCCACACCAAAATCGGCACGATTCGGATGGTTTCGAGATAAAACCGTCCGATAAAGCGGATGAGCCGGTTGCGCGAACGCAAAACCAAGCCGAACAGCGTACCCAATACGCAGGAAGCGGCAACGGAGGCCAGGGAAATCTGCGCCGTTAACAACAGGCCTTCGCCCAAGCGTGCCGCGTTTTGTCCTTCAAACAGCCAGTCAAACACCATATTTTGCACTCCGTACGCGGTTTTCGGCCCAGCGCGCCAGAAGCGAAACGGGCAGAAGGATGATCAGGTAGCTGGCAAACAGCAGGAACAAGGCTTCGTTGGTTTTGTAGTCCATGCCGATGATGTCTTTGGTAACGAACAACAATTCTGCAATGCCGACCGCGCTGACGATAGATGTTTCTTTCATCAAAAACAATACGTTTGCGCCGATGGCGGGAACGGCGACCGCCCATGCCTGAGGCAATTCGACATAGCGGAACACTTGAAAGCGGCTCAAACCGATGGCCTTGCCCGCTTCGATCTGTCCTTTGGGGACGGCCAAAATACCGGCGCGGATGGCTTCCGCCATATAGCTTGCGCCTAAGAAAACCAGTGCGATCACGCCGCAGGTGAAACCGTCCCATTTAATGCCCATTTTCGGCAGGCCGTAATACAGGAAAAACAATTGGATCAGCAGGGGCGTATTGCGCGACAGCTCGATATAGGCGCGTGCCAATGCGTAGAAGGGGCGGATGCGGTATGCCGTAACCACGGCAACGGGCAGGCCGAACAGCAACGACAAAACGACGCCATATACCGACAATTCCAGCGTCAGCTTTGCCGCATCGACAAATTTAGGGATGGCATCGATCAGATAAGACCAGTTCATCAGAGTCAGACAATCAGCATGATAAAGGCAGTATTTTAACGGGTTTGTAAGAGAGTGTTAAATAATGGATAGGAATATCGATTGTGGATAAAACATAAAAAATGGAATAAGGCAAAGGCCGTCTGAAACGTTTCAGACGGCCTTAGAATGTCAAGGTTTCCGCGTCAGGCGGCAGCCGCTTTCCGTTCATGAATCAGTAAATTCAACAGGGCGGCCGTGCCTGCCAAGACTGCGTCGGCGTACCACATCCAGCCGTAATCGTTGAAGCGCGTGATGACGATGCCGCCGATGTACGAACCCAAAAAGCCGCCGATTTGGTGGCTCAACATGGTCAACCCGAAGAGGGTGGCCAAGTAGCGCGTACCGAAAAGTTTGCCGGTAATGGCGGCGGTGGGGGCGACGGTTGCCAGCCAAGTGAAACCGAGTCCGGCGGCGAAAAGATAGAAGTTCAAATCGGTTTTAGGGGCGGCCAGATAAATCAATATCATGGCGACACGCGAAGCATATAAACCGAAGAGGACGTATTTGCCCAAAAATCTGCCGGTACACCAGCCTGAAAAAATACAGCCAGCGATGTTTGCCAAACCAATAATGGCAATGGAGGTCGAAGCGACCGTAGCAGGGAGGCCGCAAAGTGAAATTTCGGTTGGCAGGTGGGTAACCAAAAAGGCGATGTGGAAACCGCAGGTAAAGAAACCCAAATGCAGCAAGATATAGCTGCGGTTGGCGAAAGCCTTGCAGACGGCCTGCTTCAGGGTTTGGCCGTCGTCGGTATGGACGGTATGAGCAGCATGTTTGCCGCCGGCCAGCCACCAAGAAATCGGCAAAATCAAGATGGCAATGACTGCCCAAACGTAAAATGTCCCCGTCCAGCCGACGTGGGGGAGGGCAATCAAACCTTGAACCAGCGGCGCGAACAAAAATTGCCCTGCGGACCCGCCTGCATTGACCAGGCCGGAAGCCAAGCCGCGCCGATGAGGCGGCGTTTTGGCGGCGACCTGTCCCATAATGATGGAAAATCCGCCCGAACCCGTACCGAATGCCAACAATAAACCGATACCCAGCATCAGCCCCCAATAAGTCGGCATTTGCGGCACCATCAGACAGGCGGCAATCAATAGAACCGTCCCGCCGGCTAAAACCTTAAACGCGCCGAAACGGTCGGCCAACGCGCCGGACAAGGGTTGCGATATGCCCCACATCAATTGGAAAACGGCAATAATCAGGCTGAACTGGGTCATGCTCAATTCGGTCGAGTTGACGACGGGCAGGACAAAAAGCCCTAAAGTCATCCTCATGCCGATGGTAATCAGCAGGATGGAGGCGGCAGCGGCGATCAGCAGCCACAAATTGGGTAATTTGGCAGAAGAATCGGTCATGATGTTTGTGTATGTAAGGGGCAGGGAATAAAAGCTATTCCTGCCACTATATTATTTATTTGATTTCTCGGCGAGCCGATATATAAACGCGCGATTCTAGCATTGGGCGGGAAACGGCATAAATAACCGTTGGTTCTTTGGATATGGTAAAAAGTGATATGGTTTGAGGATGAATTGAGGATGAAGCGGTCAAATATTCTTCGTTTGGTACTGACGGAGCAAGCAAATTGCCGTTGAATTTTCGTTTGAGAAGAAAGGCCGTCTGAAAAGTTTCAGACGGCCTTTGTTTGACTGACTTACATCAGATGATTTCCAGAATGAAATACTGACGCAGTTTTTCGTACACATTATTTTGTACGTTGATACAACCATTGGTTATGATGCGGTCGGCCACATGAGGAGAAGCGATGCGTTCCATGCGTCTTTCCTGCGGCTTGAGCGTCCATACCCTGTGTAACGCAAACAGAAAGTCATTTTCTTCTTTGAAGCCGATAACCTCGCCACCGTAACCCGGTTTGCTGGTCATCATCGGCGTCATATTGAATTTGCCTTTCGGCGTGGTCTTGCCAATCAGTACCGGATGGCACTGACCGTCATCGGCAAAGCAAAGCTCCGCCTTAGCTGTATTGACCACAACTTTTTTACGCTGGATATAGTCACTGACAGCATCGGCAGCAGCCAAAGAATTCAGACCTGCTGCCAAGGCTATACCCAATAGGATCCGTTTCAAATTTGTCCTTATTGACGGATGCGTTTAGGAGCTTCTTTAATGATCTCGCGGATGATCACTTGAGGCTCTTGTTTAGGTGTAGGTGCTGGAGGAGGACATACAGCATCTTTAGGGAATACTGGATTCCAGAAGAAGCTGCGTGCAAATTTGTCTTTGTCGAAGATCACTTTGTATTGACAAGTAGTGATGCCTTCAACGCCGGAAGTGTTTTCAGGGTCAACTCCTACGCCTGGGGTGTAGAAGTGGAACAGGTAGTCCCATTCACGCACGCCAACCATGCCTTCGTCGTAGTGAGGACGGCCGAGGATTTTGTAGATGTCGTCTTTGGTCAGACCAGGACGCATTTGATCCAACTCGTCAAAAGTCGGGAATGTACCACGGTCTTTGTTGAAGGTCAGAGAGTAAGGTTTAGGGAAGCGTGGCTCGTCGGTAGTGCCTTCAGGAGTGATTTTGCTCTTAGTAGCACAGGCGGCCAGCAGGCCGGTAGCCAGCAGGACGAAGCCCACTTTTGCGATTTTTTTCATTTGATAATCCTTTTATTGATTTTACCAGCCGAACTTTTCAGACGGCCTGTTAGTGCCGGCAGCGAGTTTGCCGGTTTACCCAAATAATGTTGTGCTTCTTAAAGATGTACCCGACGGTTTGACAAACAGAACATCGGCACATTCCGGCAGGGCATTGCGCCTCATCTCCGTTGTATCCGCCTGAATCGGCAGAACCGTTCAGACGGCCTGACTGACATTTATTGTCACTTTGTAACAATTTCACTGCGAGTAAGGCTTGGGGTTTAGAGATGTCCAGTTTTCGATAAATCAGGTTGTATTGCGTAATACCTTGTTATCTTTGTGCTTTAGTTCATTTTGGCATTTGCCGGAGATTAGGTACTTAATCTTTCGGGTGTTATCCCTGCAAATTGTATGCCAGTTTTCCTTTATGCGCATAATCTGAGTATGCCAAAATGTTGGCTTTATACAACATTCATATTAGCGAACCAGAAACGGATTGTACCTTTTCTCATGCTCGATACTGGTCATGCGACCGTGCCCGGCTATAACTTGCGTGGTTTCGGGCAGGGTTAATAGTTTAGCGCGGATATTGTTTATGAGGTCATCATGATTGCCGCGCGGAAAATCTGTGCGACCAACGGTCTCATAAAATAAAACATCGCCTGCGACTAAAAGCCCGTTTTCGGCGTTGTAAAAAACGACTTGTCCGGGAGTGTGGCCGGGAATGTGGAGGATTTGGAAGCTATGGTTGCCGACCTTGAGCGTTTCCCCTTCTTCCAGCCAGCGTGTCGGCGTGAATGACGGAGAAACAGGGAAACCGTATTGCGCCGTTGTTTGCGGAAGGGCTTGGAGCAGGAATTCGTCGTCTTTGTGCGGGCCGAGAACAGGTACGTCGCAGGTTTTCAAAAGCTCAACCACGCCGCCTGCATGGTCAAGATGGCCGTGGGTCAGCCAAATGGCGGTCAGCTTGAGGCCTTTGTTTTGGACTTGTTGCAATAAATAGGGTACATCGCCGCCGACATCGGTCAAAACGGCTTCTTTGGTTTCATCATCCCAAATCAACGTGCAGTTTTGACGGAAGGGGGTAACGGCATTGATTTCAAATTGGAGTGCCATGGGTGTTCCTAGGGAATGCTTATTTAATGTTGTTTACATTTCAGACGGCCTTTTGTTATTATGCATATATAATAAAAAAGCAAGTCTGGAAAAGTGTCTTATGAATAATGTAATGCGAACCATATTACGCTAATGTTAGAGCGTTTTGGGCTAGTTGCTAAATAAAAGAGCTAGAAAAGCGTCTAACCACTTGCAAATGTAGTAGGCGAATACATTTACCATGACGGCTAGCCAAAACAAATAAAATAGCTGCCACAAATACGAAATAGACATCGTAATTTATGACAGCTATTTGGCAGTACCTGGTCGATCTTATAGTGTAATTATTTAGTTATATTCTATTTTTTAAAAGCCTCACCGATGGAATAAATTCCGTCAAATAAGAAACCGAAAGCGATAAAGTAGATAAATACCTTACCGGAAGCAATCGGCTGGAATATGAGTAATAGGCCTAATAGTAAAAGAATTAGTGCAAGCCATTTTGCATTACGTCCCATGAGTGATACCATGCTGTCGGACTTTCTTGATTTAATGAAAATGATGATAGCATCGATTACCATCCAGATGCCGATTGTGATCGGGAATACTAACGGTAGGAATGCAAATCCGCCGCATACGAGAAAGATACCGAATAGAGCATTGATAATACCGCTGATGAGATACCAGCCGCTACGCAATTCAGGGGGTAACATAAAATAATTTATAATGGAGCTGACTGCACTGACAAAAAAGATAATAGAAAATAGCCAGGCAAAAGCCATGAGATTAATAACGGGATTTAAGAGTAAGAATATCCCCAGGATAATGCTTAAAATACCCGATAAAATAAAGAAAAATTTGCTTGAACCACTCATAATAATTCCTCCAATCTTTGGTACTGCTTATTTACAGTATTCATGAAATCATGGGGGATGTCAAATTGTAACGATAAAGACGAGGGCGGTTTGAGCAAATTTCCGCGATGGTGCGTTCTGCCTCGGGAAATTGGGACGGCATCCGTTTGCATGTTTTTGATGTGCCGCAGGCGCAGGGTAATCTGTATCAGCGGCTGGAAACGGCTTCGAAATGGCTGAAATCACACCCGTCGGCACGGTTTACGGTTATTCCGCAAGTCAAGGTGCGCGACAAACAGCATGCTTTGGATTTTTTGAAACAAGTTGAAGCGCTGGGTGGGGAAGGGGTGATGCTGCGTCAACCTGAAGCCCGTTATGCAAGCGGTAGAAATGGGCAGCTGTTGAAGCTGAAAAGTGAATATGATGATGAATGTACGGTAACGCGTCATTATGAGGGCAAAGGGCGCAATGTCGGGCGTTTGGGTGCGGTAGGGTGTAAAAACCGATATGGCGAGTTTCGTATCGGCAGCGGTTTTAAGGATAAAGACCGCGACCATCCGCCGAAAATCGGTGCGCTGATTACTTACCGTTATCGTGGTTTTACGCAAAAGGGAACGCCGAAATTTGCAACATTTGTCAGGGTGCGCTCGGATCGATAAAACAAATTAAAGGCCGTCTGAACATAGGTTTCAGACGGCCTTTAATATAGATGTTGCATAGCCTTTTATAAGGTTTCCAATACATCAGGCAATTCGGCCAAGCTGTTGAGCATGGCGACATGGGGCATGGAGGAAAGCTGTTTGGCAGTGTGCGCGCCGGTGGTGACTGCGATGGCGCGGATTTTGGCATTGGCGGCCATTTCTAGGTCGTGGGTGGTGTCGCCGACGACGACGGCCTCTTTCGGCTCAACACCCAGTCGGTCGCAGAGGGCGAGTACCATATCGGGTGCGGGTTTGGACGGATATTCGCCGGCGCAGGCGGTTTCCAGCCAAAAGGCTTGGGTGTCGGTTTGTGCGATGGCTTTGTCTAAGCCGCTCCGCCCTTTGCCGGTCGCTACGGCAAGCCAATAGCCTTGTTGCTTCAAGCGTTGCAGGCAGGGCAGGGCTTCGGGGAACAGGGTCATGTTGTGATTGTTGGGATTGAGGTAGTGCGCGGCATAGGTCTCAATCAGGGTTTCTTGAACGTGTTCGCTGACGTTGTGGGCAAGGCGGCGGATGATGCCGGAGAGGCTGTATCCGATGAGCGGACGGATTTGGTCGGCTTCGGGAACGGGCAGGCCGCAATCGGCAAAGCTTTGCTGAAAGGTGTGGATGATGGGGTTGGTGGTGTCGGCAAGCGTGCCGTCCCAGTCGAAAATGATGAGTTTGGGTTTCATGGGTTTCCTTTTAGACGGCCTTTTCCTGATTTTCCAGCATTAAAACAAATTGCGCCAATTCTTGCGGCAGGGGGGCTTTCAGGATCAGTTTTTCGCCGGTCAGCGGATGGGCAAGGTGCAGCTCGGAGGCGTGCAGGAACATTCTTTTCAAACCGAGTTTCTGCAGGCGTTTGTTGGCTTGATAGTCGCCGTAGCGTTCGTCGCCGGCAATGGGGCAGTCTTGCGATTGCAGGTGGACGCGGATTTGGTGGGTGCGGCCGGTTTTCAGGGTGGCTTCGACAAAGGTTAGGTCGGACAGGCCGACTTGGTGCAAAAGGCCGTCTGAAAAACGGTTTAACACGCGGAAGATGGTGTGGGCGGATTGGCCGTCTTCGCTGACGCGCACCATTTTTTCGCCTTGTGCGCCGGTGTATTTGAACAGGGGGAGCTTGACGTGGAAGCGGTCGTTCGGCAGCCTGCCGACACACAGCGCGAGATAGATTTTTTTCGGATGGTCGTTGCGGATGGCTTCGTGCAGTTTCACCAAGGCGCTGCGTTTTTTGGCTATCATCAAAAGGCCGCTGGTGTCTTTGTCGAGGCGGTGGACGAGTTCGAGATAACGCGCTTCGGGACGGGCGCGGCGGATTTGTTCGATGACGCCGAAGCTCACGCCGCTGCCGCCGTGGACGGCAACGCCGGACGGTTTGTTGATGACCAAAAGCGCATCGTCTTCGTAAACGATGTCAAATTCGCGTGCCGGCGCGGCCTGGCTTTCAGACGGCCTTTGTTTTTCAGCGGTGCGTATCGGCGGAATGCGGACGGTATCGCCTGCCTGAATGCGGTTGTCGGGTTTGCAGCGTTTTTTGTTCAGCCGCACTTCGCCGGCGCGGATGATGCGGTGGATATGGCTTTTCGGGACGCCTTTGAGGATTTTTATCAGATAGTTATCAAGGCGTTGGCCTTCCTCGTGTTCGGCAACGGCAATCAGGCTGACTGAATCTTTGCGTATTGCGTGCATTTTCTCTATAATCCCAAACGTCCGTTTCGGGACTCGAACCTGCCGTCGCAGGCCGTCTGAAACGGATTTATTGTTAAAACGAGATTTTATATTAAAAACGCACTCCGCAAAGCATTTCCTTGTGTTTGTTCAAAGCCGGCAAACGCAATCCCGTAATTAAGTTTGAATTGAACCTGCCGTCCGGCCGGGCGTAAGACGCAGTCCGCGCAGCACCGTCCGAAATTACCGGCGCTACGATAATAAGAAGATGTAGGCTGCCTTAATTTTGTCCGAAGCATCAGCATTCGGACGGCAGCGGAACCATCAACCTTTCCGCCGCATTGTTCTTTATTTCCTTCTTTATCCGAATCCGTCCGCACATGGCTTGAGTTCAAGCATGCAACCTTGCGGATTTCAAATCAAATACTGGTTACACGGGGATTTTCCCATCTTGCCTTTGAAGAGTGCCAACCGGACAGACAGGCCGTCTGAAAAAGATATTCACAAATCAAACGGCCGCTGTTCACGAGGTGACTATGAAAAGAATGTTATTCAACGCAACGCAGGCCGAAGAGCTGCGCGTTGCCATTGTCGATGGCCAAAACCTTTTGGACTTGGACATCGAAACGCTGGGCAAAGAACAGCGTAAAGGCAATATCTACAAAGGTATCATTACCCGCATCGAGCCGTCGCTGGAAGCGTGTTTCGTCGATTACGGAACCGACCGCCACGGCTTTTTGCCGTTTAAGGAAGTATCGCGTTCATATTTCCGCGACTACGAAGGCGGCAGGGCGCGTATTCAGGACGTGCTCAAAGAGGGCATGGAAGTTATCGTCCAAGTCGAAAAAGATGAGCGCGGCAACAAAGGCGCGGCACTGACCACCTTCATCAGCCTGGCCGGCCGCTATTTGGTATTGATGCCGAACAACCCGCGCGGCGGCGGCGTATCCCGCCGTATTGAAGGCGAAGAGCGCCAAGAGTTGAAAGCCGCCATGGCCGAACTCGACATTCCGAACGGTATGAGCATCATCGCCCGCACCGCCGGCATCGGCCGCAGCGCGGAAGAGTTGGAATGGGACTTGAACTACCTCAAACAGCTCTGGCAAGCCATTGAAGAAGCAGGCAAAGCACACCATGACCCTTACCTGCTCTTTATGGAAAGCTCGCTGCTGATTCGTGCGATTCGCGACTATTTCCGTCCCGATATCGGCGAGATTTTGGTGGACAATCAAGAAGTTTACGACCAAGTTGCCGAATTCATGAGCTACGTCATGCCGAGCAATGTAGGCCGTCTGAAACTCTATCAAGACCACACGCCGCTGTTCTCCCGTTTCCAAATCGAACACCAAATCGAAAGTGCGTTCTCACGCAGCGTCAGCCTGCCTTCCGGCGGCGCGATTGTGATCGACCATACCGAAGCCCTGGTTTCCATCGACGTCAACTCTGCGCGTGCCACACGCGGCTCGGATATTGAAGACACCGCGTTCAAAACCAATATGGAAGCCGCCGAAGAGGTCGCCCGTCAAATGCGCCTGCGCGACTTGGGCGGTTTGGTCGTCATCGACTTCATCGACATGGAAAATCCGAAACACCAACGCGATGTTGAAAACGTCCTGCGCGACGCGCTCAAAAAAGACCGCGCACGCGTGCAAATGGGCAAACTTTCGCGTTTCGGCCTTTTGGAGTTGAGCCGCCAACGTTTGAAACCGGCTCTGGGAGAAAGCAGCCATGTTGCGTGTCCGCGCTGTGCCGGTACAGGCGTCATCCGCGGCATCGAATCCACCGCCCTGCACGTTTTGCGCATCATTCAAGAAGAAGCAATGAAAGACAACACCGGCGAAGTACACGCACAAGTGCCTGTCGATGTTGCCACCTTCCTGTTGAACGAAAAACGCGCCGAGCTGTTTGCGATGGAAGAGCGCTTGGATGTGAACGTCGTCCTGATTCCAAACATCCACTTGGAAAATCCGCACTACGAAATCAACCGCATCCGCATTGATGACGTAGAAGAAGACGGCGAACCGAGCTACAAACGCGTTGCCGAGCCGGAAGAAGACGAATCCGCCAAACCTTTCGGCAGCGAAAAAGCCAAAGCTTCCCGTCCTGAGCCAGCTGTCAAAGGCGTACGCCATACCCAGCCTGCACCGACTGTCGCCCCTGAGAAAAAAGCCTCTTGGTGGGACAGCTTCAAAGCTTGGTTGAAACGCATTTTCGGCGGCGAGCCTGCACCTGTCGCAGTTGCTCAAGAGCCTGCCGAAAAACGCACTACAAACAACCGCAGCCAAAACAGTAACCGCCGTTCAAACAGCCGCCGTCAAAATCCACGCCGCAACAACAAAAACGACGGCAGCAAAGTCGAAGTGCGCGAAGTGAATGCCGAAGCTGTCGACAGTAAGTTTGAAGAAAACAAATCAAACGAAAGCCGCAACGACGAGCGTAAAGACACCCGCCGCAACCGCAACCGTAACAACCGCCGCGATGATCGCAACAACGAGCGCAATCGTGTTGAGGAAGTGGTTGAAGACGTAAACGTTCAGGAAGTGGCTGCACTGGCTGAGATGCCGTCTGAAAACCAAGCGGAACAAAACGGCAATAAACGCCGCCGCAACAACAGTCGCAACGAGCGCAACCGTCATCAACCTGCGGAAAACCGTGTTGAGGACGTGAACGTTCAAGCCGATGGCGAACAGGCGCAAGTCGAAGCGGACGACAACGCCCGCAGCGAAGAGGGTGTGAAAAACAACGGCCGTCAAGGACGCGACTGCAACAACCGTCAGCGCAACAACCGTCAGCGCAACAACCGCAACGACCGCCGTTCTAACAGCAAAAAACGCAATATTCCGTCTTCAGCAAAAATCGAGCAATACCTGAACATTACCGATACCGCCGACAAAGTTCTCTTTGCTGTGGCGCATGTTTTGGGTTTGAACGAAACGGTTGAAGCTGCAAATGCGACATTGTCTTCTGAAAGCGATCAAGCCGAGCCGCTGGTGATTGTAGTATCCGAGCCTGAAGTGACCAGCGCAGAGCCATTCGTATTTGCGATTGAAAGCGAAGACGAGCCTGCCGTAGCGCAAACTGAAGGCGCTGATGCCGAACAAGCCCTGCTTGCTTCTGCAGTCAGCAATGTCAAAGAAGCCATTGCTGCGGTATTGTCTCCAAATGCAACGGCTACTGTTGCATCGGTTGAAGCACCAGCCGAAACTGTTGTCACACAAACTGAAGCCGTAGCTGAAGCAGCGCCTGTCGCAATCGTTGTGCCTGAGAGCTTGGGCGATTTGATCTTCGTTGAAACCGATCCGCAAGCCGTTGCCGCTTTTGCCGCGCAGCCACAACCTGAACCGGTTGCTAAAACACGCCGTTCGGATGTGCCTAAAGTAGAAGTGGAAGACACAGCAGTCGAAATGATTTTGGTGGAAACACGCAAAGACTAAGATTGGTTTTCCAGTTAAAAGCCCGATGTTGAACGCATCGGGCTTTTTTACAGGAGAAGTGCTACGACTATAGGGAATAGTTAAGAAAAGGAAATTTCTTTTGAGGAGAGTGAGAAGTATGAAGCATCAAGAAGTTGGAGTTATCGATATTTAAAGGTCAGAATCATTGCTACCTTGAAAGACTTAGCCTTTACATAGGGTTGGTCCTGTATAAAAAATAAGATCATGGAAGTATGAATATGAAGTTAAGATATTTTGAATTAGATAGACCTTATGTGGAAAATCGCCAAAGGATCGAGGAGTTGATGGACTCAGCTTCATTAAGATACGAGGAGGCCAGGATAGAGGACTACAATCAAAATTGGAAATGCCGTAGAAAAGCGTTTGTATATGAATCGAAGTGTATGACATCTATGTTGGAGCGACTCTTCAAGCCTGTTCCAACTAAGGATTGTTGGAAAATCATCATAGAATGCATGGATAAGGTCTGCAATCCTTGTATCATAAACTTACTTGGTGTCTATACTGTTCAGGTTCCATTTGATTTTTGTACCTATGAAGCTTTAGATCCTGTTGATAAGAAAAAGATGCTCTTGGCTGCCTTAGTCGAAGGGGCAAACCGTGTATTTCATAAGCTTTCTATTCCATTCTGCTTACTTGGGGATGTAGTGAATGAAATAGAGAGAAACCATTATGAAAATAGTTGGGTATGGAAAAAGAAGAAGATTCAATCCACCACTTTTTCCATTCAAGTGGAACATCAGATCGATAAAGTTGACTTGTTTTGGAATATTGAAAATAAAGACAAGAGTATTCGTCATTTGATTAAAACCTGTCCTGCTCATGAAATGGATTATGGCGTTTACCTTGGTAAATTAGAGGTAAATGATAATTTCCTTTATCTATTGGGTAAAAATAATGAGGTCGTAAGCAAGGTTTCTATAAATAAATGAAGGATAGCTGCTTGTAGTTTTTCTTAAACAGCCAACTATGTCAGAGCGATGGAGTTAGAAAAGGCCGTCTGAAATGGTTTCAGACGGCCTTGGTTTGTGTGTGTATGTTTAGGTATTGTGATTATTTTTTGTTCAGAGAGTCACGGATTTCGCGCAACAACAGAACTTCTTCGCTAGGCTCTGCCGGTGCTTCTTCAGCAGGAGCGTCGGTTTTTTTCAAGGAGTTGATGGCTTTAACCACGCAGAAGATGGCAGCGGCGATGATCAGGAAGCTGATTACAGTGTTGATGAACAGACCGATGTTCAGGGTAACGGCACCGGCTGCTTGAGCGGCTGCCAGGTTGGCGTAACCTTCTGCAGGAGCGGCTTGTGCGCCGTCTTTCAGGGTAATGAACAGGTTGGAGAAATCAACGCCGCCGATCAGCAGACCGATAGGAGGCATGATTACATCGTCAACCAATGATTTGACGATGCCGCTGAATGCTGTACCGACAACCATACCGACTGCGAGGTCGACAACGTTGCCACGCATAATAAATTCTTTAAATTCTGAAGCGATTGACATAATTAATCTCCTGTATGTGTTTGAGTCAAAATCAGATGTGATTCAATAAATCGGCAGGCATATTAACGCTTTATCGGTTAAGAAAAATTCAATAGTGTTAAATTTTGTATTTTATGCTAAAAATGCCCTGCTTCTATGCCTTCTGTATGAAAAATAGGCCGTCTGAATTTTTTTTGTTACTTTTTTGCACCACTTTTTATCCGTGGCTAAGTATCAGATAATATGAATGTTATCTTTAGAATCAATGCTCTATCGAAATTTCAAATCGAGGTAGAATGATAATATAATAATGTTGAAAACATAATCATTGAAAGCCTGTAAAGGTAATGTTTCGTATCCGTATTTGACTTTCAGACGGCCTTTTTTGTCATGCAGTTATTCAAACCATAATGTAACGGCCATAAAAAACGCACTTTCAGCATGAAAGTGCGTTTGGCGTGAAAACTGTTTAGTTCTCTTCGTCGTTCAGCGCATTGATGCTGTAACCGCCGTCAACGTAGGTAATCTCGCCGGTAATGCCGGAAGCGAGGTTGGACAAGAGGAAGGCGGCGGTGTTGCCGACTTCTTCGGTGGTCACGTTGCGGCCCAATGGGTTGTGGGAAGCGACGTGGCCTAAGAGTTTGCTTAAATCGGCGATGCCGGAAGCAGCCAGGGTTTTGATCGGGCCTGCGGAGATGCCGTTGCAGCGGATGCCTTCTTTGCCCAGGCAGGCGGCAGTGAAGCGGATGCCGGCTTCGAGGCTGGCTTTGGCCATGCCCATAACGTTGTAGTTAGGAATGGCACGAACGGCGCCTAAGTAGCTCAGGGCAACGATTGCGGCGTTGCGGCCCTGCATCATCGGACGGGCGGCTTTTGCCAGCGCAGGCAGGCTGTATGCGGAGATTTCGTGAGCAGTGTTGAACGCTTCGCGGCTGATGCTGTCGAGGAAGTCGCCGCTCAAAGCTTCTTTCGGGGCAAACGCGATGGCGTGCACCAAACCGTCGAGGCCGTCCCAGTGTTTGCCCAAGTCAACGAAAACTTGGTTGATTTCGTCGTCGCTGGCAACGTCGCAGCGGAACACGAGTTCGGAGCCGAGTTCGGCCGCCATTTTACGGACGCGCTCTTCCAGTTTGTCGACAACATAAGTAAATGCCAATTCCGCGCCTTGTTCGCGGCAGGCTTTGGCGATGCCGTAAGCGATGGAACGCTCGGAGATCATGCCGGTAATCAGAATTTTTTTGCCTTGCAAAAAGCCCATTTTCTTATCCTTTAGCAGTGGTATTGCGGTTGCATTAAACTGCGCATTATAGCAAAAACCGCTGTTTCGGCATAGAAAAAAACGGATAACCCTTTGTCTTGCCTCAAATAGGGATAAGGTTTTCTGTCAAGGCCGTCTGAAACCTGACGGAACAGCGTCAAAACGTTATACTTGATAGTCTTAATGACCGATGTTTCAGGAGTGAACTATGCCCGAGCAAAACCGCATTCTCTGCCGAGAACTCAGCCTGTTGGCGTTTAACCGCCGTGTACTGGCTCAGGTGCAGGATACGAAAGTTCCTTTGTTGGAGCGTTTGCGTTTTTTGTGCATCGTGTCTTCCAATTTGGACGAATTTTTTGAAGTGCGCATGGCGTGGTTGAAACGCGAAAACAAATTGCGCCCGCATCAGCCGCTCGACAACGGCAAAACCGCGGCCGAAACCATCGAAGCGGTGGCAAAAGAGGCACAGGCCTTGATTCGCGAGCAGTACGATCTGTTTAACAAAGTATTGCAGCCTGCACTCAGTCGCGCCGGTATTCATTTTTATCGCCGCCACAAATGGACGGCCGCGCAGAAAAAATGGATTGAAAATTATTTTGACAACGAGCTGTTGCCCATTCTCACGCCCATCGGCCTTGATCCGTCACACCCGTTCCCTCGCCCGTTAAACAAATCGCTTAATTTCGCCGTCGAACTCGAAGGCACGGATGCGTTCGGCCGTCCGTCCGGGATGGCGATTGTGCAGGCTCCGCGCATTTTGCCGCGCGTCGTCCCCATGCCGTCTGAAATTTGCGGCGGCGATGCAGGCTTTGTGTTCTTGTCTTCGATTTTGCACGCCCATGTCGGCAAACTTTTCCCCGGCATGAAGGTTAAAGACTGCCATCAGTTCCGCCTCACGCGCGATAGTGATTTGACGGTTGATGAAGAAGATTTGAAAAACCTGCGTGCCGCGATTCAAAACGAATTGCACGACCGCGAATACGGCGACGGCGTGCGCTTGGAAGTGGCGGATACTTGTCCGGCGCATATTCACGACTTCCTGCTTGCCCAGTTCAAGCTGACTTCTGCCGAGCTGTATCAGGTCAAAGGGCCGGTCAATTTGGTGCGTCTCAATGCCGTTCCCGATTTGGTGGACAGGCCGGATTTGAAGTTTCCGCCGCGCAACGCAGGCCGTCTGAAAGCCTTGCGCAAAAACGGTTCCGTGTTCAAACTGGTTAAACAGTCGCCGATTTTGTTGCACCACCCGTATCAGTCGTTTGATCCGGTTGTCCAAATGATACGCGAGGCCGCAGCCGATCCGGATGTGTTGGCCGTCAAAATGACCATTTATCGTACCGGCAGCAATTCCGAGCTTGTGCGCGCATTGATGAAGGCCGCACTGGCGGGTAAGCAAGTTACCGTCGTGGTCGAACTGATGGCGCGTTTTGACGAGGCCAACAACGTCAACTGGGCGAAACAGCTCGAAGAGGCGGGCGCGCACGTCGTGTACGGCGTATTCGGCTACAAAGTCCACGCCAAAATGGCTTTGGTTATCCGTCGCGAAGACGGCGTGCTCAAGCGTTATGCCCACCTCGGTACCGGTAACTACCACCAAGGCACATCGCGCATCTACACCGACTTCGGCATCATCACCGCCGACGAACAAATCACTGCCGATGTGAATACTTTGTTTATGGAAATCACAGGCTTGGGCAAGCCAGGTCGTCTGAACAAGCTCTATCAAAGCCCGTTTACCCTGCACAAAATGGTTATCGACCGCATCAAGCAGGAAACTGAACACGCCAAAGCAGGCAAACCGGCGCGGATTACCGCCAAGATGAACTCCCTCATCGAGCCGAGCGTGATTGATGCGCTGTATCAAGCCAGCGCGGCAGGCGTGCAAATCGACCTGATTGTGCGCGGTATGTGTACTTTGCGCCCGGGTGTAAAAGGCTTGTCCGAAAACATCCGCGTCCGCTCCATCATCGGCCGCCAACTCGAACACTCGCGCGTGTATTGCTTCCATAACAATGGTGCAGACGATACCTTTATCTCCAGCGCCGACTGGATGGGTCGCAACTTCTTCCGCCGCATTGAAGTCGCCACGCCGATTACTACGCCCGAACTCAAAGAACGCGTGATCCGCGAAGGTTTGGAAATGGCTTTGGAAGACAATACCCAGGCTTGGCTGATGCAGCCTGACGGCAGCTATGTCCGTACCCAGCCGCAAGACGGCGAGCCTGCATTTGGTTTGCAGGAAGGTTTGTGGAAAATATACGGACGTTAAATTGAATAATGTCTCAGGCCGTCTGAAATGCAGGTTTCAGACGGCCTTTTTTGATTTTGCCGTTATAATTCCGTTTCCCAATCTTTCAGCCGGCCTTTTCCTATGAAATCTTACCCCGATTCCTATCTCCATTTTGAAAACCTCGAATCTCCCGAAACGCAAGATTTTGCCGCCGCGGCGCATGTCGAAACGCGTGCCCGTTTTTTAGAAAACGACAAAGCGCGCGCATTGTCCGACGGGATTTTGGTGCAGTTGCAGGACACGCGGCAGATTCCGTTTTGTCAGGAACACCGTGCGCGGATGTACCATTTCCATCAGGATGCAGAATATCCGAAGGGCGTGTACCGCGTGTGTACCGCAGCGACTTACCGTTCCGGCTATCCCGAGTGGAAAATCCTGTTTTCAGTGGCGGATTTCGATGAATTGCTCGGCGACAATGTATATCTAGGCGGCGTGTCGCACTTGGTGGAAAAGCCCAACCGCGCGCTGTTAACACTGAGTAAATCGGGTGGCGATACGGCGTACACGCTGGAAGTGGATTTGGAAGCAGGGGAGTTGGTAGAAGGCGGTTTTCACTTTCCGGCAGGCAAAAACCATGTGTCGTGGCGCGATGAAAACAGCGTGTGGGTGTGTCCGGCTTGGGATGAACGCCAGTTGACCGAATCGGGCTATCCGCGCGAAGTATGGCTGGTGGAACGCGGCAAGAGTTTCGAGGAAAGCCTGCCTGTGTATCAAATTGCCGAAGACGGCATGATGGTGAACGCGTGGCGTTATCTCGATCCGCAAGGTTCGCCGATTGATTTGATTGAAGCGTCGGACGGTTTTTACACCAAAACCTATTTGCAGGTGTCGGCCGAAGGCGAGGCAAAACCGTTAAACCTGCCCAACGATTGCGACGTGGTCGGCTATCTGGCCGGACATCTTTTGCTGACGCTGCGCAAAGACTGGAATCGCGCGAACCAAAGCTATCCGAGCGGCGCATTGGTGGCAGTAAAATTAAACCGTGGCGAATTGGGCGCGGCGCAGCTTTTGTTTGCGCCCGATGAAACGCAGGCATTGGAAAGCGTGGAAACGACCAAGCGTTTTGTCGTGGCGAGCCTGCTGGAGAACGTACAAGGCCGTCTGAAAGCATGGCGCTTTAGCGACGGTAAATGGCAGGAAGTCGAACTGCCGCGCCTGCCCTCGGGCGCGTTGGAAATGACCGACCAACCGTGGGGCGGCGACGTGGTTTACCTTGCTGCCAGCGATTTCACCACGCCGCTGACGCTGTTTGCATTGGATTTGAACGTGATGGAACTGACCGTCATGCGCCGTCAGCCGCAGCAGTTCGATTCAGACGGCATCAACGTGCAGCAGTTTTGGACGACTTCGGCCGATGGCGAGCGCATTCCTTATTTCCACGTCGGTAAAAACACCACGCCCGACACGCCGACTTTGGTTTATGCCTACGGCGGTTTCGGCATTCCCGAATTGCCGCATTATCTCGGCAGTGTCGGCAAATATTGGCTGGAAGAGGGCAATGCCTTTGTGTTGGCGAACATCCGCGGCGGTGGCGAATTTGGCCCGCGCTGGCATCAGGCGGCGCAGGGAATCAGCAAACATAAAAGCGTTGATGATTTATTGGCAGTCGTACGCGATTTGTCCGAACGCGGCATGAGTTCACCCAAACACATCGGTTTGCAGGGCGGCAGCAACGGCGGCCTGATTACCGCCGCCGCCTTCGTGCGCGAACCGCAAAGCATCGGAGCGCTGGTGTGCGAAGTGCCGCTGACCGACATGATCCGTTATCCGCTTCTATCCGCCGGTTCAAGCTGGACGGACGAATACGGCAATCCGCAGAAATACGAAGTCTGCAAACGCTGGCTGGGCGAATTGTCACCGTATCACAATCTTTCAGACGGCATCGATTATCCGCCTGCGCTCATTACCACCAGCCTCAGCGACGACCGCGTCCACCCCGCCCACGCGCTCAAGTTCTACGCCAAACTGCGCGAAACCTCGCCGCAATCTTGGCTCTACTCGCCCGACGGCGGCGGTCATACCGGTAACGGCACGCAACGCGAATCCGCCGACGAACTTACCTGCGTATTGCTGTTTTTGAAAGAGTTTTTAGGGTAGAAGCAAGCAGCAGGACTGACTGTTTTGTAAAGTTGAGAAACAAAATACTCTTGTTTCGGCAAGTGAAAAGAAGGCCGTCTGAAAACGAATATTAAAGTTTTTCAGACGGCCTTCTTTTCTTTTAACTTTCAACATATCCCGATAAAATGGACACTTTGTAAGTGATCATTGATGGAAGACGCAATTATGGCAACCGAACCGAAAAATTATACACGATTTAGAAAATAATTCCAAACAAAACAATATATTAAAACTCAAACAAATCTTTCCCGAAGTCTTTTGCGAAGACCAAATCGACTTTGAGAAACTCAAACTCGTCCTTGGATGCAGAAAACCTTGCCGGTGTGGGCGAACGTTATCAACTCGATGCTGTAGAAACTAGTAGCGTTGTTTACAGTATTTCCAGGAGAATACTGAAACATGAACATGCACAAAAACACCCGTCTCACCCCGTCTCTGGATTTGGATATCCTCAACGGCATCATGCGCCAAGCCGTGTTGCAGCAGCTGCAAACTTACTTGGGCGCGGACACCATCATCGAAACACACATCACCCGCGACATGCTCGAACGCGCAGAAAAAATCCGCCTCTCCAACGCCTTGAGAGGCGTGTTTGAGGCGGATTTGGTGTACTAGGAACAATCAATGATTTCTCGGAAATGGATAAAGCCTGAAGGCGATTATTCGTTAGACGGTTTATCTGTCTGAGACGGTTTATCTGTCTGAGACTTGTGCGTTTGCAATATGCTCACTACCTTACCCTCATAACGCTGGCGTAACCACGCCTGTATCCGCTCGTAATCTTTGGCAGGTAGTGGCTGCTCCAATTCGAGAGAGACAACGACGATATCGTCATATGTATCTGTCTTCGGTTCTGCGTTTTTTTGGCTTTCAGACTGTTCGGAAACAGGCGTTGTTTGCGCTTTATCCCAAGCCAAGCCGCGTCCGACAACGATTTTTTCCGCTTCCGGATATTGGGCTTTTAATTCCTTAAGTACCGCTGCATCGTCGATATCGGAGGCTTTGCCTGCCAGTACGGTATCGATATAGGCCTGTTGCTCTTTCAGCTCATTTTGCTGCTGAACCGGGTTGTTTTGGCTTGCCAGCAATTCTTCGATTTTGGCATTGTCCCCTCCCGCATAGACCACGTTGACCTTCGGCTCTTTCACACCTGACGCTTCAAGGCTTTTCACGAGCAAGGCGGAAATTTTCTCGGCATTGCCCGTTCCATTGACAACCAGACTGACTTTATTTTCTCTATGGTTCAACATCTTACGCAGCACGAAAAAACCTTCCTGTTGCTTCGCAGTGGCAATGGCAGCATTGGCTCTGGTGTTGAAGATCTCCTGACGCACCAGTCCTGATGCCATATAGCCGCTCGGAATCATCACAGCCAACACGACGGCAGTAATAATGATGCTTTGCAACCGGCGTTTGGATTCCGTTACCAACCCCCTGCGCGGCAGCTTGAGCAGCTTGGAAAACAACAAGGTCGAAAAAGCGATGAACACGCAGTTGATGGCAAAAAGATATGAAGCACCGAGAAAGTAGTGCCAGTTGCCATGTGCCAGTCCGTAGCCCGCAGTACACAGGGGCGGCATCAATGCGGTAGCAATCGCCACACCCGGTATGGCATTGCCTCCTTCTTTTCGAGTCAGCGCCACAATACCCGCACTACCGCCGAAGAAGGCAATCAACACATCCCAAAGGGTCGGCTGAGTACGCGCCAAAAGCTCGCTTTGCGCCTCTTTAAGCGGGGTTAACAGGAAATACAACGTAGCGGTAATCAAGCTGATGACGACGAATATAATAATATTGCGCACGGCTTGACGGATCAGCGCAGTATCCCCTACCGCCAAACCGTAACCCATACCTACAATCGGCCCCATCAACGGCGAAATCAACATCGCGCCGATCACTACCGCCGTGCTGTTTACATTTAGACCGATACTCGCCACGGCAATGGCAAACATCAATACCCACATATTGGTTCCGGACACCCGAGTATTGGCGCGGATGACGGCATCAATTTTATCGGGATGGGCCTGGTCATGCGCAAGATTGAACACATCTTGCAACTTGGTCATGGCACCATTGTCTTCTTTTGGCTGATTTTCTTGTTCTTCTTGGTTTTTAATGTTTTCTTGGTCTTGCATTTTCATCCTTAAATCAATCTTAACGATTGTCTCTGAATATTTAATTAACTGGAATTTCGGATACTGATAATTATGCTTTAATACTGATTTCAAATATGATTAAGCAGATACCTTGCAGAAGGTTAGCATACACATGAAAACGCTGACAACGCTGATCCTGCGTAGGCCTTCACGAAACCAGCATATGCAAAAACCTTCTCTCAAATCCAATTTCTACTTTTTCAGCAGCAACCGCCATCAAAATTTTTTAAGGGGCTGTACTAGTAGATTAGCCCTAAATTTCACACCATTTTTGCAGGATTTTTAGCTGCCGGGACGGTGTGCCGAAGTTAAATCGAAATTCGCATTCTTTCAAGAACAACGGGAAAGATTTGCGATCGATTCCGTTGTATTTTCGCAAGACACGTTTTGCCTGATTCCAAAAATTCTCAATGCCGTTAATGTGGTTCTGACGGTCGGCAAATTCCTTGGAATGGTTGATGCGGTAATGGATGAAACCGCTCACGTCCAACTTGTCGTAGCTACTCAGACTATCGGTATAAACAATACTGTCCGGCATGATTTTCTTTTTGATGACAGGGAGTAACGTTTCAGACTTGGCATTATCCACCACAACGGTATAGACCCGTCCGTTGCGTTTCAGAATGCCGAAGACAACCACTTTTCCTGCCGCACCGCGACCACGTCTGCCTTTACGCCGTCCGCCGAAATAGCTTTCGTCCAGTTCGACAGAGCCCTCAAAAACCTCATCGGCAGCCAAGGCCAAATGATAGTTGATAACCATGCGGATTTTACGGTAGAACAGTGCTGCCGAATTGGGATGGATACCCAAAATATCGGCGGCAGAACGGGCGGTAACTTCGAGTACAAAAAAACGAAGCAGTTCTTTCTGTACTTTTTTTCTTTAATTTGCAGTGAGTTATCTTCATATTTCGAGGGTAACATATCTGCTAATCTAGTACAGCCCCTTGTTTTTAATAATGTTAATGTTAATACGTAACAAAAACAAATTCCTGCTTGTAGGTTAAAATCAGCATATGCTAATATGCGCAACAACAGGTTTTTCCAGAATAATCTGTGCTAAAATGCAGGATTAGATGGAAAACTCTATCCGAATTCGGTACAATACCGACGAATTATTTCCCTTAAACAACCTGCCGCAAGGCGAAAAGGAACGACTGACATGTCAAACATCGAACAACAAGTTAAAAAAATTGTTGCTGAACAACTGGGCGTAAACGAAGCCGAAGTGAAAAACGAATCTTCTTTCCAAGACGATTTGGGTGCTGACTCTCTGGACACCGTAGAACTGGTGATGGCTTTGGAAGAAGCTTTCGGCTGCGAAATCCCTGACGAAGACGCTGAAAAAATCACTACCGTACAATTGGCTATCGACTACATCAACGCCCACCAAGGCTAATCGGTCGCACCAAACATCCAGCCTCTGCTGCGCCATCGCAATAGAGGCTTTTACCTTATTATTAAACCCCTGAAATTTCAGACGGCATGAGTTTTGCCCGTTTTCACGAAGAAAAAGAGCAAGGCTGCCGCGAAAATCCCGACAACCAACAGCGAGATTATCATGAGTCAGAGAAGAGTAGTCATCACAGGTCTTGGCCAAGTATCACCGGTCGGCAACGACGTCGCCACCGCATGGAGCAATCTGCTCGCAGGCAAAAGCGGCATCGGACGGATTACCCGCTTTGACGCATCCGACATCAACAGCCAAATCGCCGGCGAAGTGCGCGATTTCGACATCGGCCAATACATCAGCGCGAAAGAAGCGCGCCGTATGGACGTGTTCATCCACTACGGTATTGCCGCCGCCCTGCAGGCCATTAATGATTCAGGCTTGGACGATTTGGAAACCCTCGACAAAGACCGCGTCGGTGTCAATATCGGCTCCGGTATCGGCGGCCTACCGAGCATTGAAGCGACCGGTAAAGCCGTCATCGAAGGCGGCGCGCGCAAAATCAATCCTTTCTTTATCCCAGGCTCGCTGATTAACCTGATTTCCGGCCATGTCACCATTCTCAAAGGCTACCGCGGCCCGAGTTACGGCATGGTTTCTGCCTGTACAACCGGCGCACACTCCATCGGCGACTCTGCACGATTGATTAAATACGGCGACGCAGACGTTATGATTGCCGGTGGCGCAGAAGGCGCGATCAGCACTTTGGGCGTCGGCGGTTTTGCCGCCATGAAGGCACTTTCCACCCGCAACGACGACCCTGCTACCGCTTCCCGTCCGTGGGACAAAGGCCGTGACGGTTTCGTTATTGGCGAAGGCGCTGGCGTGCTGGTGTTGGAAGAATTGGAACACGCGAAAAAACGCGGTGCGAAAATTTACGCCGAAATCGTCGGCTTCGGTATGAGCTCCGATGCTTACCACATTACCGCGCCTAACGAAGAAGGCCCTGCATTGGCCGTTACCCGCGCCCTGAAAGATGCCGGCCTGAATCCTGAAGACGTTGATTACGTCAACGCACACGGTACATCGACTCCTTTGGGCGATGCCAACGAAACCAAAGCCATTAAACGCGCTTTGGGCGATCATGCGCGCAAAGTCATCGTTAACTCCACCAAATCCATGACCGGCCACTTGCTCGGCGCGGCCGGCGGCGTGGAAGCGTTGTATAGCGTGTTGGCGGTACACGAGCAGAAATCTCCACCGACCATCAACATCTTTGAACAAGACGTTGAAGCCGGTTGCGATTTGGACTACTGCGCCAACGAAGCACGCGATGCGAAAATCGACGTTGCCATCTCCAATTCCTTCGGCTTTGGCGGTACCAACGGCACATTGGTATTCAAACGCTTTACAGGCTGATAGAAGGTTTAAGTAGATTGAAAAGGCCGTCTGAAACTGGATTTCAGACGGCCTTTTTTTATTTTGAAAACTAAATACTCTTGATAATCTGTATCATTTGTATAAAAATACTGATTCCTATCAATATCGCCCGGATTTTATCGGGTAATCAACCCAATTACATTTTTATCAGGAGTCTGCAATGAAAACCATCCGTATTCTGGCATTGGCCGCCGCGCTAGCCGCCGTGCCTGCATTTGCATCTGATTTTGGCCATGAACAGGCATTGACTATAGACGGTAAGCCTGCCCATTTGGCAGAAACTTCAGCCCGTATTTTGGCAAACGAAACCCTGACTGCGCCGCAACTGGTCGAAGATATCACTGATGGATTCGGTTCGAAAAAAATTCCAGGTTATAAATTGATGATTATGGGCCGCACTTATTCGGTGGCGGCAGAAACCAAACCGCCGAAAGAGGGCCAAACTCAGTGGCGGGACAATACGTTCATTCATCGCGGCGTAAAACTGTTTGTCGGTATTCCGGTCAAAAACGGCAAGATGGATTTGGCGTCTGCCAGATTGATTAATATCGGCGTGGTTGACGACAACGGTGGTGCCGCGCCTCATGATGAGGGTGAAAAAATCCGTCCGGTCGGTAAGCAGCTGATGTCCCCCGATACCAAAGTGGGAAATGTGAAACTCAATATTGCCAAACTGACGTTGCCAAATATGAAATTAGGCGAAACCAGTGGCGGTGGTGTGAAATTGGAAGCATCGGCAACATTGGACGGTAAGCCGATACAGACCAAAATCGACAGCACGTTCTCCCGCTTCTATTCCGCTAAACCAGCCGCTACACGGCCGTTTATGGCAGATGCACGGTTTGTGAAATAATCGTAAAGGCCGTCTGAAATCCTGCTTCAGACGGCCTTTTATATAACGAAACTGCATAAGTTTAGTTTTTCATAGATTAAAGGTAAGGAGTTAAAAAAGCGTAGAATGGCGATTTTAAAAATTCATCATTGGAGGTCGATCATGACGGTAACGATTTTAGACGGCGGAATGGGGCGTGAACTGCATCGGCGTGGCGCACCGTTTCGTCAGCCGGAATGGTCTGCTTTGGCTTTGATGGAAACACCGGAGATTGTACGCGAAACGCATTTGGACTTTCTTCGCGCAGGCGCACAGGTGATTACGACCAACAGTTATGCGCTTGTTCCGTTTCATATCGGGCAGGAGCGCTTTGATGCTCAAGCTGCCGAATGGGCAAGGCTTTCCGGCCGTTTAGCGCGTGAAGCGGTGGAACAAAGCGGGACTACTGCAAAAGTAGCCGCAAGCCTGCCGCCGTTATTCGGTTCTTACCGCCCTGACTTGTTTGACAAACAAGTCGCACCTGCTTTGGCGCGCCCTTTAATATCGGGTTTGATGCCGTTTGCTGATATTTGGTTGGCAGAAACCGTATCCAGCTTGGAAGAAGCGCGTTTCTGGCGCAGCAGTCTGCCTGATGACGGTAAGCCGTTTTGGGTATCGTTTACTTTGGAAGATACGATGCCGCATGATGTACCGGTGTTGCGTTCGGGAGAAACCGTGCACGAGGCGGCGGATTTCGCGGTAGAAATAGGTGCGGCGGCAATGTTGTTCAATTGCAGTCAGCCTGAAGTAATGGCAGAAGCTTTGAAAGTGGCACATGAAGCCCAAGGCCGTCTGAAACTGGGTGTGTACGCCAATGCATTTGAACCGGTACAAGGTCAGATGAACGAGGCCAACGACGGTTTGGATCCGATTCGCTCCGATGCCACGCCGAAAAATTATTTGGCATGGGCGAGACAATGGGCGGATTTGGGTGCTGAAATCATCGGCGGGTGCTGCGGTATCGCACCTGAACATATCCGTGCGTTGGCGCAAGGATTTAAGGCCGTCTGAAAGCAGCTGCATAATATTTTGATACGGTTAGAACAGGCTAAAAAAGCCGGTAATGCCGTCGCTTCACAAACACATAATGATAAAAATCAGGAATAAATATGTCGCAAAAATCTCAAATCGGCTTGGCCGCGCTGACGGCCTTGGTTATCAGTTCCATGATTGGTTCGGGTATTTTCAGCCTGCCGCAGAATATGGCTGCCGTTGCAGGTTCGCAGGCTTTGCTGTTGGGTTGGCTGATTACCGGTGTGGGCATTATCTTCCTCGGCCTGTCATTTTCGGCCTTGTCCAAACTTAAGCCCGAATTGGATGGCGGTATTTATACGTACGCCCGCGACGGCTTCGGCGATTTGATGGGTTTTTTCTCGGCGTGGGGCTATTGGCTTTGCACCACGGTCGGTATTGTCGGCTATTTGGTGGTTGCGTTTGAAGCAGTAGGCGGATTTGTCGATACGCCGGACAACGTGATTTTCGGCAAAGGCAACACATTTGCTGCTTTTGTTGGAGAATCAGTAATTGTGTGGCTGATTTACTGGTTGGTGGTGCGCGGTATTAAAGAAGCGGCAGGAGTGAACCTGATTGCGATGGCAGTCAAAGTATTTCCGCTGATTTTATTTATTGGTATGGCAGCCTATTTCTTTCAAACCGAAGTGTTTATGTCCGATTGGACAGGGGCGAGCCTTGCTACGCCTGAAAATCCTGATGTCAGCCTGATGACGCAGGTGAAAAACACAATGCTGATTACGCTGTGGGTGTTTACCGGTATTGAGGGTGCGGCGGTTTTGTCCAAGCATGCGCGAAGTCGTGCTGATGTCGGTCGAGCAACCATTATCGGCGTCAGCTTGACGCTGGCCATGTATGTGGCAATTACCGTCTTGGCTCAAGGCATTTTGCCTCGTGCGGATATTGCAGCAATGGCTAATCCGTCTATGGCGGGCGTGTTGGCGCACATGGTCGGCTCTTGGGGTAAAGTGTTGATTTCTTCCTGCCTGATTGTGTCTGTGCTGTCGTCTTATTTAAGCTGGACGCTGTATGCGACCGAGATTCCGCACATGGGTGCGAGAAACGGCGCATTTCCAAAATCGTTTATCCCGTTGAATAAAAACGAAGTGCCGCAGGGTTCATTGATGTTTACCACCTTGACCGTGCAGTTTTGCCTATTGCTGGTGTGGTTAAAAGGCGAGGATTATTCTGCCTTGCTGATGGTATCGACTTCCATGATTTTGATACCATATTTGTTAATTGGTGCATATCTGCTCAAATTATCGCTGACACAAAAGGCCGCGGCGAAATACCGTCTTATCGGCGCGGCAGCAACGCTTTATGCGGCTTGGATTGTCTATGCGGCAGGCACGGAATATTTGCTGCTTTCAGTCTTGCTCTATTTGCCCGGCGTATTACTGTTTTTCTATTCGCAAAAGAAACACTACGGAAATTGTCAGTTCAACCGTATGGAAAAAGCCGTATTGGTATTGCTGTTGATTTTGGCTGTGCCGGCCGTACAGCAGTTTGTCGCTAGCTTACAAGTGTAAGCAGAAAGGTTTGAAAAAGGCCGTCTGAAATCCAGTTTCAGACGGCCTTTTATTGATAAAACCGATTCAATATCGCATCATTTTGCTGTCAACCTGCATTGCCCAAGCATCAATACCGCCTTGCAGGTTGTAGAGGTTTTCAAATCCGGCGTCTTCCAAATACATTGCTGTGTGCAGGCTGCGGATGCCGTGGTGGCAGTAAACGACGATGGGCAAATCGTCGTCGGGCAGCTCGTTTTGGCGCAGGGGGATGAGGTTCATCGGGATGTGAATGGCAGCGGGCAGGGTGCAGATGGCGCGTTCTTCATCGGTGCGGACGTCGAGCAGATGAAATGCGCGGCCTTCGTCCTGCCATTGTTTCAATTCGGTGGGCGAGAGTTGGATGATGTCGGTCATAGGGTCGGGTATGAAAGTATGAGGCCGTCTGAACTTTCAGACGGCCTATTGTTTAAAAATCGAAATCGCCGAACGGATTGGCCGATTTGTCTTCCAAGTGTGCCACGACGGTGTCGAACAATACCTTTTCGGAAAACTCATTGCCGTTGCGCGTCAGCAAAAGCGCGCGTTGTACCGGTTTGCGGCCAACGATGACCACCATGCGGCCGCCGTCTTTCAGTTGCTCTTTCAGAATTTCAGGTACGCTGTCTACTGCGCCGCCCACATAAATCGCATCAAAAGGAGCGCCTTGTGATGCTTCGGTCAGGCCGTTGTTTTGCACATAATCGACGTTGGCAAAGCCTAATTCGTCCAAAACTTTTTTGGCGTGTTGCTGCTGCTCGGCATCGATGTCGTCAGTGACGACTTTGCCGGCCAGTTTGGACAGCAGGGCGGTTGCATAGCCTGAGCCTGTACCGATTTCTAAGACGGTTTCGTCTTTTTTCAGTTTCAAACCTTGAGCCAGGCGGGCAACGACTTTGGGTTCCAACATCTTATGGCCGTTGGTTAACGGCAGCTCCATATCCGCATAGGCCAAACCTTGAAAAGCCTCGCCGACAAAATGTTCGCGCCCGATCTCCTCCAAAGCATCCAAAATGTCGAAGTCCAAGACATCCCACGGACGAATCTGCTGTTCAACCATATTGAAACGCGCTTTTTCAAAGTCCATATTTGTGCTCCGTTTAATTCTTAATTTTATCGAAGCATACATTATAAATCCTTGTTGGAGAGTGTGCCATCTTTCAGACGGCCCAGAGGCTTGTTAATAATTGCCAAGCGCACATATATCCACTAAACTTTCACATTACACGACGCTACAACAAGCAACAACCAACACACGGAGCAATAAAGATGTATCACCAAATCGGAATGTGGGACCAAAAATGGGTTATCGGCAACTGGAAAATGAACGGCCGACTCCAAAACAACAATGCGCTTATGCACCGCTTCCGTGTCATGCCAACCGCAGAACGCGTGTTAATCGGCCTGGCCGCTCCGACCGTTTATCTGTTGCAACTGCACAACGCCATGCAGATTGTTTTGAACAACCGCATCTTGACCTGTGCGCAAGACGTGAGCCGTTTCCCGAATAACGGCGCGTACACCGGCGAAGTATCCGCCGAAATGCTTGCCGACATCGGTACAGACATCGTCCTCATCGGCCACTCCGAGCGCAGCCTTTATTTCGGCGAGAAAAACGAAATTCAACGCCGCAAAATGGAAAACGTCCTCAACGTCGGCCTGATTCCATTGTTGTGCGTCGGCGAAAGTCTGGAAGAGCGCGAAGCCGGTAAAGAACACGAAGTCATTGCCCACCAGCTTTCCATCCTGCAAGGTTTGGACACCAAAAACATCGCCGTTGCCTACGAGCCGGTTTGGGCGATTGGTACAGGCAAAGTCGCTACCGTCGAACAAATCGCCGACATGCACGCATTTATTTACAAAGAAATCTTGTCTTTGTGCGGAAGCGATGTTAAAATCCGCGTTCTTTACGGCGGAAGTGTGAAAGCGGATAACGCAGCCGACATCTTCGCAGTACCTCATGTAGACGGCGCATTGGTTGGTGGCGCGTCATTATCCTATGACTCCTTTACCGCCATCATCAACGCAGCACAAGCCTCGTAGAAAACATATGGAAGCCTTTAAAACCCTTATCTGGATTATTAATATTATTTCCGCTCTATTCGTAATCGTGTTAGTATTGCTGCAACACGGTAAAGGTGCGGATGCCGGTGCAACATTTGGTTCCGGCAGCGGTAGCGCGCAAGGCGTATTCGGTTCTGCCGGTAACGCCAACTTCCTCAGCCGCTCGACTGCCATTGCCGCAACATTTTTCTTTGCGACCTGCATGGCGATGGTGTATATTCACACCCACTCCAATAAGCACGGTTTAGACTTCAGCGATGTGAAGCAGACCCAGCAAGCTCCTAAGCCTGCAACGCCTGCACAAAACAATACAACTCCTGTTGCACCGAATCCTCAGCAGCAGTAAGACAATTTGATTTATGCCGACATGGTGGAATTGGTAGACACGCTATCTTGAGGGGGTAGTGGCCGTAGGCTGTGCGAGTTCAAATCTCGCTGTCGGCACCACATTAGAAAATCTAACCGCTTTTTAGCGGTTATTTTTTCGTCTTGAGAATCTGCCTTTCATTTATAGTGGATTAAATTTAAATCAGGACAAGGCGACGAAGCCGCAGACAGTACAGATAGTACGGCAAGGCGAGGCAACGCCGTACTGGTTTAAATTTAATCTACTATATCTTTAGGCTGAGACAGGGAAATACAATGAAGCGTTTGGTTGTCGGCATCAGCGGTGCCAGCGGTTTTCAGTATGGCGTGAAAGCTTTGCAGCTTTTGCGTGAGCATCAGGTAGAAACGCATTTGGTGGTTTCGCAAGGGGCGGAGATGACCCGCGCTTTGGAAACGGATTACACCAAAGAAGATGTTTATGCTTTGGCGGATGTCGTGCATTCCGTCCGTAATGTCGGGGCAAGTATTGCCAGTGGATCGTTTTTGACAGATGGAATGTTGATTGCGCCGTGTTCAATGAAAACCTTGGCTTCGGTTGCTCATGGATTTGCCGATAATTTGCTCAGCCGTGCGGCGGATGTAACGTTGAAAGAGCGGCGCAAGCTGGTGTTGATGGTGCGTGAAGCGCCGTTAAACTTGGCGCACATTGAAAATATGCGCCGCGTGACAGAGATGGGCGGCATTGTGTTTCCTCCCGTTCCGGCTTTATATCAGAAGCCCGAATCCATTGAAGATATGATTACACACAGTGTCTCCCATGCTTTGGACTTGTTCGGCATCATTCAAAACGATGTGCCGCGCTGGCAGGGCTGATGTTTCAGACGGCCTGAGTATAAGTTACGACTGAGAATGAAGATAAAAACCATGCAAACGATTCCTGCCAATATAGTGAAGTTTTTGAGCAATCATCATGTCGTCAGTATTGCTGCTGCGGAAGAGGGCGAAGTTTGGGCGGCTTGCTGTTTTTATGTATTTGATGAGGCAAATGCCCGATTGATTGTGCTGACATCTTTGAAAACGAAACATGGCGGAATGATGAGCCGGTCAGCCAAAGTAGCCGGTACTATTGCCGGACAGCCTGACAGCATCACGAAAATCAGCGGCATTCAGTTTGCGGCGACTGCCGCTTTGATTGAGGATGAAGCGGATTTGAAAGCGGCGCAGTCTTTGTATTACAAAGCGCATCCTGCTGCTCGAGTGATAAAAAGCGATGTTTGGGCATTGAATTTGGACAGCGTGAAATTCACTGACAATAAATTGGTATTCGCACAAAAAACGTACTGGAATCGCGAGGATTAAGAAAAGGCCGTCTGAAAGATGAAATTTCAGACGGCCTTTGGTAATGTTACAAATTAATCGTGTCCGAGATCGACAGTTTTTTCTTTATGACGTGTATCGGGAACCAAAACAATTTTTTCGTCCACTTTACCGATGGCTTTCACGTCTTTGCCCGGATAGTCCAGCTGATGCAGGAAGTAGCGGATACAGTTCAAACGTGCACGTTTTTTGTCGTCGGAACGGATGATGACCCAAGGCGCGTCGCCGGTGTGGGTGTGGAAGAACATGGCGTTTTTGGCTTCGGTGTAGTCGTCCCAGCGGTCGAGCGACTGGATATCCACTGGAGACAGTTTCCAGTGTTTCAGCGGGTCATCACGACGGGAGATGAAGCGACGGAGTTGTTCTTCACGGGATACGGAGAACCAGAATTTGAACAGATGGATGCCGCTGGCAACAAGCATACGTTCCAATTCAGGGGTTTGACGCATGAAAAGCAGGTATTCGTTAGGTTCGCAGAAGCCCATTACGCGTTCTACGCCGGCACGGTTGTACCATGAGCGGTCGAAGAATACCATTTCGCCTGCGGTCGGCAGGTTTTGGATGTAGCGTTGGAAATACCATTGGCCGCGTTCGGTAGTGGTTGGTTTCTCCAAAGCAACCACGCGCGCGCCACGCGGATTCAGGTGTTCCATGAAGCGTTTGATGGTACCGCCTTTACCGGCTGCGTCGCGGCCTTCAAACAGGCTGACGATACGCTGACCGGAATCTTTAACCCAGCTTTGTACTTTCAATAATTCGATTTGCAGCTTCTGTTTTTCTTTTTCGTAAACAGAGCGACGCATACGTTGTTTGTACGGGTAGTTGGCAGGAAGCGGTGCGCTGCCGGAATCTTCGTCAGTGCCGCGTCCTTCGTGTTCCAAAACAGCCTTTTCGAATACTTGCAGCTGGTCTTGTTTCTCGCCCAGTTCAACATTCTCGAACGGTTCTAATTGGTGGTCTGCCATAAAGTCTCCTTATCGATTAAGTTTTAAATGATATAGTGTGGTATGGTTTGATTCTACCCTTTTATGCCTCGTTCGACTACATAAAATTACATTTGAGTGCTTTTTTTGAATTTGTCTGCTAACTTATGTAAAAGCAGCGTATAATCAGCCTATTTGTACAGCAATCATGCCTTATTTCGCCCTGTTTGACGATGCCGTGAGCGGCCGAGCAAAACTCTATCAAAATCATGTAGAAAGCCATCGGTTTTATCATAACGAACTGGATTCGTTAACAAGTATTTTGCAAGCCGGCTGGAAAAAGGGTTTGCATGCAGTGTTGTTTGCAGACTACGAATTCGGGTTGCCGCTGATGGATATTCCGTCTGGCCGCAGTGGCAGTCTGCGTTTGCATTGGTTTGCCGATTATTCCGAAATCGATGCCGAAAACTGGCTGGCCAATCATTCAGACGGCCTTGAGGCAGGTATTTCCACTCCCCGATTCTCCGTATCCGAAGCCGATTATCTCGAGCATATCCGTCAAATCCACGAAGCCATCCGCCGCGGCGACACCTATCAAATCAATTACACCGCACGTCTGCACCTGCAAACTTACGGCAATCCGATTCAACTTTACAGCCGCTTGCGCCAGCCTGTGCCGTATGCCGTTTTGTCTTGTCTGCCCGACGGGGCAGGGCAGGAAGCGTGGACTTTGTGTTTCTCTCCCGAACTTTTCCTCAAAATTGATTCAGACGGCCTGATTACAACTGAGCCGATGAAGGGCACTGCGCCGATTCTTTACGATGGACAAGATGAACGCCGTGCGGTTGAGTTGCAAAACGACCCGAAAAACCGCGCCGAAAATGTGATGATTGTCGATTTGTTGCGCAATGACCTCGGCAAAATCGCGCAAACGGGCAAAGTACGTGTACCTGAACCGTTTAAAGTTTCCCGTTTCGGCAGTGTTTGGCAGATGACCAGTGCCATCGAAGCGCAGGCGCTGGCTGATGTTTCGGTTGCCGATATTCTCCGCGCAGCCTTCCCGTGCGGCAGTATCACCGGCGCACCCAAACGCATGAGTATGCAGATTATTGAGTCCCTTGAATCCGAACCGCGCGGTTTGTACACAGGCAGCATCGGCTTTTTGCATCCGTGTGATACGGGTTTGGGGTTTGAAGGCGTGTTTAATGTCGTGATCCGCACTTTATCTCTGAAGCCGGTTTCAGACGGCCTTTATCAAGGTGTTTATGGTGTGGGTTCGGGGATTGTGATTGATAGCGATCCGGAGGCCGAATATCGCGAGTGCGGTTGGAAGGCGCGTTTTCTCAATGAATTACGGCCTGATTTTGGTATTTTTGAAACCATGCGCGTGGAAGACAAACAATGCCGTTTGCTTGATTTGCATTTGGGCCGTCTGAACAGCTCGGCGCAAGCGCTTAACCTGCCTTGGCCTCAAAATGCAATAGAGCAAATCCAACATTATATAGATGCGTTGCCAAAAGGGTTGTTTAGAGTCAAAGCCGCCTTGTTTTCAGATGGCCTTGCATTGAGCCATGCGGCTGTTTCTGAATTGAGTGAACAACAATACGTCATCTTGAGTGAGCACACATTAAGCCAACGCGATTATCTGCGCCGTTTCAAAACCACGCGCCGTGAAATTTTTGACCAGGCGTGGAAAACGGCAGAAGGGCAGGGCGCATTTGACACCTTGTTTTTCAATTCAGACGGCCTGTTGTTGGAGGGCGGAAGAAGCAATGTGTTTATCAAATATCAGGGACAATGGCTTACGCCGTCTTTGGATTTGGATATTTTGAACGGAGTGATGCGCCAAGCGGTATTGAAGCAGCCTCAGCTTTTAGGTGCGGATACAATCAAAGAAACCCGCATCACGCGTTCTATGTTGGAAAATGCGGAAGAAATCCGCTTAAGTAATGCTTTAAGGGGCGTGTTTGCAGTTTCGCTCCGTAAATAAATGGCAAGGGTCAAATCATCGTGATTCAAATTGTCGTAAAGCGGCAATATCCGATAGAATACGTCATTTCAACAATGAGGCCGTCTGAAAGGGAAAACAATATGGCAAAAGCAAAAGGTGGATTGGGACGCGGTTTGGATTCGCTGATTTCCAATGCAGTGGACAGCAGCAGTAGCGACCGCCTGACAACGGTTGCCATCGCCGATATTCAGCCCGGCCGCTATCAGGCGCGTGTGCAAATGGATGACGAAGCCTTGCAGGAATTGGCCGACTCCATTAAAGCGCAAGGCATTATCCAGCCGGTTATCGTACGTGAACGTGGTTTGTCTCAATATGAATTGATTGCCGGCGAACGCCGTTGGCGCGCTTCCCAGTTGGCCGGTTTGACTGAAATTCCCGTCGTCATCAAAACCATCAGTGACGAAACCGCGTTGGCCATGGGTTTGATTGAAAACCTGCAACGTGAAAACCTCAATCCGATTGAAGAAGCGCAAGGTTTGAAACGCCTTGCCGACGAATTCGGCCTGACTCATGAAACCATCGCAAAAGCCGTCGGTAAAAGCCGCAGCGCCATTTCCAACAGCCTGCGCCTGTTGAGTCTGCCTGAGCCGGTTCAAGAAATGCTTTACCAACGCCGTCTGGAAATGGGTCATGCCCGTGCGTTGCTGACCTTGCATGTGGTCGATCAATTGGAGTTGGCGCAAAAAGCCGTCAAAAACGGCTGGTCGGTGCGCGAAGTAGAACGCCGCAGCCAATTGGCGCATCAAAAAGCCAAGCCCGAAGCAGCCAAAACCATCAGCCCGGATATCCGCCGCATCAATGATGCATTGACCGAGCATTTGGGCGTTAATGCCGAAGTCAAAACCAGCAATCAGAAAAAAGGCAAAATCGTGCTGCATTTTGATACACCGGAAACATTCGAATATTTGCTGAAGCAGTTAGGCATCAATCAAGCGTTCTAACGGCTTTATAAGCAGAACAGGCCGTCTGAAAAAAGCTTTTCAGACGGCCTCAATTTTTGAAAAAGCGTAGAGCGTATAAATGTTTACAATACAAATCAAAATCTTCTGTAAAATCTATGTAACAACATGTAATTTGTGTTAAACTCCGTTCCAGCAAAGATTTGTTTTATATGTGTTAATCATTTATTTGTGAAAAGTTCACAAAGATTAACATATTGCTTGACGTTAACAAACTTCTTGATTATATTAGCCTGCCTTGCTTTTTGGGGTACAAAGTACAATGAATCAGATAGTCCCATTGCAAGTGATTGTATTATTAATAATTTCAGTTGTTTGTGCATTATTTTCCGGATTGCCCGGCTTCCTCTCTGCTTTGGCGGGAGGATTTTCGTACATTGTGCCTACCCTGGTTGCAGTTTTACTTTTAAAGTTTTCCCGACGAAATCCCGAGTTGCAAAGCTCGATGTTTGTCGGCGGAGAGGTTTTAAAAGTAGTGCTGTCGCTGGTATCCATGTCGGTCGTTTTCGCGATATGGCATCGATCACTGGTATTTTACCCATTTTTATTGGCGTTTCTTGGCGTCAGTCATTTGGTTTTTTTAGTATTGTTGAGAGTAAAACACTATGGCAGGTGAAACTATGACCGCTGCCGACTACATCAAGCACCACTTGCAAAGCTTGACCAGTATGTCGGATGTTACTCAGGGTCAAGGACTGAAAAACATTGCTGATTTTTCGTTCATTAACCTTGATGCAATCTTTTTTGCCGTTCTGTTGGGCGTAATCGGCAGCTTCCTTTTGTGGCGCGGCGCTAAAAAAGCGACGGCTGGTGTTCCCGGTCGTTTCCAAGCGGCTGTTGAAATTCTGTTCGAATTCGTGGATGACATGTGTAAAAGCATTATCCATAACGAACAATCGCGTAAAGCCGTTGCCCCATTGGGTCTGACCTTGTTTGTCTGGATTCTCTTGATGAACGCCATGGATATGCTGCCGGTTGATTTGCTGCCGATGGCATGGCAAGGCATTACCGGTAATCATCATGCCCTGTTGCGCGTCGTGCCGACTGCTGACTTGAATACGACTTTGGCTCTGGCGATTGGCGTATTGCTGATCTGTATTTACTACAATGTCAAAATCAAAGGCCTTGGCGGTTGGATTCACGAGTTGTTCTGCGCGCCTTTCGGTCCGTGGCTTGCTCCGGCCAACTTCCTGCTGAACTTGGTAGAGTTTTTGTCCAAAACCGTATCCCACGGTATGCGGTTGTTTGGTAATATGTATGCTGGCGAGCTGGTGTTCCTGTTGATCGCTCTGTTGGGCGGTGCATGGGCGTCAACCGGCAGTGTCGAAACTTTGGATCCGATTTTATTTGTGTTCCACCTGATTGCCGGTTTGGCTTGGGCGATTTTCCACATTTTGGTCATCACCTTGCAGGCATTTATTTTCATGGCGTTGGCGTTCGTATATATCGGACAGGCGCATGATGCACACTAATCAAGTAGTTTTTTCGTAGTTTATTTTTTGTAGTTTAACCTTTACTATTTTAAGGAGTTTAAAAATGGGTTTGATTGCTATCGCATGTGGTTTGATCGTTGCCTTGGGCGCATTGGGTGCCTCTATCGGTATCGCAATGGTTGGTTCTAAATACTTGGAATCTTCTGCTCGCCAACCTGAGCTGATCGGTCCTCTGCAAACCAAACTGTTCTTGATCGCTGGTCTGATCGACGCGGCTTTCTTGATCGGTGTGGCTATTGCCCTGTTGTTCGCCTTCGTTAACCCGTTTGGTGGTGCGTAATCAAGACGGAGCGATCCGTTCAGATACAGGCTTGCCGTCTGTTTGATTAACCCAGATACGAAGGTTAAGTAACGTGAATATTAATGCAACCTTATTTGCGCAAATCCTAGTTTTCTTTGGCTTGGTTTGGTTTACGATGAAATTCGTATGGCCTCCGATTGCCAAAGCATTGGATGAGCGTGCCGCAAAAATCGCCGAGGGCTTGGCTGCCGCCGAGCGCGGTAAGAGCGATTTTGAGCAGGCAGAGAAAAAAGTTGCAGAACTTATGGCCGAAGGGCGTAATCAGGTAACCGAAATGGTTGCCAACGCCGAAAAACGTGCTGCGAAAATTGTAGAAGAAGCCAAAGAGCAAGCTTCTCATGAAGCAGCACGCATTGCAGCCCAAGCAAAAGCTGATGTAGAGCAAGAAGTTAACCGTGCACGCGAAGTGTTGCGCGAACAGGTCGCTTCATTGGCTGTTAAAGGTGCGGAATCTATCCTGCGTAAAGAAGTCGATGCTTCCAAACATGCAGATCTGCTCAGTGCCTTAAAACAGGAGCTGTAATCTTATGGCAGAGTTCGCAACGATTGCCAGACCTTATGCGAAAGCATTGTTTAGTCTGGCTCAGGAAAAAAACCAAATCGAGTCTTGGTTGGGCGAACTGAAAGAACTCGCAGCGGTTGTTCAGGATGAGAAAGTCATTGCTTTCATCGAGCAGCCGGAAACGGGAGCTTCCGAAAAGGCAGAAACGCTCAAAGGTCTTGTCGGTATCAAAAATGTCGAATTGGCAAATTTTATTACCGTTTTGGCCGAGCAAAAGCGTTTGCTGGTATTGCCGGAAATTTATGCCCAATATCAAGATTTGACCTTGATACACAACAATACGAAATCGGCAGTAATTTACAGCGCGTATGAGCTCAGTTCTCAGCAGCTGGCCGATGTTACCGATATCCTGACAAAACGCTTCAACAGCAAATTGGATGTGGTAGCTAAAGTTGCCCCTGAATTAATCGGCGGCATCAAAGTAGAAGTGGGTGATCAGGTCTTGGATTTGTCCGTACAAGGCAAACTGAATGCTTTGTATGCGACTATGACAAATTAGGAGAGTTTTCATGCAGCTTAATCCTGCTGAAATTAGCGATTTGATTAAAGCTAAAATCGAAAATCTGTCCGTCAATGCAGAAGTGCGTACCCGTGGTACCGTTGTTTCTGTTACAGACGGCATTGTGCGCATTCATGGCTTGTCAGACGCGATGCAAGGTGAGATGCTCGAATTCCCCGGTAACACTTTCGGTCTGGCCATGAACTTGGAGCGTGACTCCGTCGGTGCCGTAGTGTTGGGTGAGTACGAACACATTAAAGAAGGCGATACAGTTACCTGTACCGGCCGTATTTTGGAAGTGCCGATCGGTCGCGAACTGGTTGGCCGTGTGGTTGATGCATTGGGTCGTCCTATCGATGGTAAAGGTCCAATCAACACAACATTGACTGCTCCAATCGAGAAAATTGCACCGGGTGTGATTGCGCGTAAATCGGTTGACCAACCAATGCAAACCGGCCTGAAAGCCATTGACTCTATGGTTCCGGTTGGTCGTGGTCAACGTGAGTTGATCATTGGTGACCGTCAAACCGGTAAAACTGCCGTGGCACTGGATGCCATCGTTAACCAAAAAGGTACAGGCGTTATCTGTATTTATGTGGCTATCGGTCAAAAAGCATCTTCTATTGCCAACGTAGTACGCAAATTGGAAGAGCATGGCGCGATGGAGCATACCATCGTGGTTGCTGCAACTGCTTCTGAAGCCGCTGCACTGCAATACATCGCTCCTTACTCCGGTTGTACCATGGGTGAATTCTTCCGTGACCGTGGTGAAGATGCGTTGATCGTATACGATGACTTGTCTAAACAAGCCGTTGCATACCGTCAAATTTCTCTGCTGTTACGCCGTCCTCCTGGCCGTGAAGCATATCCTGGCGACGTATTCTATCTGCACTCCCGTCTGTTGGAACGTGCAGCCCGTGTCAGCGAAAACGAAGTTGAAAAACTGACCAATGGCGAAGTAAAAGGCAAAACCGGTTCTCTGACTGCGTTGCCAATTATTGAAACCCAAGCCGGTGACGTATCAGCATTCGTACCAACCAACGTAATCTCGATTACAGACGGCCAAATCTTCTTGGAGACCGACTTGTTCAACGCCGGTATCCGTCCTGCAATCAATGCCGGTATTTCCGTATCGCGCGTAGGTGGTGCAGCACAAACCAAAGTCATCAAAAAACTGGGTGGCGGTATCCGTTTGGCGTTGGCACAGTACCGTGAATTAGCAGCGTTCTCGCAATTTGCTTCCGATTTGGACGAAGCAACGCGCAAACAGCTGCAACACGGTGAAGTAGTTACTGAATTGATGAAACAAAAACAATTCAGCACATTGAACACTGCCGAAATGGCATTGACTTTGTGGGCGATCAACAACGGTTCTTACGCAGATGTTCCGGTATCCAAAGCCTTGGCTTTCGAAGCAGAATTCTTGAGTTTCGTACGTACGCAACATCCTGAGGTTCTGGAAGCGATTAATGCATCAGGCGCAATGTCTGACGAAAGCGAAAAAGCATTGACCGAAGCCATGAAATCTTTCAAATCTTCTTACGCTTACCAAGCATAAGTATTGAGATGAAAGGAGTCTGAAATGGCAGTCGGAAAAGAGATTCTCACCAAAATCCGTAGTGTTCAAAATACCCAAAAGATCACTAAAGCGATGCAAATGGTGTCGACCTCTAAAATGCGGAAGACTCAAGACCGGATGCGCTTAGCGCGTCCGTACGCCGAAAAAGTGCGTACAGTGATGAGCCATCTTGCACAAACTAATGCCGATCATGGTATCAAATTGTTGGAGCCGCACCGCGAAGTGCGTCGTGCCGGTTTCATTTTGATTACCTCGGACAAAGGTTTGTGCGGTGGCTTGAACGCAAACGTACTGAAAAAGTTTTTGGCGCAAGTTCAAGAGTATCAGGAACAAGGCATCGAAGTCGAAGTCGTGTGCCTGGGTAGTAAAGGTTTGGCTGCATGCCAAAGCATCGGTTTGAATGTTATTGCCAGCGCAACCAATTTGGGTGATACCCCAAAAATGGAATTGCTGCTCGGCCCTCTGACCGAAATCTTCCAACGTTATGAGAAGCATGAATTAGACCGTATCCATATGGTTTACTCACGTTTCGTCAATACAATGCGCCAAGAGCCGCGTATGGAAGTTTTGCTGCCTATCGGTGAAAACGTTATTGACGACGGAACAGGTCATTCTTCATTTACTTGGGAATACCTCTACGAGCCGAGTCCTATCGCCGTATTGGAATATTTGGTTCGCCGCTATTTAGAGTCTGTGGTTTATCAGGCATTGAGCGACAACATGGCATCTGAACAAGCCGCGCGTATGGTAGCGATGAAAGCCGCAACCGATAACGCAGGTAATGCCATTAAAGAATTGCGCTTGGTGTACAACAAATCGCGTCAAGCCGCGATTACCACAGAATTGTCAGAAATTGTAGCAGGTGCAGCGGCAGTTTAATGCCGTCTGAAGCCTGAACAGGAAATTAGGATACGATAATGAGCCAAGGCAAAATCGTACAAGTTATTGGTGCGGTGGTTGACGTGGAATTTCCACGCGACGCTATCCCGCATGTTTACGATGCCCTGAAATTGGACGAGAACGGTCTGACTCTGGAAGTTCAACAGCTTCTGGGTGACGGCGTTGTCCGTACTATTGCAATGGGTAGTTCAGACGGCCTGAAACGCGGTATGTCTGTAAGCAATACTGGTGCGCCAATCACTGTACCGGTAGGTAAAGGTACATTGGGTCGTATTGTCGACGTATTGGGTACGCCTGTTGATGAAGCAGGTCCGATCGATACCGACAAGAGCCGTGCTATTCACCAAACTGCTCCGAAATTCGACGAGTTGTCTTCAACTACCGAATTGTTGGAAACCGGTATTAAAGTGATCGATTTGCTGTGTCCGTTTGCTAAGGGCGGTAAAGTAGGTCTGTTCGGTGGTGCCGGTGTGGGCAAAACCGTGAACATGATGGAATTGATCAACAACATCGCCAAAGCGCACAGCGGTCTGTCCGTGTTCGCAGGTGTGGGTGAACGTACCCGTGAAGGTAACGACTTCTACCACGAGATGAAAGATTCCAACGTATTGGATAAAGTAGCCATGGTGTATGGCCAAATGAACGAACCTCCAGGCAACCGTCTGCGCGTTGCTTTGACCGGTTTGACTATGGCCGAATACTTCCGTGACGAAAAAGACGAAAACGGTAAAGGTCGCGACGTATTGTTCTTCGTCGACAACATCTACCGTTACACTCTGGCCGGTACCGAAGTATCTGCACTGTTGGGCCGTATGCCTTCTGCAGTGGGTTACCAACCGACATTGGCTGAAGAAATGGGTCGTTTGCAAGAGCGTATTACCTCTACCCAAACAGGTTCCATCACTTCCATCCAAGCCGTATATGTACCTGCGGATGACTTGACTGACCCGTCTCCAGCGACAACTTTCGCCCACTTGGACGCGACCGTCGTATTGAGCCGTGACATTGCATCTTTGGGTATTTACCCGGCAGTTGACCCGCTTGACTCTACTTCGCGCCAATTGGATCCGATGGTATTGGGTCAAGAGCATTACGACGTAGCGCGCGGTGTACAGTCTACTCTGCAAAAATACAAAGAATTGCGCGACATTATTGCCATTCTGGGTATGGACGAATTGTCTGACGAAGACAAACTGACTGTGATGCGTGCCCGTAAAATTCAACGCTTCCTGTCTCAACCGTTCCACGTTGCAGAAGTGTTTACAGGTTCTCCAGGCAAATATGTCGCCCTGCGCGATACCATTGCCGGCTTTAAAGCCATCTTGAACGGCGAATACGACCATCTGCCTGAACAAGCGTTCTACATGGTAGGCGGCATCGAAGAAGCAGTTGAGAAAGCGAAAACCTTAAACTAAGGAGGTCGGCATGAGCGTCATGCAAGTTGAAGTGGTCAGTAGCGAGCAAAACATCTATTCGGGCGAAGCCAGCTTTGTGGTGGTTCCGACCGTTCAAGGTGAGCTTGGTATTTATCCACGACACGAGCCGATTATGAGTTTGGTACGCCCCGGCGCATTGCGTTTGACTGTTCCGGGTGAAGCTGAAGAAGTGCTGGTTGCCGTTTCCGGTGGCGTTTTAGAAGTACAGCCTGATAAGATTACCGTATTGGCAGACGTTGCCGTCCGCAGTACCGAAATGGATCAGGCGCGTGCTGAAGCAGCTAAAAAAGCAGCCGAGGCAGGTGTTTCTGCAGCCAAAGATGATAAATCTCTGGCCGAAGCGCACAAAGCATTGGCAGCAGCCATTGCCCAGCTGAAAACTTTGGATTACCTTCGTTCGCAAAAAAACAAGTAATGTGGGTTCATCAAGAAAAAGCACAACGAAATGTTGTGCTTTTTTATTTGCCTGAAGATAAGCAGCTTGGTATTGAAATGTCGATAGATGAGTAGATGGCAAACTTGAAATCGGAACGGTAGAACCGGTTTTTATGACTCAATTGTTGGCGGATCATTTTCAAAGCAGTTAGTCTTGTTATTTGGCTAAGAATAGCCTACTCAATCTTTTTTAACCACAAAAAGCAGGGTGGATAATTCCTAATTTATTGCAACCGCAACAGATCTGAATTGATCAGTATTGAAAATATTAGAATTTGCGGAAGCCCTTGTATAAACAAAAGGCCGTCTGAAACTTTTCAGACGGCCTTTAAACCATTATTACGGTATTCATTTATGATTGGTCGATGGTTTTATCCAGTCCTTGGGTCAGACCGTTGATGTCGCCACCATTCAGTCCCAACTCTTTCAATAGACCGTCAACCAACGGAGCTTGGCTGCGGTAGCGCAGGGCGCTGTTGACCATTTGATCGGCAAGGCTGGCTTGTGTGGTTTGGCCGTCTGAAACACCTTCCGCACCGTTTGCACCACCGGCAAAGCCACCCAGACCATTGACTTGCAAGATTTTGATGTCTTCGATTTTTTCCATCGGGCGGACGGATTCGCGGATGATGTCCGGCAGGTGTTTTAAGAGGGCAAGGCGGACTTGCATTTCAACCTGTTCAACGCTCAGGACGTTGGCAGCCTCGTTTACAGCGCGGGTACCTTCTGCATCAACCTTGTATTGTTGCTCTTGCGCTTGCGCCAACAGAATTTTGGCATCGGCCTCACCTTTGGCTTGCAGGCGGTGTTTTTCGGCTTCGGCTTCGGCGGCAATACGCACGGCTTCAGCGCGGTCTTGTGCAGCTTGTTTTTCAGCTTCGGCGGCAACAGTGAGCGAAATCGCATCTTTTTGCGCGGCTTCTTCTGCGGCAATCAGTTCGACCGCTTTAGCACGCTCGGCGCGTTCGGTTTCGCGTACGGTAATCACGCTTTCTTCTTCACGAACAGCTGCGGCACGGGCTTTGTCGGCTTCGGCTTTGGCTTCGGATTCGGCGCGTGATTTTTCGGCAACGGCGATGGCGCGGTCTTGCTCGGCCAATTCGATGGCTTTGCGGCGTTCAACCTCTGCCTGTTCAACGGCTTGGGCTTTTCTAATGTCTTCGTTTTTAATATCGCGCTCGGCGGCAATGCGTTTCAAATCCACTTCGCGTTCAGCGGCAATTTTGGCTTCTTCCGCTTCACGTTTTTTCTGAGATTCTTGTTCGGCAATGCTGGCCTCTTGTTCGGCACGGCGGACGGCAATCTCACGCTCTTGTTCGAGTTTGGCGTATTCTTCTTCGCGTGAGATTTTCAGGCGTTGCTGCTCGGCTTCGAGGTTTTTGGTTTTGATTGCCAAATCGGTGTCTTGTTCGATTTCGTTACGTTTTTTGCGGCGGCCTTCGATGGTTTCGGTCAGTTTGGTCAAACCTTCCGCGTCAAAGGCGTTTTGCGGGTTGAAAAATTCGAAGCTGGTTTGGTCGAGGCCGGTCAGGGAAACGGTTTCGAGTTCGAGACCGTTTTTGAACAAGTCTTCACTCACGACTTGCTGTACTTTCTGAACGAAATCAACACGTTTTTCATGCAGTTCTTCCATCGCCATTTCGGCGGCAACAGCGCGCAGGGCGTCAACGAATTTACCTTCGACGAGGTCTTTCAGCTCATCGGGAGACATGGTTTTCATACCCAGCGTTTGTGCGGCGGTCGCAATGCTCTCGGCGCTGGGTTTGACGCGGACGTAAAATTCAGCCATCACGTCAACGCGCATACGGTCGCGGGTAATCAGCGCTTGTTGGGCAGCGCGGCGCACTTCAAGGCGCAGTGTATTCATGTTGACGGGGATGATTTCGTGCAATACGGGCAGCACCATCGCACCGCCGTTCATGATGACTTTTTCACCACCAAAACCGGTGCGGACAAATGAGACTTCTTTGCTGGCACGGCGATACAGACGGGTCAGGATGAGGCCGAGTACAAACAGCGCGACGAGTATGACGCCGGCGATAGTGCCGATGGAGACCAAATTCATGGTTTTTCCTTTCTTCTTGTTAATATGCCTTTGGGGGCGGTGGATTCAGAAGGCTTTGAGGGAAAGAGGCCGTCTGAAAGGGCTAAGAATTTTGGGTAGATGATAATTGCGTACTATTTCTGTTTTTTGCAAACCGTAGTGTGGGCTTTGTCCGCGATCTATTGCTGTTTGAATCAAACGATCATTCGAGCTGTTTGCTTCGTGAGCGAAGCCCACGCTACGGACTAGTTGTACCAAAACTATTCATCTTGATTAACCATTTGCGACATTTCCATTTCGTTATGATTTGTTTCTTGCTTTGCTACTATTTCTTTAGCTAAACGCATTCTCATTCCTTGAATCATGCAGAAAATAGATATTAAAAAAATAATGATAATTATGGAGTTTATGGTTATTGCCGTCTGCCACCAAGACCAATCTCTTTCATCAACAAACTTACTCTTAAAAACGACAACTATAAAACCATACCCAAATAAATAATATAGGAGAAATAACAAATAATTCCCAAGCCAAGATAAATTTCTTACCCATTTATTTTTATACCGACCTTTAAAAACGATGATATTTTTATCATAAGAATATTCTAAATATTTACCACGAACAGATGGATAATTATTCAAGAACAATGTTGGATTTTTTTGCTTTAAGCAATATAGTATTTCCGTTGCTGATAAATTTCCCTTACCTGTTAACGCATAAAATCCCTTTTCTATGAATAACGGATGTTCATATTCTTCTAAATTCTTATCTTTTTTCTTAATTTCAGACAAAAATTTTTTAGTAAAAACATAATCATCATGTCGGTTTTTACGTTTCCTATTAAAAGAGTTTGAAACAAAATTATTTGCAAGCCGCACAATTCCAAAAAAACCTCCTACAATAGCAACGATATTAGCCAATATTCCAAAATACAAACCCATAAATATCAATCCTTGTTCAAAAATTTAGATTTCTATCTTAAAAATAGCCTTAATCAACCAAGCTGCCGCTCGGATTCAAAATCGCTTTAAATGTATTTCCGTCCAACGACACCAGCAATACCGCATCTCCTTGTTTCAATACATCATCAGAGTCAGGTTCTACCATCACATAATGCTGTTGGCCGTAAGCATCTTTCACGCGCACCTGCGCCGCATTGCCTACCCGAGCTTCGCCCAATACCACCGTGCCGACGTGGCCGATTAAACTTTCCTGCAAAACGGCAGTGGTTTCATCTTTCGGCATAATTTTGTACAAACCACTAGCCGTTACGCGCACCAAGGGCAGGGAAAGAAACCAAACGATGACTGCTGCCAGCGTGCCATTCAGATAACTGCCGAATACAGTGGCAAAGGCCGTCTGAAACAGATAACCCGTCAGTCCGTATACGGCAAGAAACACCACCATCACCATCAACACCGGGATACGTCCGACATACAGCCAGCTCAGGAAACGCACGAATATGCCTGCGTCCGCCACATCCAATCCGACCTCGGCGTGCGCAGTTTCGGTCAGGCTGTCGGGCAACAGGTTGTCCAACCAGTCGCTGATACCGCCTGCCAGCATGGAAATGACTTCAAACACACCGAGCAAAACCATCAGCGCAATGGCAATGCCGAAGATTTCAGTTTCGGGGGCGTTGATTAAATTCCACATATTGCATTTCCTTATTCTTTTTAATTTTTTCTTTATTGGAGTTGTATTTGGAATAATACATTTTTAATGTTGGTGGGGTTTGTTTGGATTTTATCTATTTAATATAAGTAAATCTAAAAGCATCCACACCCAAAAGATATATGCAATCCAAAATAAACGGTGCTTGAAGAAGTTTTTAAACTGTATTTGAGTTAGGCATTTCTTCTCCAATAAATCTAAGAGTTTTTGCTGCTCTTGGTTGTCACATTTTTCCAAGATTTCGGTTTTTAACAATTTTATGGCTTTTTCAATAGAAACTTTCCGTCCATCTGCAATTAATTTGTCTCCATATTTTGTCTTCATGTCATTCATAATAATAACAGCATAGAATCCCATAATTAAAATAGCAGCAACTATTGCGGGTATGGGGTGATTATCACTAAGAGACCAAACCGCGATAGTTGATAACAGCAACCATGCAGCATGGTGATTCAACATCTTATGGCGGTAAGCAATCTGCTCAGCAAGCTCATAAATCTTATTAACAAAATTCATCTTATTTCCCTGCTTTCAATGCCGCCAATCTTTCGGCAATGCGGTTGTTGCGGCTTAAGTCTTCCAGTTCTTTCAGCTTTGCCAACTGCGCCGCATCGGTGCTGTTGTGTACCGCGTTCTGACGACCCATCACGCGGTCGAAAGCGTTGCCGCTTTTTTCAGCATCACGGGCAATGCGGTTGAGGTCGCTACCGTTGCCACCGGCTGTTTTGCCTGTACCCATGCTTTGCTGTGCGGCATGCCAGTCTTGCAACTGCTGCTGCATCTCGCGTTTTTTCGCCTGCAGGGCGGCGATAAAGCCTTCGAGCTCTTTTTCTTGTGCGGCACAGTCGGCAATGGTGTTTTCCAAGATGGGCAGACGCGCTTCGATGTCCATCTGCTCGGCGATACCCGCTTCGGCAAGATCATCGCGACCGGCATTTACGGCGGTTTGCAGGTTGGCATCGATGGCCTCGTGGCGGTTGCTTTCATCGGCCATTTTCTTGGCGGCAAGGTGTTTCTGCGCCAACACTTTGCCTAATTCAGTACGCACTTCATCTACTGCGCGTTCAATTTCGCGGATGCTTTCGTTCATGACCGCTTCAGGCGCGAGGTTTTCCGCCGCATCAATCAGGGCATGAAAACCGCCGCTCACCAGACGGCCTACTCGGCGGGATAGGGTTTCGCTCATTTGGATTTTCCTTTCACTAAAATGTGTTTGTTTCATTTGGTATGGCGGCAGTCTTAAACTTCATTTGCCTGCTGCACAATCTTCGCCAGTTTCAAAGTATTTTCAAGCTGTTGCAACACGGTATCGTCATATGCCGCGCCTTTGCCGGTTACGGCGAGTTGTAGGATGCTGTCGGTGAGGCGGACGATGCGCCACATCAGTTCGCGTTCGTATTTTTTCAAATCGTCGAGGTCAGCTTCTTCGGGCAGGTCGGCGGCGAGCGTCGCACCTAAGTCGGGAAGCTGTTCAAACAACCTCGCCACGATATGCGAATGCACTCCGGCCTGTTTTTCAGCGTGCAAGATTTCGTGTTTTGCCGCTTGGAAAAATTGCTCCTGCGCCGTCAGTGCGGAGCTGTAATCGCGTGTTTGCGTATGCGCCAAGCGAGCCAGTTTGAGCAATTCGCGGATTTTTTCAGACGGCGTATTTGCTCCTTCGATTTTAAGTTCGGCAATAAAATCAGCATCTTCCTGAGTGATGCGCACACTAATTGGGATACGGTTCGTTGCATTCATATTCGTCTGCTTTGGTTTGTATTCATTTGAATACAAATATACAAGATGGGATTCTGAGGCGCAATACCTGAAACCGTATATTTATGTAAACATCAGGCCGTCTGAAACTTGATTTTCGGTTTTCAGACGGCCTTTTCCTTTATAATCCGTACATTATTTTCATACACACAGCAGGTTCTCCATGTCCAACAAACCCACACTCCTTCTCGTTGACGGCTCTTCTTATCTTTACCGCGCCTATCATGCTATGGGGCAGAATTTGTCTGCGCCCGACGGTGCGCCGACTGGGGCGATGTATGGCGTGTTGAATATGCTGCGCCGGCTGCGTGCGGATTATGTGCACGACTATTGCGCGGTGGTGTTTGATGCTAAGGGTAAGAATTTCCGCCACGAGATGTTCCCCGACTATAAGGCGACGCGCCCGCCGATGCCGGACGATTTGCGCCCGCAGGCGGAAGCCTTGCCGGATTTGGTGCGCCTGATGGGCTGGCCGGTATTGGTGATTCCGCAGGTGGAAGCGGATGACGTTATCGGCACTTTGGCTAAGATGGCTAGCGAAGCAGGGTGGAACGTGGTGGTATCTACCGGCGATAAGGACATGGCGCAGTTGGTGAACGAGCGCGTGACGCTGGTGAACACGATGAGCGGCGAAACGCTGGACATTGAAGGCGTGAAAGAAAAATTCGGCGTGCGTCCCGACCAAATCCGCGATTATCTCGCGCTGATGGGCGACAAGGTGGACAACGTGCCGGGTGTGGAAAAATGCGGCCCGAAAACGGCGGTGAAGTGGCTGGAAGCCTACGGCTCGCTGGCCGGCGTGATGGAACACGCTGGCGAAGTCAAAGGCAAGGTCGGCGAAAACCTGCAAGCCGCTTTGGAACAACTGCCGCTGTCGTATGATTTGGTAACGATTAAAACCGATGTGGACTTGCACACCGAGCTTTCAGACGGCCTTGAAAGCCTGCGCCGTACTACGCCTAAATGGGCGCAGCTGGTTGTCGATTTCAAACGCTGGGGTTTCCGCACTTGGCTGAAAGAGGCGGAAAGCCGTATGCACGAAGCGCAAAACACAGATTTGTTCGGCAGTGAGCATATCGGCGAACAAGCCGCATTGGCGATGGAAACACAGCCTGAAAAACAACCCGAACTCGCCCCAGTCCCTGAAAAGCTGGATTATCAAGCCGTTACCACCGAAGCGCAGTTTGCCGCCTTGTTGGACAAACTGGCTCAGGCGGACAAAATCGGCATCGATACGGAAACCACGTCATTAGACGCGATGAACGCCGCGCTGGTTGGCATCAGCATCGCGTTCCAGGCAGGCGAAGCGGTTTACATCCCCGTAGGACACAGCCTGACTGCCGCACCCGAACAGCTCGATTTACAAGACGTATTAGGCCGTCTGAAACCGCATTTGGAAAATCCCGCCCTGAAAAAAATCGGGCAAAACCTCAAATACGACCAACATGTTTTCGCCAACTATGACATCGCCCTGAACGGCATTGCCGGCGATTCCATGCTCGCTTCCTATATCATCGAGAGCCATCTCGGACATGGCTTGGACGAGTTGTCCGAACGCTGGCTCGGCTTGGAAACCATTACCTACGAATCGTTGTGCGGCAAAGGCGCAAAGCAAATCAGTTTTGCCGATGTCGCCATCGTGCAGGCGACTGAATACGCCGCCCAAGACGCCGATTTTGCCCTGCGTCTCGAAGCGCACCTGCGCGCGCAAATGGACGACAAACAGCTTGAAATGTATGAAAAAATGGAGCTGCCCGTCGCGCAAGTATTGTTTGAAATGGAACGCAACGGCGTGCAAATCGACCGTGCCGAACTCGCCCGCCAAAGTGCAGAACTCGGCGCCGAGCTGATGAAGCTTGAACAAGAAGCCTACGCCGCCGCAGGCCAGCCGTTCAACCTCAACTCGCCCAAACAGCTGCAAGAAATCCTGTTCGACAAAATGGGCATCCCCACCAAAGGCCTGAAAAAAACCGCCAAAGGCGGCATTTCCACCAACGAAGCCGTGCTCGAACAGCTCGCGCCCGACTACCCCCTGCCCAAAATCATCCTGCAAAACCGCAGCCTGGCGAAGCTCAAATCCACCTACACCGACAAACTGCCCGAAATGATTTCCCCCAAAGACGGCCGCGTGCATACCACCTACGCCCAAGCCGTCGCCATTACCGGCCGCCTCGCCAGCAACAACCCCAACCTGCAAAACATCCCCATCCGCACCGCCGAAGGCCGCCGCGTGCGCCGCGCCTTCACCGCACCGCAAGGCAGCGTCATCGTTTCCGCCGACTATTCCCAAATCGAGCTGCGCATCATGGCGCACCTCTCCGGCGACAAAAACCTCATCGCCGCGTTCCAAAACGGCGAAGACGTACACCGCCGCACCGCCGCCGAAGTATTCGGCACTGCCCCCGAAAACGTCTCGTCCGAACAACGCCGCTACGCCAAAACCATCAACTTCGGCCTGATTTACGGCATGGGCCAATACGGCCTTGCCAAATCATTGAGCATCGACAACATCTCCGCCAAAAACTTTATCGACCGCTACTTCGCCCGCTATCCCGGCGTCGCCGAATACATGCAGCGCACCAAAGAACAAGCCGCCGCACAAGGCTTTGTCGAAACCCTGTTCGGCCGTCGCCTCTACCTGCCCGACATCCACAACAAAAACGCCAACGCCCGCGCCGGAGCCGAACGCGCCGCCATCAACGCCCCCATGCAAGGTACCGCCTCCGACCTCATCAAACGCGCCATGATAGACGTATCCTGCTGGCTTTCAGAGTGCGAAGCCTCCCCGTGGGACGACCTCTTGCAAAGCAAACTGATCATGCAGGTGCATGACGAACTGGTGCTGGAAGTACCCGAAGCCGAACTGGATTTGGTCAAAGAAAAACTGCCGCAGATTATGGCGAAAGTGGATGAAGGGATGTTGAACGTGCCACTGGTGGCGGAAGTGGGTGTGGGGATGAATTGGGAAGAGGCGCATTGAGACGGAGAAAATATGTTTTTTAAAAATAAAGATTTTGTAAGTATTAGTGATGTTAGAAGGTCAAAAAGGGAAAAAATAGAAACTTATTATGCTAATTTGAATTGGAATTTTCATGCAAAACCAATAATCTTAGAAGTAATCGAAGAGTTTGAATATGAAATTAAAGAAAAACTTAAAGATAGAGTATTTCATAATATATTAAAGGAACAAGGAAATGGAAGAATAAAAACAGATAAAACAATTTATGGAGATAGTATAACTATTTATTTTGGGCAACGTCCCCTTCCATGTAGACCAACTATTTTAAAACCAGGAGTCAGTATGGAAGTATTAGTAGAAAAAGGGCCATCATTAGTTTTTTCTTGTGCGTTTAATGGCTCCGTTGCTGCTTTTATCTATCCTCAAGAAACAGATTGGTCTCACTCCAGTCGTAACGCGTATGTTGTTTCGGCATGGAGAAACAGTAGGGAATTTAATAAATCCGATATTCGTAGGGTATTTAAACTTTTCATTCAAATTTATTTATTTGGAAGCTCTTATATATCAAGTAAAAAATCAGCAAAAGTTTATGCTAAATTAGAGGCAAAGCATTTACAGACTTTGGAAGGTAAAAATGCAATAATAGGATATTTATATTATTTAAAATATATTATAAATGGGCTAAGGAAAATTTATGGAATCGCGAAGCCCTAATAAACTGTAGTAGTTATAGGTCAGTAACTTAATATTTAGCAAAAACTATTCAGCAAAAGTTGGTGCTATTTCAAAAGCCAGTTGTAGGTCGAATACTTGGATCTGATAAAATCAGCAACCATCTCAAAAGTCGTTGGATCCAAGAATCTGACCTCTCCCAACCGAAACTACGTGCATGCCTTAAGCCGCTCACCCTACCTGAACATCACGCGAAACTGGGTATCGGGTGTAGGGTGTGTGCGGTACGCAGGCACGCGATGTTTGAAACCTAAAACCCATCCGAGGCCGTCTGAAAACCTATCTTATGGTTTTCAGACGGCCTTTATTCTTCCCGCCGATAGGCATACAATCAAAAGTGCAGTACCTTTCATTGATTCAATACAAGGAGACCAGTTATGCGCGGCATAAAATCAGTTGCATTGTTGTGTACTTTGGCATTGGGTGCGCCGGCGTTTTCTGAGGGTTTGACCAAAACGCTGCCAGGCGATTTGACGACGGCTCAGGCGCAGGCGGTGGTGCAGGCTTCGATGAAAAAGGCGCGTGAAATCAAGGTGCCGATGAATATCGCGGTTATGGACGCGGGCGGTAATTTGAAGGCGTTCGCGCGTATGGACGATGCGTTTATCGGCAGTATTGATATTGCGCAGAAAAAGGCGAAAACGGCGCGCTATTTCAATATGTCCACCCGCGATTTGGGCAAGGCTTCGCAGCCGGGCGGCGAGCTTTACGGTATTGAGGTGACCAACGACGGTTTGGTGATTTTTCCCGGCGGTGTGCTGTTGGTGGATAAAAACGGTGTTATCGTCGGCAGTGTCGGTGTGAGCGGCGGCTCGGTCGATGAAGACGAAAGCGTCGCGAAAGCAGGTGCGGCAGTATTGTCGGGAAGTTAAGCCGTAGTTTGAAACAAGACCCAATGCGTTTCTTTTCATGATTTGCGTTGGGTTGTTGAAATAGGTAGAGGCCGTCTGAAAATCCCTAAATATTTTCAGACGGTCTTTTTCTATTCCGATTCTCTATATTCTATTTGCCGTATGCTTTTATTCTCGGCCTTTTATCTCTTTTTTTCATGAATAATGTTGTCGGTGTTACAATCGGCATATTCTTATTGTTATCAAACAGGTGTTTCATGCAGTTTTTCGGCCTGCTTATTCCTATTATTATCGGCTATTTTGCTGATGAGATGTTCACCGGCGTCATTGTTGGGTCGTTGTTTTGGCTGGTTGCTTGGTCAATCTCGAAACAGCGTCAAGAAGAGCGTTTGGCTGAATCTGCTACGGCAGGCGACAGGATGCAGAAGCTGGAGCAGGAAATCGAGCTGCTGAAACAGCGTTTGTTGGTGTTGGAACATGAGGCTGTCCGTGATGAGGCGAAGGTAGGGCAGGGGCTTGAGGCTCGGGCTGTTGCCGATGTTCAGACGGCCTCTGAGCCGCTTCATGTTCGGGTTGAGCCTGAGGCGGAAGCTGCGCCTGTTAAGCAGAAAATTGAAGAGGCATTTGCTCCTTCTTTTTCTATACCTATTGATCCTGTACCTACCAAGGCTTCTGCTTCGTCTGAGCCTGTTGTGGAAGAAGTTGTCGAGGCGGTTGCTCCGGTTGCTGCTGAACAAGAAGAGCTGCCTAAAGAAGAGGTTGTTGTTGCTTCGATGCCGTCTGAAAACGAAGAGGCTCCATCGCGTCAATTCGTTATCCATAAAGATAAGGTGGAAGGCGGAGAATATAAGTTTTCCGACAATCCGATTGTTGCTTGGTTCTTGCGCGGTAATCCGCTGTTGAAAACCGGTATTGTGGTGCTGTTCCTCGGCTTGGCGTTCCTCTTGCGCTATGCCTCCGAGCGGGTTCATGTGCCGGTGGAGCTGCGTTATTTGACTGTGGCAGGCGCGGGTTTGGCGGCGGTAGTCGGCGGCTGGAAGCTGCAAAGCCGTAAGCGTGAATATGGCTTAGTGTTGCAGGGTTTTGGCGTGGCGGTAATGTATTTGACGGCATTGGCGGCGTTGAAACTGCATCCGCTGCTGCCTGTGTCGGTCGTGTTCGGGCTGATGGTGGCGATGGTTGTGCTGATGGCGTGGCTGGCGGTAAGGCAGAATGCGCAGATTATGGCGCAGGTTGCTTTAATCGGCGGTATGGCCGCGCCTTTGCTGACTTCAGACGGCAGCGGCAATTATTTGGTGCTGTTTTCTTATCTTGCCCTACTCAATGCCGGTGTGGCCGCGATTGCTTGGTTTAAGGCATGGCGTCCGCTGAACCTGACGGGCTTTGTCGCTACTTTTGCGATTGCCGCGCTGTGGGGCATGCGAAGTTATACGCCGCAACATTTCTCCACTACCGAGCCTTTCTTGATTTACCACTGGCTGCTCTATACCTTTATCGCGTATCTGTTCGCACGCCGTAAGCTGACGGAAAATAGCGAAGACGGCGTTACGCCGATTGCCGACAATGCGACTTTGGAAGAAATCGGCAAGAGTATTTATACACACGGCCTGCGCGTTCATGTCCTCGACCATACTTTATTGTTTGGCACGATGGCGGCAGCGTTTGGCCTGCAATACCGCATGGTGGAGCATTGGCCGTCTGCAGATGCGCTTTCCGCATTGGGTTTTGCCGCTGTTTACGGACTGGCCGCGCTGTTGCTGAAACGTCAGCAGGGGCTGTATATTTTGCGTCAGGCGTTTTTTGCGTTGGCGTTGTTGTTCCTCACGATTGCCGTTCCGCTTTATTTTGAACCGAGCAATACGGTCATTTTGTGGAGTGCCGAATCCGCACTGGTTTATTTCTTAGGTCTGCGCCAACAGCGTCCGCATATCCGTTTGGGTGCGCTGATGGTTTATCTCTTGGCGGCACTGATTCAGTTGGGCAATTATCAGGGCTTCGGCACGGATACCGTTCTGGAAGGGCAGTGGTTTACAACGGTTGTGGTGTTGCTTGGCGGAGCAGCGATTTACTTGCTGTGGTATTTCTTGCGTCGCGAAGGTTCGGCGCAATGGGAAAAATCCGTTCAGACGGCCGTGTTGTCTGCCGCCTTGCTGTACATCTCTATTTTGCCTTTGCTTTTCTTGGCCGACCAAGGCAGCATTGTCGCTCTCTCCGCTTTGGCGGCGGCGTGGGCATTCTGCCGGCGCAAACATGAGCCGAATGTGTTTATCACATTTGTCTTGGGCAATGTATTGTTCGCCCTGTTGCTGCAATCCAGCATCATTTATGAATCCCAAGGCTTCCTGAGTCATCTGTACCTTATTGCCGCTACGCCTTTGCTTTTTGCGGCTGCCTACGCGCTGCAATATCCACGCGTGCCGGTTAACACTGAAAAGCCGGAAGGAAACGAGGTTTACTTTGCGCAGGTTTCAGGCTGGATCATCCTGCTTACTGCGTTGGCAACAGGCAGCTACGCCCTCTATATGCAATGGACAGGCGAGGAAACCCTGTTTATCGAGTTGTGGATGTGGCCGATATTTGCCAGCTTGCTGCTGTTTGCAAAACGTTTGAAATGGGAAGAGCTGTTGCAGGCAAACTTGGCATTCCTGCCCGTGTTTGCCCTGCATTTCGTCTTCTATCATACCGAACACGCATGGACAGCCGCCGCAGCCTTGCCGCTTGCCGCCGCTACCGTGTTGAACTTCATTATTTTGAACAACTATCCGCGCCATGATCTGATTTGGTTGCACAAACTCAATATCACGATACTCGGCGTACTTTGGACGCTTTGGACGGCGCTGTATGTCGGCTGCCTCCTCTCCGGCGTTTGGTCGCAGCTCTCATGGCTGGTTGTACCTTTGGCGATGTGGATTGTTTTCCATACGCAGCGCCAACGTGGATTTTTCAGACGGCATCAAGCCATTTATCAGCATTTTGCTATGCTGTGGTGCGCCCTTGCCGCTGCCTGTTGGATGCTGTGGACCAACTTCTCCACGCCGTTCCAACCTTCGCCGTTGCCGTATATTCCCGTGCTCAATCCGGTGGAACTCGCTAGCGCCGGTATGCTTTGGTTTGCACTGAAATCCCTGCCCGAAGCCTTGCCGCCCGACCTTCGCCGTACCACGGCAACCACAGTTTCCGCCTTGGCATTTATACTGATCAGCGCAGGCGTGATGCGCGTATGGCATTTCTACGACGGCATCACTTGGCGTCTTGACATCATGCTCCAATCCTTCGGCCTGCAAGCCAGCCTCTCCGTCGTTTGGGCGGTAACCGCCATCATCTTGATGGTACTCGGCAACCGCCGCAAACAGCGTTCCTACTGGATGACAGGCGCGACGCTGATGGGCATCGTAGTCGTCAAACTCTTCCTGATCGAGCTTTCCAACAGCGGCGGTATTGAGCGCATTGCCTCCTTCATCATCGTCGGCTTACTGCTGCTTCTGGTCGGCTGGTTTGCACCCGTTCCGCCCAAAGCAGAGAATGATGGCGAACCTAAAGCCTAATTATTAATCTCAAATAAAAAGGCCGTCTAAAAAAGCAGCGTTATCTGTTTTCAGACGGCCTTTATTTTTTAGAAGGTGCAATCTGCTTTGTTCTAGAATGTCTAATCGTATTGAGTTATGATGCCTTTTAATATGTAAATGGATAAGCCATAGGCAGTCTGAAAAAACGGGTGCAACCCGAATACCCACATACCACGCATGATGCGCCCGACAGACTGACCATGGGTGGACATATAAAGATAAAAACCGCTACCGAAGGAAATAGAAAATGCCTAACCGCAATGAGCTTCCCTTAATTTATTCTTGTTCCGGATGCTCCGATGTGGCGCAGCTGGCCAACAACACTGCCGTGGCGCTCGACCATGCCGGAGAATTTGAAATGTCGTGCATTTCCGGTGTGGGCGGCAAAGTCGCGCCGTTGGTGCGCAAAGCGCAGTCCGGACGGCCGATGTTGGTTATTGACGGCTGTCATCTGCATTGTGCCAAATCGTGTTTGGAAAATGTGGGCGTCGAAATCCCGGAAGGGCATCATGTAAAACTATACGAACTGGGCTACAAAAAACGCTTTGGCAAAAGCTATGACGAAGCTACGGTAGAAGAAGTTTATCAATATGTTTTGACGAAGAAGGGCGATGTATTGAGCAGTTAATAACTTTTAATAACAAAGAATTTAATCAAGAGGAAACAATCCATGGAACAATTATTTATTCCCGGCAGCATTATTGCCGATTATTTTTATCTCGGCCTTTTCTTGCTGGTTGCCGCGTCTTTGATTGCGGGCTATGTCGATGCTATTGCGGGCGGAGCCGGGCTGATTTTGATTCCCGCATTTTTGATGGTAGGTTTACCGCCTCAGGTCGCGTTGGCACAGGAAAAATTGGTTAGTACCATCGGTACGGTGGCTGCGATTAAAAATTTTATGAAGAGCAGTTCGATTGTATGGCATATTGTGCCGGTTGGCATTGTTGCGGCTTTAATTGGGGCATTTGTCGGTGCAAAAGTCATTTTGATTCTTCCGGTGGAAACCATCAATTACATTATTCTTGCGTTTTTGCCCATAGGCTTGCTGGCAACTTTGTTTAAAGGTGTTTTGCTGAAAAAAGAAGACGAGCGTGGCGAGATAAAAAAATCCGTTATCGCCGTATTTTTAACTTGTCTGATTGTTGGTTTTTATGACGGTTTTTTTGGCCCGGGTACAGGTAGTATTTTCATCATTGCTTTGTTTGTCATTAACAAATTGTCGTTGTTGCAGGCTTCGGCTACTTCCAAGATTTTCAATTTTGCTTCTAACATCGGGGCATTTGTTGCCTTCTTGATAGCAGGGAAAATGGCGTTCCTAATCGGAATCCCGATGATTTTGGCAAATTTGTTGGGCAACCATTTTGGCAGCCTCCATGCTATCAATTCAAACGGAGAAGTTATTCGTAAGGTTTTGGTCGTAACGGTTTTGCTGATTATCGTTTCAATGGCATATAAGGCTTTTTCGGCTTAATAGGTAGATGTTAAAAGGCCGTCTGAAAAATTTTCAGACGGCCTACTTTTTATTAGTTATCTAAAAACTCATCTTCATGCCGCAAGTTGCGGATAAAGGTTTCGAAATTGGGGGCAAGTTCGATTATTTCAAAATCCCATTCTTGTTCGACAAGCACCACTTTCGGCTCGCCGTCTTTTCCACACTCTCGATAGTCCAAGGCAAACAGGGCATGACCTCCTGACGGGTCGGTGGCCAAATACACGCCGATAGGCGGATACTCCCATTCTTCCAACCAAAGTTTTTGCCCCATCGCGCCGCACAAACTCCCTTCTTTTTCAAAACCGATTCCCGACATCTCGCAAATTTGCACATGATCTTTCGCCCACGAATTTTTCTGCGTGGTCGGAAAGCAGTTTTTAACAAATATCCCGCCGTTTTGTACTGCCATCAATTCAATAAAACTTTGCGGCAATTTATAGCCTAGCTCACTTTCTACGGCAGCCAAAATTTCAGGGGTAAATGGGGCTTCTTTGTAGTTTTCATCTGCCCAACTATTAGTTTTCCATACGGAGGACAAATCAAAATCTTTAAAAACTTGGGACATAATGTTCTTCCTTATTGATTTCAGCTATAAACAGGGGTTAGGTATCTATACCCAACTTTTATCGTCCGTCATTCCCGCCTGCGCGAGAATGACGGCGGAGGTTTGGGAAAAATTTGCTGTTACCGGATTCAGACGGCCTATGCCATCTTCCTTTTCACATCTCTTCCAATTTTGCAAACTTGGTGTCCAACTCTTTCACGCCCTGTTTGCCGAAGTTGATGGTCAGTCGGGCGGATTCGCCTTTGTCCACGGCATCGATGATGACGCCGGTGCCGAATTTGGCGTGGCAGACGTTTTGGCCGATGCGGAAGCCTGCGTAGGTTTGCGGCTGTTTGAAGTCGTCGAGGATTTTGTCTTTGAACGTGGCGGTTTGGCGTGTGTTGCCGTAGCTGTCGTAGACGGGTTTTTTGACGGACAGGTAGTGCAATACTTCGGGCGGGATTTCTTCGACGAAGCGGGAGACGATGCCGAATTGGGTTTGTCCGTGCAGCATGCGTTGTTGCGCCATGGTGATGTAGAGGCGTTTACGGGCGCGGGTGATGGCGACGTACATGAGGCGGCGTTCTTCTTCGAGGCCGCCGCGTTCGGCGAGGCTCATTTCGCTGGGGAAGCGGCCTTCTTCCATGCCGGTAAGGAAGACGGCGTTAAATTCCAAGCCTTTGGAGGCGTGGACGGTCATGAGTTGGACGGCTTTTTCGCCTGCGCCTGCTTGGTTTTCGCCAGACTCGAGGGCGGCGTTGCTTAGGAAGGCGAGGATGGGGAAAGCGGGGTCGTCTGAAATGTTTTCAGGAAGGGTTTCAAAGTTGCTGTCTTCGGGTTTGAACTCGATGGCGGCGTTGACGAGTTCGTCGAGGTTGTCGAGACGGTCTTGGTTGTCGCCTTTTTGGGTTCGGTAGTGTTCGGTCAGGCCGCTGTCTTTGAGGATGCCGACGATGATTTCGGACAGGGGCAGTTGTCCGACTTGGTTGCGCAGGGCTTCAATCAGGCGGACGAAGGCGGCGATTTTGGTGGCTTTTGCGCCGGCGTTGCAGGCTGCCTGCCAGAGGGTGATGCCTTGTTCGTTTGAGGCCGTCTGAAGGTTTTCGATGGTGCGTGCGCCGATGCCGCGCGGTGGGAAGTTAATCACGCGCAAGAGGGCGTTGTCGTCGTCGGGGTTGACGGCGAGGCGCAGGTAGGCGAGGGCGTGTTTGATTTCTTGGCGTTCGTAAAAGCGCAGGCCGCCGTAGATTTTGTAGGGGATGCCGCTGCGGAACAGGCTTTGTTCGATGACGCGGGATTGGGCGTTGCTGCGGTAGAGGACGGCGATTTCGTCCAAATTCCAGCCTTCGCGTTCGAGGGCTTTGGTTTCGTCCACGATGAATTGGGCTTCTTCGAGGTCGGTAAAGGCGGAGTAATAGCGGATTTTGTCACCTGCTTCGGCGTCGGTGCGCAGGTTTTTGCCGAGGCGTTCGTCGTTGTTTTCGATGACGGCGTTGGCAGCGGCGAGGATGTTGCCGACGGAGCGGTAGTTTTGTTCGAGTTTGACGGGCGCGTCGATGTGGAATTCTTCCATCAGCGCGGTCATGTTGCCGACGTTTGCGCCGCGGAAACGGTAGATGCTTTGGTCATCGTCGCCGACGGCAAAGACGGCGGCATTGTTGCCGGCAATCAGTTTCAGCCATGCGTATTGCAGCTTGTTGGTGTCTTGGAACTCATCGACCAGAATGTGATTGAAGCGGTTTTGGTAGTGTTGGCGCAGGATTTCGTTGTTTTGCAGCATTTCGTAGCTGCGGAGCATGAGTTCGGCAAAATCGACCACGCCTTCGCGTTGGCAGATTTTGTCGTATTCGGCGTAGCACTCAATCATGCGGCGTGTGTGCGGATCGGGCGCGCTCAATACGGAAGCGCGCAAGCCAGATTCTTTTTGCGCGTTGATAAAGCCTTGCAGCGAACGCGGTGCGATGATTTCTTCGGCGATGTTGAGGCTTTTGAGCAGGCGTTTGATGAGGGAAAGCTGGTCGCCGCTGTCGAGGATTTGAAAGGAAGAGGGCAGGCCTGCGTCGCGGTGGTGCAGCCGTAGAAAGCGGTGGCAGAGACCGTGGAACGTGCCGAGCCACATGGCGCGGACGTTGACGGGAATCATTGCGCCCAAACGTGTCTGCATTTCTTTGGCGGCTTTGTTGGTAAACGTTACCGCCATAATGCTGTGTACGCTGGCTTGTCCGCTTTGCAAAAGCCATGCGATACGCGTGGTCAGCACGCGCGTTTTGCCGCTGCCTGCGCCTGCCAAAACGAGGGCGGATTGAGGCGGCCAGGTTACGGCGGAGAGTTGTTCGGGATTTAAGCCTTGCAGGAGGTTGGGGGCGGATTCGTTGGGAAACATGAAGAGGCCGTCTGAAAATAAATGGGAATGCGATATTTTAAAGGAAATACAAAAGGCCGTCTGAAAAGATGTTTCAGACGGCCTTTGTGTTGGAAGCCAATTAGAACGGACGTACTTCCAAACCGAACATACGGCGCGCGGTGTTCAGCATTTGGCAGCTGAAGCCCCACTCGTTGTCGTACCATGCGAACACTTTAACCATTTTGCCTGCGGTTACTTTGGTCAGCGTAGAGTCAAATGTGCTGGCTTGGGTAGTGTGGTTGAAGTCCATGGAAACCAGCGGCAGGGTATTGTAGGCCAATACGCCTTTCAGACGGCCTTCTTCGGAAGCGGCTTTCATCAGCGCGTTGATTTCTTCGGCGGAAGTGTCGCGGCCTGCTTGGAAGCTCAGGTCAACCAGGGAAACGTTGACGGTCGGTACGCGGATGGCGAGGCCGTCGAGTTTGCCTTTCAGGTCCGGCAATACCAAACCGACGGCTTTTGCAGCACCGGTTTTGGTCGGAATCATGTTTTCCACGCCGCTACGCGCACGGCGCAGGTCTTTGTGGCGTACGTCGGTTACGGTTTGGTCGTTGGTCAGCGCGTGGATGGTGGTCATCACGCCGTTTACGATGCCGATGTTTTCGTTCAATACTTTGGCCACGGGTGCCAGGCAGTTGGTGGTACAAGACGCGTTGGAGATAACGGTCATGTCGTCGGTAATCACGTCGTCGTTTACGCCGTAAACGATGGTTGCGTCAACGTCATCGCCGCCGGGAGCGGAAATCAGCACTTTTTTCGCGCCGCTTTCCAAGTGGATTTTGGCTTTCTCTTTGCTGGTGAACGCACCGGTACATTCCATTACCAGGTCAACGCCCAATTCGCCCCATGGCAATTCGGCAGGATTGCGGGTGGAGAAGTAAGGGATTTTTTTACCGTTGATGATGAGGTGTTTTTCATCATGGGAAACATCGGCGTCAAAGCGGCCGTGAACAGTGTCAAATTTGGTCAGGTGGGCGTTGGTCTCGATGCTACCGCTGGCGTTGATGGCAACGATGTCGAGTTGGTCTTGCAGTTTGTAGTCGAAAATAGCGCGCACTACTTGGCGGCCGATGCGGCCGTAACCGTTGATGGCAACTTTGATACCCATGGCTTTTCCTCTTCTTTTGGGTTTGGGTTGTGGATTGAATGGCGGCAATTATAGCAAAAATGTAGTGCTGTGTAATTAATGTTTTATTGAAATTTTTTGGTTTGATTATTTTTGATTGTAGATGATTAGAGTAGAAATACAGGTTTAAATTTAATGTTGTTTAATATTTTTTGAAATTTTATTTTTACTAATTCCATATTTTGGTGTTTTATGTCTGTTTTGAATCATGGTAATGAAGAAAACGGGAAAAGGCGGATTGTTTTTGTTTATATTAAACGGAATTTTGGGACGGTTTCTTGATTACAACATGCAACAGTGAAATTTTCAGACGGCCCGGATTGGACGGAAGGAAAACAGGCCGTCTGAAACATTTTGATGACGGGGGATTTGAATGCGTTGGGTTGCCGCTTTTCCTTACGGGATAAGGGAAAGGCGGTTTGCGGCGAGGGCGGTTGTCAGTGGGAAGGGGAGGGAAAAACGGGGCTTGGGTGTTGCGTTTGGCTTGTATATAAAGAAGTGTATGAAGATTTTAGTCGTAGTGCATGAAGATTTTCCTTGCGATTTTAATGCAATACTGACTTGCCAACAGTGTTAAATTTTTTTACGATAAGGTCAGATTATGTTTGCATGGTCATAAGCGGTGCATTCTCTATACCGGATATTATCCTTGTCCGAATATCTACTTTAACCGACCGGTTTGTCCGGCCTGATTCCTAAATATATACGCGCAAGGCTCAACGGCCTTGGCGACACTCGACTTTTAAGAGGTTCATCGTGTCAAATTCTCAATCCAGCGAACGCGCGACGTTTAGCAGTCGCCGCGCCTTTATGTTTGCTGCCATCGGCTCGGCCGTGGGCTTAGGCAACATTTGGCGATTCCCTTACATCGCTTTCGACAACGGCGGCGGTGCTTTCGTCCTCCCTTACTTGGTTGCGCTGTTGACGGCAGGTATTCCGCTGTTGCTGCTCGACTACGCCATCGGCCACCGTTACCGCGGCTCGCCTCCTCTGGCCTTCCGCCGCCTCGGCCGTTTGTTTGAGCCGATGGGTTGGTGGAACTTCCTGACCAACGTCATCATCTGTATCTACTACGCCGTGATTGTCGGCTGGGCGGCAAGCTATGCCTATTATTCTTTGACTTCGGCATGGGGTGCGGATCCGCAGGCATTCTTCTTCAAAGATTTCCTGCAAATGGCTGATGCCAAAGACTTGGGCTTGGATTTTGTCGGCAAAGTTGCCGGTCCGTTGATTGCCGTGTGGGTGTTTACGCTGGCGATTATGGCTTTGGGCGTACAAAAAGGCGTAGCCGGTGCATCCACATTCTTCATGCCTTTGTTGGTGGTAATGTTTGTCATCATGGTGGGCATTGCGCTGACTCTGCCGGGTGCGGCAAAAGGTTTGGACGCTTTGTTTACGCCTGACTGGAGCCGCTTGGCGGATCCGAAAGTCTGGGTAGCCGCATATGGTCAGATCTTCTTCTCGCTCTCCATCTGCTTCGGCATCATGATTACTTATTCTTCTTACCTGAAGAAAAAAACCGACTTGGGCGGCACCGGCTTGGTTGTCGGCTTTGCCAACAGCAGCTTTGAGTTGCTCGCCGGTATCGGCGTATTTGCCGCATTGGGCTTTATGGCTCAAGCCGCAGGCAAAGAAGTCAGCGAAGTGGCATCCAACGGTATCGGCTTGGCGTTTATCGCGTTCCCGACCATCATCAACCAAGCGCCGATGGGCGCGTTGATCGGCGTGTTGTTCTTCGGCTCGCTGGTGTTTGCCGGTGTAACTTCTATGATTTCCATCGTTGAAGTAATTGTGGCTGCAATTCAAGACAAAATGAACATCGGACGTGTCAGCGCAACGTTGATTGCTGGCGTTCCCATGGCGATTATTTCCACCTTGCTGTTCGGTACGACCACCGGCCTGCCTGTGTTGGACGTATTGGACAAATTCATCAATACTTATGGCATTGTGGCTTCCGGTTTTGTTTACGTTTTGGCGATTGTCTTGTTGAACAAGCTGCCGGAACTGCGTAACCACTTGAACGCGCTGTCTTCCATCCGTGTCGGCAAAGTGTGGACAGCCAGCGTGGTGGTTACCGTCGCCATGCTCGGCTATATGCTTTATCAGGATACTGCCGGCCTCCTAAAAGAGAATTACAGCGGCTATCCTGACAGCTTCCTCAATATCTTTGGTTGGGGCATGGTGGGCGCCATCCTCGTATTGTCGGTCTTGCTGTCATTCTTGCCGTGGGAACACGGTCAGGGCTTCAACGTCAAAGACGAACATGAACACGAACGTGAAGGAGACGAATAATGAGTACTTCAGCCATTATTATGATGCTTGTCGCATTGATCGTCATTTGGGGCGGATTCATCGTCTCCGTCCTGCGCCTGCCTAAAGAATAAGGTTTGAGCAAATGAAAAGGCCGTCTGAAAGTCATTTTTCAGACGGCCTTTTTGTTACATAGCAAGGGACGGAAGAGGGGGAATCATCTTGGTGGACGGCATGTGCGAGATTTTTAATAATGGATGACCGGGTATGATGTATAAATTATATCTATTTGTTTTAAAAAGATTTAAATACGATTATCGTGTTAATAAACCGTTGTTCCCTTCAATCTTTGCCCGCTGTTTTCTTTGTTCTAGAATAGAGTCCGCAATGCCTTTTATGAGGCATTAGGTACAGTATCCGTTTATTTGTTAAGGAGAATTTCATGGCTAAAGTACATCAACCAAGTAAAGAAAGTGATTCTGAAGATTTTGTTATCCGCCTCGATCCGCGCGAGTGGGACGGTACTTTTTCAGGAGAAGGCAAAGGGCCTAATGATGGCTATGACGATGATCATATCATCCGCCTTGATCCGCGTGAGTGGGAAGGTTTTGAGCCTGCACAGCCGGCCGCGAAGCCGATATTGGAATCCAAAGCTTTCGATGGAGATGAGCTTTTGAGCCGTGAGTTTGGTGAGGCTGATCCTCTTGATTCTTCTGCTGGTCTTTCCTCAGACAATGCGACCTATTCAAACAATGGTACAGGTTCATCTGCGTTGGATACCATTCATGATTTAGCAGAGGCTTCTATTTTCAAACTGTAATCGTTCCATAATATAAAAGGCCGTCTGAAACCGATATGTGTTTCAGACGGCCTTTTTGTGTATGGTCATCGGGACGAAGCCTAACTCATCATCCAAATTACCAAATGCACCATGGTTGGGCCAAACAATACCATAAACAGTCCGGCCAAAATCATGGTCAGGCTGGCCATTACGCCTTCAGTTTCATGGCGTTGTCCGGCGCGCGATGTGCCGAAGCCGTGGGCGGCATTGCCGAATGCCACGCCGTTGGCGGTACGGAAGCGGATACGGGTGAAGGCTAAAAACAGGTCGCCGAATATCATGCCGACAAAGCCAGTGATGATGGTGAACAGGGAAACGAGCGAGGCTGAACCGTGGATTTCGCTGGCGAGGACGACGGCAAACGGCGTGGAGATGGAGCGCGCCATTAGGCTGTTGGTTACTTCGTTGTTGAAGTGGAACATATGGCTCATGAGGAATGCGCTGACTACGCCGACAAACATGCCCACCATAATGGCGATGGAGAGGATGGGCAGCTGGCGGCGGATGACTTCGCGGTTTTCATAAATGGGGACGGCAAAGGCAACGGTAACCGGAGTGAGCAGGAAGACGATGCCTTGGGTATATTTGTGGTAGGTGTCGTAATTGACGCCGAATGCCAGCAGCAGGAGGATGGTGCTGACGGAGACGGTAACGACGGGGGAGAAAATCATTAAGGGTTTTTTGCGGTGGATTTTTTTGGCAACGACATAGGCAAAGCAAGTCCAGATGAAGCAGGCGAGGGCAGTGTAGTCCATTTTTATTCTCTATTTTTAGGAGTGGAGTTTTTTGTAGAGGCGGCGTTTCCAGCGGTAGCAGAAATCGAGAGTCAGGGCGGTGCTGATCATCACGAGCGCGGTGCCGACGGCGATGGTCAAAATCAGCTGCCAACCTTCGGACATCAGCAGGTCTTGATATTGCAAGACGGAAACCATGATGGGGATGAAGAAAAAGACGAGTTCGCCCAATGCCCATTTTGCGCCGCGATCAACCATGCCCGGGCGGATGATGCCGAGCCCTAAAAGGGCGAGCATGAGGAACAAGCCCAATACGCCTGAAGAAACAGGCAGATGCGTGAAGCGGACGATAAGGTCGGAGACGCCCCATACTGCGCCGATGATGGCAAGCTGCAAGGCCGTCTGAAAAAATCTGGTGAGGGAATCCATGATATGGGTGTGTGTTGAATGAAAGGCTTGATTATAGAAACCTAATTTCTGCATAATATGAATTATTAAACGAATAATCATGCCTTAGAGGAATAATGGATTTCAAAAGCCTGCATTGTTTTGCCGAACTCATCCGCCTGCAAAGTTTTTCGGCCACGGCTTCCGCGTTGAATTTGACGCAGCCGACGGTCAGCAAAATCATCCAGTCTTTGGAAGAAGAATTGGGCGTGCCGCTTTTGTGCAAAGAAAACGGACGTAAAAAGCGGCAGGTGCAGCCGACAGCAATCGGCGAAGAAGTCTATCGCCACGCTTTAAACCTTTTGCATGAACGCGATTTATTACTTGCCCGCATTGACGATTACCGCCATGTCAAAAGCGGGACGCTGCGTTTGGGTTTGGCCTTATTCGGCAGCGATTTGCTCAGTCATGCGCTGTTTGATTTCCACCAAAAATGGCCGGACATCGAATTGTCGTTTTTGGAACAAGGTTCGCTCGCCATCGAGCAATCCCTGCGCAACAACGAACTCGATGCCGGACAACTGCTCGCGCCGGTTCACGAAGACTTCGACAGCATTACTTTGTGCGACTATCCGCTGGTTGTTTTGATGCCGAAAAATCGGGCGAGACACGATGCGCTGACACTTAAAAGCCTGCAATACGAGCCCTTCATCCTTTTCGGTGCTGGCTTTTCCCTCAATGAAACCATTCAGACGGCCTGCCGCAATCAAGGTTTTACGCCCAACGTTGTCTGCCGTACCGGACAATGGAATTTGGTCGCCGACATGGTGGCGCACAATATGGGCATTGCCTTGTTGCCCGAATACTATGCCCGAAAAATTAATCCTGATGTCTTTGCCGCCATTCCTTTGGTCGAACCTGAAATCCGCTGGCAGCTCACCATGGCATGGAAAAAACACCAACGCCCGACGCCGGCTTTAAGGGCTTGGTTGGACGTGGTCAGGGAAGCGTTTGGCAGGCGGAACAAATAAAATCAAATCATCAGGCCGTCTGAAAAAGGGGATCGATATCACCCGATTTCAGACGGCCTTCCCCGTTAAAAATGGTAAAACGGCCCAAAAAAGAGTAGAATATGCACTGTTTGCAACTCTTCGCCTCTCAGTAGGCTTGAATTATGGACCTTCCCAGTTCGCCTTTGAACTTCCCATCTGATACACAACAACAATAATCATCCCGCCGAAATGCCTTCCCGCGTCCGGCGGGCGGAGCATTTATGAGCATCGAACAAACCCCTCCGAATCTCGACAATACCCCCGACAATGATGTGGTAGAAGACCGCATTTCTGACGATCGCATCTCTGACGATATCGACCGCATCCACGCCTTATGCGAAGTCCTCGAGCCGGCCTTTGAACAAATCGAAGCCGGTGTGCCGATTGAAGATGAAAGCCTGCGCGACAAGTTCACAGAGCTGACCGTCCTCTTGGCCGAGTTGCACCCTGCCGACGTGGCCGCCGTCTTGGAATCCCTGCCACCGCGCGAGCGTAACATCGTTTGGCTTTTGGTCGCCCCTGAAGACGACGGCGAAGTCTTGCTGGAAGTATCCGACTCCGTACGCGAAATGCTGATCGAGTCCATGGATAAAGACGAGCTGTTGGCCGCCGTCGATGATTTGGACGCAGACGAATTGGCAGAACTGGCAGACGACTTGCCGCACCAAGTGGTGTACGAAGCGCTGCAAACGCGTGATGAAGAAGAGCGCGAGCAGGTCAAAGCGGCGATGTCTTACGCAGACAACCAAGTCGGCGCGATTATGGACTTTGAATTGGTCAGCATCCGCGCCGATGTGACGTGTGAGGTCGTGTTGCGCTACTTGCGCCGTTTCGACAGCCTGCCCGACCATACCGATAAGATTTTCGTGGTCGATGAAAACGACGTGTTGCAAGGCGTGCTGCCCATCCGCAAACTCTTGGTCGCCGATCCCGAAGACATGGTGGCAGACGTGATGGCCACCGAAGTCGTGCGCTTTCGTCCGGAAGACGACGTGGAAGAAGCGGCGCAGGCGTTTGAACGTTATGACTTGGTAACTGCGCCGGTTGTTGATGAAAATAAAAAGCTGATCGGCAGGATCACCATTGACGAAATGGTGGACGTGATCCGTGAAGAATCCGAAGCCGACATGTTGAACATGGCCGGTTTGCAAGAAGAAGAGGACTTGTTCGCCCCGATTTTGGACTCGGTGAAAAACCGCTGGATGTGGCTCGCCATCAACCTGTGTACCGCCTTTATCGCCAGCCGCGTGATTGGCGCATTTGAAGGCAGTATCGAGAAAATCGTCGCACTGGCCGCGCTGATGCCCATCGTCGCCGGTATCGGCGGCAACTCTGGCAACCAAACCATCACCATGATCGTCCGCGCCATGGCGATGGGGCAAATGACCAGCACACAGGCAGGCCGCCTGCTGAAAAAAGAAGTTGGCGTCGCCCTCGTCAACGGCATTATTTGGGGCACGGTCATGGGCGTGATTTCATGGCTGCTCTATGGCAACATCGGCATCGGTTTGGTCATGGTGGCCGCGATGACCTTGAACCTTTTGCTGGCCGCGACCGTCGGCGTCCTTATCCCCGTCATGATGGACAAAGCCGGACGCGACCCGGCATTGGGCAGCTCAGTGCTGATTACCGCGGTTACCGACTCCGGCGGCTTCCTGATTTTCTTGGGATTGGCAACCATGTTCCTGTTGTAATAGGAAAAAAGGACGTGTTCGATACGTCCTTTTCAAACCGTTTAAAAGGCCGTCTGAAAACAAATATTATTCAGACGGCCTTTTCTGATAATATAACAACGAATTATTCCTTTCGGAGCTGTCATGACCTTCCCGCCACTCAAATCCCCCCTGAAATTTTACGCCGTTGTTCCCACTGCTGACTGGGTCGAGCGCATGGTCAAAGCAGGTGCCGACACGGTGCAACTGCGCTGTAAAATCCTGCATGGCGACGAGTTGAAACGCGAAATCGAACGTTGCGTCGCCGCCTGTCAAAACAGCGCAACCCAGCTTTTCATCAACGACCACTGGCGTGAAGCGATTGCCGCAGGTGCATACGGCATACATCTCGGGCAGGAAGACATGGACACCGCCGACCTCGCCGCGATTGAAGCTGCCGGTTTGCGCTTGGGCTTGAGTACGCACTCCGTCGCCGAACTCGACCGCGCTTTGTCCGTACACCCCAGCTATGTGGCCAGCGGCGCGATTTTCCCGACCACGACTAAACAAATGCCCACCGCCCCGCAAGGTTTGGATAAACTGCGCGAATACGTCAGACAGGCGCGCGGCACGCCCGTCGTTGCCATCGGAGGCATCGATTTGAACAACGCTGAAGATGTGCTGGCAACCGGCGTTTCCTCCCTCGCTGTCGTCCGCGCCGTTACCGAAGCGGAAAATCCCGAAGCGGTGGTTAAAGCGTTTCAGGCTTTGTGGAATGAATGAGCCGTCTGAAAATAAGAAGTCTGACAAGAGGAGCAAACATCATGAAGATTATATTGAACAATGAAACCATCACATTAAACGGCACAACCGTTGCCGACCTTATCGCCCAAACCGCGCCGCAAAAACCGTTTGCTGTTGCCGTCAATACCCATTTTGTCGCCAAAGGTGCGTATGCGGAAACGCTGTTGAACGAAAACGATAAAGTGGACATCGTGCGCCCCGTAGTCGGCGGATAAGCGGTTTTACTGCGCGTATGGCTGCGCTATTGGTTTAATGATTAGAAAAGGAAAAGAAATGTTTATCGTATCGTTGGAATATGTGAAAGACTTGGCTGCGGTTGAAACCTACCTGTCTGAGCATATTGCGTATCTCGAACGGTATTATCAAGAGGGTGTATTTGTTATGTCTGGACGCAAACAGCCGCGGACAGGCGGCGTTATCCTGATGCAAGCATCAGGCAGGGAACAGGTGGAAAAGTTAATTGCAGAAGACCCGTTTCACCGAGAAGGCGTAGCGAAATACACGATTACCGAGTTTATTCCGACTAAAGTCGCCGAAGGACTTGAAAACTATTTGGAAACTATCTGAAGATTTTTCAGAAGGCTCTTGCCCTAAAAAATAATATTACAAAGGAATCCATCATGTTTACCCTATATGGAGAAACTTTCCCTTCACGGCTGCTGCTCGGTACGGCTGCTTATCCGACGCCGGAAATCCTCAAGCAGTCTGTCCAAATTGCGCAACCGGCGATGATTACCGTTTCGTTGCGTCGTGCCGGCAGCGGCGGCGAAGCGCACGGGCAGGGTTTTTGGTCGTTGTTGGAAGAAATGGGCGTACCTGTGTTGCCCAATACCGCAGGCTGTCAAAGCGTGCAGGAAGCTGTGACCACTGCGCAAATGGCGCGCGAAGTGTTTGATACCGATTGGATCAAGCTCGAACTTATCGGTGATGATGACACATTGCAGCCCGATGTGTTCCAACTGGTCGAAGCGGCGGAAATCCTGATTAAAGACGGCTTCAAAGTGCTGCCTTATTGCACCGAGGATTTGATTGCCTGCCGCAGACTGCTCGACGCAGGCTGTCAGGCGTTGATGCCGTGGGCGGCGCCGATTGGCACAGGTTTGGGCGCTGTTCATGCGTATGCGCTGAAAGTCCTGCGCGAACGCCTGCCCGACACGCCGTTGATTATTGATGCCGGTTTGGGTTTGCCTTCGCAGGCGGCGCAAGTGATGGAATGGGGTTTTGACGGCGTGTTGCTGAATACCGCCGTTTCCCGCAGCGGCGATCCGGTCAATATGGCACGCGCTTTTGCACTTGCGGTCGAGTCGGGTTGTCTGGCTTATGAGGCGGAACCTGTGGAGGCGCGTGAGAAAGCGCGCGCCAGTACGCCGACGGTGGGTCAGCCTTTCTGGCATTCGGCAGAATATTGATAAACATTAGGGCGTGTCGAACACGCCCTTTTTTGTTGGTGAAAAACCTGATTTCAGGTTGAACAGAATGTTCAGACGGCCTTGATCAAAAGCTGTTTCAGTGGCTTTAAGATTTGCCATGCCTGCGCTTTGAGTTGCGGCTGCATCAGTAGGCGGGCAGGGTGGGGAATGACGAAATGCGGCCGCTCTGCGCACAATTCGTTCATCAGTCCGATCATGTCGGGGCTGTCGAAGATTTTGCCGAGGAACAATACTGCGCGCGCTTGCGAAGCGGTCAGCTCGTTTTGCATTTCGGCAAGCTCGGCGCGGATGTGTTCGGCATCGGGCAGGGCGGTAAATACGGGTGCGGTTTTGACCCATGCGGTTTTGTGCGCCTGATCGGGCTTGAGGCCGATGGCGGCGAGGATGTTGTCGAGAAGCGTGCCGACGTCGCCGCTAAACAGCGTACTGTGCAGGCTGTCTTCGGTGGACGGGCAAATGCTGATCACCATGATTTCAGACGGCCTGATGGTTACGTCAAGACGGGGTAGATTGTCTGAATGCGCGGCTTTTTCTGTTTTTGCCGGTGTTTCGGCAATGGCTTTGGGTGCCGCTTCGGGAACGCGGACAGCCGGTTTGGCCGTTTGCGCAGTAGCGATGGCGGCAGTGCGTGCCTGATGGGCGCCTGCGGATAAAGTACGCACGGCTTGCGCGGTATCGGCAGCAATGGTTTTGGGGCGGACGGGTGCGGCTGATGCTGCGGCTTGAGGCGCGGCATGGATGATTTTGGCGTTTTGGTTCAGCCACATCGGGCCCAAGCCCAAGGCTTCGTGCAGGTGCAGGTAGCGGCTGCTTAACATGATTTCTCCATCAATACGGCATCTTCGCTGCCACCGTCGGGCAGAGCGTAGTAGTTTTTGCGGCGGCCGCAGGTTTGGAAGCCGTGTTTGCGGTAGAGCTGTTGCGCGGTTTCATTGCTTGCACGGACTTCGAGTAGCAATCGGGTTGCGCCTTGCTGTTGCACTGTGTTTTGCCAGTGTTGCAGCAGGGCGGACGCAATGCCTTGGCGGCGGTATTCGGGCGCGACGGCAATCAGGTGCAGCTCGGATTCGTCAAACACGGTTTGCCACACGATAAAGCCGGTAATTTGGTGGTCGGTCTGGCTGAGCCAAATGCTGTCGGGATGGTGTTGAACGGCTGATTCAAACTGCTGCGCCGTCCACGACGAAGGATTGCCTTGTGCGTCGATGGCGGCAAGGGTGGGGCAGTCGGCAAGTACGGCTGGGCGCAGGTTCACGGTTTGGCCTTTTGTTGGGCTTGCTCTTGCGCGGTCAGGGCAATTTTGTTGCGGACGTAGAGCAGCTCGGCGTGTGCCGCATCGGTGGCAACATAGCGGCCGCTGCGGGCAAGTTTAAGATAGTCGGCAGCGGTCGGCATATCGGCTTGACCGTCAAAAGGCGGTTTGTCGGCGAGGGCAAAGGCATTGCCGATGCCGCCGCTAGGCGTTTTGCCCTCGGGCGCGGTAATGGCGGCGGCTTTGCCAACCGTGTAATCGCTCAAGCGGACGTGGTTTTGCGTATCAAACCATGCGTAGAACACTTCGCCCATACGCGCATCGGTGGCCGCCAGTACGCAGCTGGATGGCGGCAGCAGCGAAGCGGCGGCATCGAGGCAGGGAATGCCGATCATGGGCGTGTCAAACGGTGTGGCCAAACCTTGTGCAACCGCCGCGCCGATACGCAGGCCGGTAAATGCGCCGGGGCCCTGTGCATAAACGATGCAGCCCAAATCGGCGGCCGTGATGCCCGCTTCTTTAAAGAGGCGTTCGATTTGCGGCAGGATTTGTTCGGATTGCTTGGTGCCGACGTTTTCGTGAAACAGGCGGATTTCGCCTTGATGTTCCAATGCGATGGACAGAAAGGATGTGCTGGTGTCGATGGCAAGAGTCGGGCGGTTGTCGGTTGGCATGGTGTTATTTTTTAGAAGGATATGGGGTGCCATTATAGTGGAACGGCGAGGGGGAACAAAGCATTCGGGCGGCGCGTTGGTAAAACACCGTTTGCCGCAAAGCTATTCGATAAGAGAACCAAGGTTTCAGGCCGTCTGAAAACGTTTCAGACGGCCTTGTTTTATTTGTCGAGTTTCAATAAAGGCGAACCTGCTTTTTCAACGGCGCGGCGGTAGGCTTCATGCGCTTCGATACGTTGCAAATAAGCGCGGATATTGGGGTAGTCGGCAAAATCGAAGCGGTCGGCCGCGGCTTGCAGCGGATAGCTCATCATGATGTCGGCACCGCTGAGGCTGTTGCCGAGCAACCATTCGCGGTTTTCCAACTCGCTATTGATGTGGGCAAGATGCAGGGCGGCTTGCGGATGGATAAAGCTGCTTTTGACGCTGCCGCTGATTTTGCGGGCAATCGGTTTGACGAAAAACGGCATGGGTGCGCTTTCAATCCGGCGGAACACCAGTCCGAGCAACAATAACGGCATCAGTGAACCTTCAGCGTAATGCAGCCAGCGTTGATATTGCCAGTATTCGCGGCTGCCGCGTTCGGGCATCAGACGGCCGTTGCCGTAGGTTTGAATCAGATAGTCGGTAATCGCGCCGCTTTCCGCCAAGATAAAGCCGTCATCATCCAATAAAGGCGATTTGCCCAAGGGATGGATGGCTTTGAGTTCGTCAGGGGCGAGTAAAGTGTCGGAATGACGGCGGTAGGTTTGCAGGCGGTAGGGCGTACCGAGGATTTCAAGCAGCCAAACGATGCGCAGAGCGCGGGATTGCTCGAGAGAATGTAGGGTAATCATGAGGGACTTTAAATATCGGTTTGTTTGAGGCCGTCTATGCTGATTTGGCAGGCATCGGCGTATTTTTGCAGGGTTTTGGCCGGTAGTTTGGCGAATACTTCGGGACGGAAATGCCGACGAAGCTGCCATTTCCATACGCCTGCCGCCATGGCCAAGCCGGTTTCATCATAACGGCAGCGGAACATATGGTAGTACAGCGGCGAATATTCGCCTTTTTCGACAGCTTTGCGTGCGGCCTGCGTTTGGGCATCGAGTTCGCACACCGCCATTTCGGTGGCGTAGGCTTCGTCCTGCCAACCGTTGCTGGTGGCCGCTTCATAGTGGCCGTCGCGGGTGCCGTAGATGACTTTGCGGTGGCCGTGGTAGCTGGCGCTGTTGTCTTGAGGGATGTCGTCAATCTTCATTCAGACAGCCTTTACTGCTTCCAAAAGCATGAAACATGTTGAAAAGCGTCCGCTTTCCGGAACGTAACACAGGATTTTTTGGCCGTACTCGATGGGGAAAGTGCGCATAAATTCTTCAAGGATGATGTAAATCGAGGCCGAACCCGTGTTGCCCTTGCTGTGCAGATTGGTAAACCATTTTTCCTGCGGAATGTCGAAGCCGATGTTTTTCAGGCCGTCTGAAAGGCGGTCGCGGAAAAAGCCGGAAGAGTAGTGGGGCAGGAACCAATCGATTTCTTCGGCGCGGATGCCGTGTTTGGTGGCGATTTGGGAGAGGGGTTTTTCCACTGTATAGCGGACGATGTTTTCGTTCAGCAGTTTGACGTCCTGCTTGACCGCCATCAGGCTGTGGCGGCGGCTGTAATCGGCATCGGCGTGTTTCCAGCCTTCAAATACGCCGTCGCGGAATTCTGCGCCGGCATACATGCAGGGCGGCATTTCGTTGGCGTAGGAAAGCAGGTCTATCCAATGGATTTTCAGGCTGAGGCAGTCTGAATTGGGGCGGTCGGACAGATACACCGCGCCTGCGCCGTCAGACAGCATCCAGCGCAAAAAGTCTTTTTCAAACCCGATTTCGGGGGACGCGTTTTCCAGTTTTTTATGGTCGGTTTCGCTTTGGAACACTTCGCCGCGCATGACCGCCGAGGCGTTTTCGGAAGCAACGGAAACTGCATGTGCGTGTTCGCCGGTACGCACGGCGTTGTAGGCGTGTTTCATCGCCGCCATACCTGCCGCGCATACGCCTGCCATGCTGAACACTTCGCAAGGCGGCATATCCAGCAAACCATGCACCATCACGCCGTGTCCGGGCATGGTTTGGTCAGGGTAGGAAGTGGCGCACGCCAGGCTGCCGATGGCTTCTGCCGCAACGCCTTGGGCAAACAGGCCGTTGACCGCTTCGGCGGCCAATTCGGCATTGGTGTGCGTCGTGCGGCGGCTTTCGGGGTCGATGGCGTAATGGCGCGACAAAATGCCGTTGGAGCGCAAAATCATACGGCGCACGCGTGAAGGCACATCGCCTGCCATGCCGAGGACGGCTTCCATTTCGTCATTGCCGACAGGGGCGTTGGGCAAAAAGGCAGAAACGCGGTTGAGATAAACGTCTTTGAGTGTGTTATTCGATGTCATGATGTGTTTGTCAAAATAATCAACCGATAAACCGCGCCGCGTAGTCGCAGCTTGCAGTCAACGGGATGTGTTGTGTTTCGGCGTATTCCATCAGCGCGTCCACCAGCAGTTTGGCAATGCCGCGATGACGGAAGTTGGGCGAAACCTCGGTATGGTTTACGTCCCAGCCGCCGTTGTGTTCGGTATAGCTGATATAGCCTGCTTCCAAACCGTCAATGTCGATTTGAAAGCGACGGCGTTCGGGGTAGTGGATAACTTCGGGCATGATGGATTCCTGGTTTGAGGCCGTCTGAAAAGTATTATCTGCCTGACGGTTGCGCATAATAGTCCGCCAGCTTTTTCAGACGGCCTTTGAGCAGTGGATGCAGCAGTTTTTTCAAAATTACGCTGACGGGTAAAACTACCAAAATCATCGCCAATAAAAAGACGATGTAGAAGCACAGCAGCGCACGGCGCAAAAGTGGAGAAATACGGCCTGCCGCCATCAAAAGCTTGCCCCAGACGAAGAAGCTGCGGCCGGCGGCGCGTTCGCTGAAAATCAGTTTTTCATTCACTGTCACCGCGCCCATGTTTTGAAACAGGGTTTCGTCCAAAGGCTGTTGGTTTAACAGTGCATCGCGCAATTTCGCACCAAACCGCGCCGCATCCGCCAATTCTTCTTCAGCAATGCCGGCGGAGGGCAGGGAGCGGAAATAGCGTTTGTCGCCGGTCAGCATCCAGGCGGGCGTGGTAATGAAACTGGCCGCGCTGTTGCAGGCATCGATTTTTACGATGTTGCCGATGAGTTTGGCGCCGTTTTGTTTCAGCAAAGATTTCATTTTCTCTTGCGCGCCCAGCCACATATTGCGGCAGCCGATAAGCGTGATGACCGGTTTGCCGTCCAGCAGGCGGTGCGTTTCTTCGCGTTGCAAAAAGGCGGTCATCGGTTGCGAAGGGGAGAGGAACCAAACGGTGTAGGCAATGGCCACCACATCGTAATTTTCGGACGGAATGTGCGGCGGCAGAATCGGGGCGGGTTTTAAATGGACGGTTTCAGGAAAGGTATCGAAAAAACGCCAAAACGGCCACGGAAACGGAAACGCCTGCTCCGGTACGATATTGACGCAATCGACCTGTATGCCGGCTGTTTGCAACGGCGTGGCAAAATTTCGCGCCAGGCTGGAGAGCTGCCCCGTTTGCGAGTAATGCACAATCAGCACTTTTTTCATTATCTTCCCTGCAATGAGTAAGTTATGGTTGGTTTGGACGGTATTATATAGTAAACCGACCGGCCTTGAACTTTATTCATATTCAGTATGTTCGCGAAGGTTTCAGCCGATTTGGATGGAAGCGCCGTATTCTGTCGGAATGGGGCGGTAAAGCGGATTTTTATGCCATGCCAACATGAACAACGGCCGTCTGAAAATTTTCAGACGGCCTTGTGTGGAAATCGGGACGCATGGTCTGGAATGGGATTTGCGCTAAGTATGGCGTGCAAATCGTATAGATAAAAAAATAACCGCTTCAATGCGGTTGGTGGTGGCCAGAGGCGGAATCGAACCGCCGACACACGGATTTTCAATCCGTTGCTCTACCAACTGAGCTATCTGGCCTTCGCGTGTTTCGTTGCGAGATGTGAATTAAACCAAATTTCGTTGCCTTGTGCAAGTATTTGTAGGCTTTATTTTTGAGGCGGTAAATTAAGATTTTGTTTTGTATTGAATTATTTTTCGTTTTAATTGGCGGTTTTTAGGTTTGCCGGTTTGATTTTCAGACGGCCTAAGATACAATCGGCTTTTTTGCTTTGGATTTATGCCATGCTGTATGTGTTTGTTCGTGATATGTGGGATGTTTTGCGTTTGCGCTATCGTTCGCCGGAGACGTATTTGTATTCGCCTTTGGTGATGGCGGCGGTGCTGCTGCTGTTGGGTGTGGTGAACGCGGCCAGCATGTCGCCTTTGTTTGGCAGTGGCGCGGCGGCGGTTTGTCTGTCGGTGATTTTGGTAATTGTGAAATGGTTGGTGTTGAGCCGCTCGATGCGCAAGGTGCTGCATTATTACGGTGCGCCCCGGCTGCCTTTGTGGGGCTTTATTTTGGTGTCTGAGGCTTTGCTGCTGCCGCTGTTGCTGGTGTTGTATGTGCCGGCGTTGGCTGCGTTTGCGCTGTTGTGGCAGGCTTGGGTGTTTGTGGTGCAGGTACGCGGTTTGATGTGGATGGGAAATGCGACGCTAGGCCGTGTTTTGGTGGGCTATCTGTTGTATGGTATCGGCGTGCTGTGTGTGGGTACGGTGATTCTGATGCTGTTTATTGCCGCCGGTTGGTTGGATATGGAAACGTTGAATCAAAACCTGCAGGTGTTGACGTCTGCCCGTCAATAATTAATGAAAATTGAAAGGCCGTCTGAAATGTTCGGACGGCCTTTGTTTTATGTGTTTGTTTCGTGGTCTTGCAGGATTTTTTGATAGACGGGGTCGGGGAGGTAGCGGCCTATCATGTCGCGCCAGCCTTGTGGGCCGACCAGGCCTTTGACCATGGTGGAGGATACTTCGGCGATTTCGCGCGGCGGCATCAGGAAGACGGTGGAGATTTCGGGGGCGATGTCGCTGTTGATGTAGCGCATCGAGCGTTCGTATTCGTAGTCGGCGGCAGAACGGATGCCGCGGACGATGAAATTGGCTTTGGCTTCGCGGGCGTAATCGACTAAAAAGCGGTTTTCAAACACGCTGATGCGGACGTTGGGGAAGGGGTGGGTAATGGCATCGAGCATGGCGCGGCGTTCTTCTATGGTGTAGGTGCTGCGCTTTTCGGGATTAGTGCCGATGGCGACGATGAGTTCGTCAAAGAGGGATTGGGCTTCCTGTATCATCCACAGGTGGCCGAGGGTGGGAGGGTCGAAGCTGCCTGCGTACACGGCACGGCGCGGAGTGGTCGTGGTCATTTTGGGTTGGGAATGGGGTTTGTGTGGCGTTCAGGATAGGGGAGTTTGCCGGTGATGTCAAAAATCAAAAAGGCCGTCTGAAATTTCAGACGGCCTTTGCGGCTTGATCAGTCGTCACCGCTAAGAGAGATGAGGATTCTCAAGAGGCTGCTGAAAATGTTGTAGATGGAGATGAAGATGGTCAGCGCCGCGCTGATGTGGCTGTCTTCGCCGCCGTCGATAACGGCACGCACCTGCCACATAATCATCAGGGAACTGAAGACAACGAAGCCGGCCGCGATGGTCAGGCTCAGGGCAGGGATGTTGAGGAAGATGTTGGCCACAACGGCAATCATGAGCACGATCGCACCGGCGCCGAGGAAGCTGCCGAGTTTGTTCATGTTCATTGTGGTGCGGCGTGCCATAGCGGACATGGTGAAGAATACGCCGGCGGTCATGGCGGCGGCCGTACCGACGATTTGCGCGCCGTTGTTAATCGCCAGGGCGTATTGCAACATAGGGCTGATGGCAAGGCCCATGCCGAAAGTGAAGATCATCAACAGGGCTACGCCGACGTTGCTGTAACGGTTTTTCTCGATCAGGAAGGTCATGCCGTAGAAGAAGCCAAAGAAGGCAGCCAGGGCAATCCAAGATGAACCGAACATGGAGAAAATGTTAAAGCCTGTTTTGGCGGAAAAGAATGCGCCGGCAACGGCAGGAATGAAAGACAGGCCGAGCAGGCGGTAGGTTTTTTGCAGGACGGTATTTTTGGCAACCGAGCCTTGCGAGGTATAGTCGTAAACGTCGTTTTGCATGGCGTTTGCTCCAGTGTGGATTGAAATAAATGAAATTTGGATTCTAACAGAGAATCATGGGTTTGTATGATTTATCTGTTCTATTTGCCTAATATGCGGGGTAATCGGGAATTTTAAAGACCGTCTGAAAATCGGGTTTCAGACGGCCTTGGCTTTTCAATGCTTATTTAGGCTCTTGCGGAACGTAGCCTTGTACGGCATCTGCGCCGTCGCCGAAGAAGTATTGTTCCATCTGCTGGGCGAGGTATTCGCGTGCGCGCGGATCGGCAAGGCTTAGGCGGTTTTCGTTGATGAGCATGGTTTGGTGACGGGTCCAAGCCATCCATGCTTCTTGGGAAACGTTTTCAAAAATGCGTTTGCCCAATTCGTTGGGCAGCGGCGGAAATTTCATGCCTTCGGCTTCTTTGCCGAGTTTGACGCAGTGAACCATACGGGTCATGGCGGTTTCCTTATGTAGGGTTGCAAAGGTTGGTATTTTAGCCGATTGCACGGATAGGGGAAAGCGTGGGTTTCAGACGGCCTGAAACCTTGCTATGATGGTCTTTTCTGTTTATTCAGGCAAAGATTATGAACCGCCTCGATACTGCCCGCCGTTATTCCCTTTTTCTCGCCCGTAATCTTGATTCCGGCAAACTCAAGCCCGAAATTTTCCTGCCTATGCTGGACAAGGCGTTGACCGAAGCTGATTTTCAAGCTTTTGCCGATTGGGACAAAATCCGTGCGGAAGAAAACGAGGAAGAATTGGCGCGGCAGTTGCGCGAGTTGCGCCGTTATGTGGTGTCGCAGATTATCGTGCGCGATATCAACCGCATCAGCGATTTGAACGAAATTACTCGCACGATTACGCTGTTTGCCGATTTTGCCGTCAATACCGCGCTGGATTTCGCCTACGCTTATTATCAGGACATGTACGGCACGCCGATCGGGCGTTATACCAAATCGCCGCAGCATTTGAGCGTGGTGGCGATGGGCAAGGCGGGCGGCTATGAGTTGAACGTGTCTTCCGACATCGATTTGATTTTCGTCTACCCCGAATCGGGCGATACCGACGGCAGGCGCGAACGGAGCAATCAGGAATTTTTCACTAAAGTCGGGCAGAAACTGATTGCGCTGCTGAATGACATCACCGCCGACGGGCAGGTGTTCCGCGTTGATATGCGGCTGCGGCCGGACGGCGATTCGGGTGCTCTGGTATTGAGCGAAACCGCGCTGGAGCAATACCTGATTACGCAGGGGCGCGAATGGGAACGCTACGCATGGTGCAAAGGCCGCGTGGTTACGCCGTATCCGAACGACATCAAAGCACTGGTGCGCCCCTTTGTGTTCCGCAAATATCTGGATTACAGCGCGTATGAAGCAATGCGTACCCTGCACCGTCAAATCCGCAGCGAAGTCAGCAAAAAAGGCATGGCGGACAACATCAAACTCGGCGCGGGCGGCATCCGCGAAGTCGAATTTATTGCCCAGATTTTCCAAATGATACGCGGCGGCCAAATGCGCGCGCTGCAACTGAAAGGCACGCAGGAAACGCTGAAGAAGCTTGCCGAGCTGGGCATCATGCCGTCTGAAAACGTCGAAACCCTGCTGGCCGCCTACCGTTTCCTGCGCGACGTCGAACACCGCCTGCAATACTGGGACGACCAGCAAACCCAAACCCTGCCGACCTCGCCCGAACAACAACAGCTGCTCGCCGAAAGCATGGGTTTCGACAGCTATGCCGCTTTTTCAGACGGCCTCAATGTTCATCGGAACAAAGTCAATCAGTTGTTCAACGAAATTTTGAGCGAACCCGAAGAACAAACGCAAGACAACAGCGAATGGCAATGGGCATGGCAGGAAAAGCCCGACGAAGAAGAACGGCTAGGCCGTCTGAAAGAATATGGGTTTGATGCCGAAACCATCGCCGCAAGGCTCGACCAAATCCGGTACGGCCATAAATACCGCCACCTTTCCGCACACGCCCAGCCGCGTTTCGACGCCATTGTGCCGTTATTGGTACAGGCGGCGGCCGAGCAACCCAATCCGACCGATACATTAATGCGGCTGTTTGACTTCCTCGAAAACATCAGCCGCCGCTCCGCCTATCTCGCCTTCCTCAACGAACATCCGCAAACCTTGGCGCATCTGGCACAAATCATGAGCCAAAGCTCATGGGTGGCGTCGTATCTGAGCAAATACCCGATTCTGCTGGACGAACTTATCAGCGCGCAGCTTTTGGATACCGCGTTTGACTGGCCGGCACTTGCCGCCTCGCTTTCAAACGACCTCAAAGCCTGCGGCGGCGACACCGAAGCGCAAATGGACACACTGCGCCATTTCCAACACGCCCAAGTCTTCCGCCTCGCCGTTCAAGATCTTGCCGGATTGTGGACGGTAGAATCACTTTCCGACCAGCTCTCCGCACTTGCCGACACCATTCTTGCCGCCGCCCTGCCGTGCGCGTGGGCGGACATGCCCAAAAAACACCGCGAAACGCCGCAATTTGCCATCATCGGCTACGGCAAACTGGGCGGTAAAGAGCTCAGCTATTCCTCCGACCTCGACTTGGTCTATCTTTACGACGATCCGCATCCCGATGCAGGCGACGTGTACAGCCGCCTTGCCCGCCGCCTGACCAACTGGCTTTCCGCCGCCACCGGCGCAGGCAGCCTCTACGAAACCGACCTGCGCCTGCGCCCCAACGGCGACGCCGGTTTCCTTGCGCACAGCATCGCCGCCTTTGAAAAATACCAGCGTGAAAACGCATGGACATGGGAACACCAGTCCCTCACCCGCGCCCGCTTCATCTGCGGCACACCCGAAATTCAGACGGCCTTCGACCGCATCCGCACCGAAATCCTCACCGCCGAACGCGACCAAACTGCCTTGGCAGGCGAAATCATCGAAATGCGCGAAAAAATGTTCCCCACCCATCCGCCTGCCGACAGCAACGTCAAATACGCGCGCGGCGGCGTGGTCGACGTCGAATTTATCGTCCAATATCTGATACTTGCCCATGCCCGCCAGTATCCGCAACTCCTCGATAATTACGGCAACATTGCCTTGTTGAACATCGCTGCCGACTGCGGCCTCATCGACAAAACTCTCGCCGAACAAAGCCGCACCGCCTACCGCTTCTACCGCCAGCAGCAACACAACACCAAACTGCGAGATGCCAAAAAAACCGAAGTAACGGACGAATTGCTGACCCACTACGACAACGTGCGAAAACTATGGCGGGAAGTATTCGGGGTAGAAGTGAAATTCGGATAAGCAGGCGGGCGTATTCAGCGTCAAAGCCTGCACGGCAACATAATTTACCGCTACAACAAACTCACTCTAAACATATAAGGAAAACCAACCATGAAGAAAATAGCACTGTTTTTAACGGTTTTACTGTCGTCGGCCGCAGCCCAAGCCGCTGATTACTTTTTGCCTTATACCGAATGCGATGGCTCTGCAAACGTTCGTGCCGCTCCTGATACACGCAGCAAAATCATGACCGTACTGGATTATGAAAGCAAAAAACATAAAATACTCAGTAAACAGGGTAAATGGTTTCATATTCAATTAGACGGACACCGTACAGGCTACGTCCATCAGAGCCAAGGCTTTATCGTGCACAATTATGTTGTCGCCAGCCCTGACGAATCGGCAAACGTCCGTAACAACAGCTACCCCGAAGAACCGATCAGGCAAGGCGAAATCATCAAAACACTCCCAAACGGAACACGTGTACAGATCGCCCCAGCCTTCAGAAAAGGCGACTGGTTGTGGTACAGCAATCAGGGAGCTCACACAGAAAAAGACGAGTATGGTCATCATATTTCGATTCAGGGTTATATCCATAAAAGTCAACTTCGACGCGTGGAGTAATAAACAAGCAATTTATCCGATAAAGCATACTTTCGGACATAAAGTAGATACTGTTTTGCCGAAGATATAAAAAAGGCCGTCTGAACTTTTCAGACGGCCTTTTATGGTATTTATTCTTCTTCCTGTTCTGCTTCTACCTCTGCAGGTTTTTCAAGGAAATTGCCTGCCAACCACAGTAAAGCGCCACTACCTGTAATGCCTGCTTTAATCCATAGGGCGGTATCTTCGCCCCATTCGTAAATCCAGGCCAAGACTTTGGGGACGGCGTTCATATAATTCAAACCGAATGCCAATACGCCGAGGATAAATAAAGTACTGCCCAAGCTTTTCATCATTATTCCTTATAAAATCAAATGGGTGCATCAAAGCCAATCAGCAGGTGCAATGATGTTGAGTGAATGTAAATATGTCAAAAGATGGCATTATAGTAGGTTTTATGTAAGGAAGATATTTTTATAAAAGCTGATTGGCAGTCTGAGGCGATGGGTAACTGCTTGCAGAGGGAGGGATTCCGTCTGTTTGTTTATAAGTTATCGGCTTGATCTGGGCAATCATGATATGCAAAAACTTTTCTCATTTTCTGTCGATATTGTGATACAGCAAAACAAGTTCTAAAATATGCTGCTTATTTATATATTAAAAACAAGGAGAAACTGATGTCTAAGGTTGCGGTACTCGGTGGCGGTCTGTCGGGCCGTCTGATGGCGTTCCAGCTGGCAGAGCAGGGCATTTCGGTCGAGTTGTTTGAGAAAGGCGAACGCAACGGCGAACAAGCCGCCGCTTATGTTGCCGCGGCCATGTTAGCGCCGTCTGCCGAAGCGGTGGAGGCAACGCCCGAAGTCATCCGTTTGGGCAAACAAAGCATTGCGCTTTGGCGCGCTATTGTCGGTCGTCTGAATACGCCGGTGATGATGCAGGAAAACGGCAGCCTGATTGTCTGGCACACGCAGGACAAGCCGCTTTCCGCCGAGTTTGCCCGTCATTTGAAGCGCGGCGGCGTGGCGGAATATGAAACCATACGTTGGAACGCAGATGAAATCGCGGCAAACGAGCCGCAACTGGCAGGGCGGTTTTCAGACGGCCTGTATCTGCCGACAGAAGGGCAGTTGGACGGACGGCAGGTATTGAATGCGCTGGCCGATGCTTTGGAATCAATGAATGTAGCGTGTCATTGGTCATACGAACGTGAAGTCGAAGATTTGGCGGCGCAATACGATTGGGTCATCGACTGCCGCGGTTATGGTGCAAAGAGCGCGTGGAACACGCCGTCTGAAAGCGTTTTGCGCGGCGTTCGTGGCGAAGTGGCGCGCGTTTACGCCCCTGAAATCGAGCTGTCCCGCCCTGTGCGTCTGCTGCATCCGCGCTATCCTTTGTATATTGCGCCGAAGGAAAACCATATTTTTGTGATTGGTGCGACCCAAATCGAAAGCGAAAGCCAAGCACCGGCAAGCGTGCGTTCCGGTTTGGAACTTTTGTCCGCGCTGTATGCCGTGCATCCGGCATTTGGCGAGGCAAACCTTTTGGAACTGGCCACCGGCCTGCGCCCGACTTTAAACCACCACAATCCCGAAATCCGCTTCAACCGCGAACGCCGCCTGATTGAAGTCAACGGTCTGTTCCGCCACGGCTTTATGATTTCTCCGGCCGTTACCGGCGCGGCCGTGCGTTTGGCCGGTGCGCTGTTTGCCGGAAGCGACATTCCCGAATACGACGAAACCAGCGGTTTGCCGTATATCCGCGCTACGAATTGAAGCCTTTGCGGACGAAGTTACTTGGAAATCGGGCAAATTGTTTGTGAAAGACAGCCACAGGCTGTCTGAAAATGATAAAATCGCCGTCAATTCAATTAACCTTGCGTCTGAAAACCGCATGATGCCGTTTTCAGACGCCAAACCAATTTCCTATTTAACGATAAGCACATGACAACCCAAACCCTTTTAATCGAACTTCTCACTGAAGAGCTCCCGCCAAAAGCCCTCAATAATTTGGGCAACCATTTTGCCGCTTCCGTTGCCGAAGGCTTGGAAAAAGCGCAACTGATTGACGGCGCAGCCGAATACACTGCCTACGCTTCTCCGCGCCGTTTGGCCGTTCAAGTCAAAAACGTGAAAGCCGTTCAAGCCGACCAAAAAATCGTGAAAAAAGGCCCGGCCGTGGCGAATGCTATGAAAGACGGTGCGCCGACTAAGGCTTTGGAAGGTTTTGCGCGCGGTGCGGGTGCGAAAATCGAAGACCTGACCATCATCAACGACGGCAAGCAAGACGTGTACGCCTACGAGTACGTCCAAACCGGCAAACCGCTGGGCGAGCTCTTGGAAGACATCATCAATGCCGCAGTGAAAAAACTGCCGATTCCTAAAGTCATGCGTTGGGGCAGCAGCACATTTACCTTCGTGCGCCCTGTGCACAGCCTGATCGTGCTGCACGGCGGCGACATCGTAAACGTCAGCGTTTTGGGCCTGCAAAGCGGCAACAAAACATTGGGTCACCGCTTCCTTTCCAGCGGCGAAATCGCCATTGAAAATGCCGACAGCTACGCTGCACAAATGCGCGAGCAAGGCAAAGTGGAAGCCTCGTTTGCCGAACGCAAAGCCGCCATTCAGACGGCCTTGAACGAGCAGGCAGGCCGTCTGAACGCGACCGTTGCCGCCGATGAAGCATTGTTGGACGAAGTGACCGCATTGGTCGAATGGCCTGTGGTATTGGAAGCCGGTTTTGAAGAACACTTCCTCGCAGTGCCTCAAGAATGCTTGATTCTGACCATGCAGCAAAACCAAAAATACTTCCCGCTGCTCGATCAAAACGGCAAACTGATGAACCGCTTCCTGCTGGTGTCCAACCTGCAAACCGAAGATCCATCGCACATTATCCAAGGCAACGAACGCGTCTTGCGCGCGCGTTTGTCTGATGCCGAGTTCTTCTACAAACAAGACCAAAAGGCGACTTTGGAAAGCCGCCTGCCGAAATTGTCCAGCGTGGTTTACCACAACAAAATCGGTTCGCAAGCCGAGCGCATCGAGCGTCTGCAAAGCATTGCCGCCCATATCGCCAAAGCATTGGGCGAGGATGCCGCCGCAGCCGAGCGCGCCGCACGTTTGGCCAAAGCCGACTTGGTAACCGAAATGGTCGGCGAGTTCCCCGAACTGCAAGGCACCATGGGCAAATACTATGCTCGCTTGGACGGCGAAACAGAAGAAATCGCCGAAGCCATCGAGCAGCACTACCAACCGCGTTTTGCCGGCGACAACCTGCCGAACGGCAAAGTGGCAACCGCCGTTGCACTGGCCGACAAACTGGAAACCTTGGTCGGTATTTGGGGCATCGGCCTGATTCCGACCGGCGACAAAGACCCATATGCCCTGCGCCGCTCCGCATTGGGTATTTTGCGTATGCTGATGCAGTACGGTTTGGACGTAAACGAACTGATTCAGACGGCCTTCAACAGCTTCCCGCAAGGTTTGCTCAACGAGAAAACGCCGTCTGAAACCGCCGACTTCATGCAGGCGCGTTTGGCCGTGTTGCTGCAAAACGATTATCCGCAAGACATCGTTGCTGCCGTATTGGCGAAACAGCCGCGCCGTTTGGACGACGTAGTGGCCAAACTGCAGGCCGTTGCCGCGTTCAAACAGCTGCCCGAAGCCGCCGCACTGGCCGCAGCCAACAAACGTGTGCAAAACCTGCTGAAAAAAGCCGATGCCGAGTTGGGCGCGGTTAACGAAAGCCTGTTGCAACAAGACGAAGAAAAAGCCCTGTATGCTGCCGCGCAAGGTTTGCAGCCGAAAATTGCCGCCGCCGTTGCCGAAGGCAATTTCCAAACTGCTTTGTCCGAACTGGCTTCCGTCAAACCGCAGGTCGATGCCTTCTTCGACGGCGTGATGGTAATGGCCGAAGATGCCGCCGTGAAGCAAAACCGTTTGAACCTGCTGAACCGCTTGGCAGAACAAATGAACGCAGTTGCCGACATTGCGCTCTTGAGCGAATAAGGTCGCGTTTCATTTGACCCTTTTTTCAGGCTGCCCGATGTTTCAGGCAGCCTGAAGTTTTTCGGGCGTATCCCTTGCATGGCGTTCAAGGGTATAATTCAGCAGATTTGTCAGGCAGGCAAATCGCGCACATCAAACAATTTCCCACATTCAAGAGGCAGATTATGAATATTCCAGCCATCCGAACCGCACTCGATGCCGTGTTGATTCCCACCACAATACGCACTTTGGGCAGCGAAAAAGCCGTTTCGCTTCTGGAAGAGCATTCAGACGGCCTGCATATCGGCCTGAAATTCGCGTTCCCAGTTGCCCATATTGCCGTAGACATTGCTAACGCCCTCCAAGAAGCCGTCATTTCGCATACCGGCGATACCCACATTCACTTGAGTATCGATACCGAAATCGGTACGCATAAAGTTCAACCCGGCGTAGCAACCATCAAAGGCGTGAAAAACATTATCGCCGTTGCATCGGGCAAAGGCGGCGTCGGCAAATCAACGACCACAGCCAACCTTGCCACCGCAATGGCCAGAATGGGCGCGCGCGTCGGCGTACTCGATGCCGACCTGTACGGCCCAAGCCAGCCCACCATGCTCGGCGTACAAGACCGCAAACCCGATCAACAAAACAAAAAACTCATTCCCGTTGAAGCCGAAAGCGGCATTCAAGTGATGTCCATTGGTTTCCTGGTCGATACCGACCAAGCCATCGTTTGGCGTGGCCCGATGGTCAGCCAAGCCTTGCAACAGCTTATGTTCCAAAGCGAGTGGGACAATGTCGATTATCTCTTCATTGACCTGCCGCCCGGTACCGGCGATATCCAATTGACCCTGTCGCAAAAAATCCCCGTGACCGGCTCCGTTGTCGTCACCACGCCGCAAGACATCGCCCTGATTGATGCACGCAAAGCCGTGGATATGTTCAACAAAGTCAATATTCCGATTTTGGGTGTTTTGGAAAACATGTCTGTCCATATTTGCACCAACTGCGGCCATGCCGAAGCAATCTTCGGCGCAGAAGGCGGCAAAAACTTGGCAGAGCGTTTGAATGTACCGTTGCTCGGCCAGCTTCCGTTGAGCCTGCCTGTACGCGAAGCCATGGACAGCGGTACATCTTCGGCCTTGTTTGAAAACAACCAAACTATCGCCGACATCTACACCGAAGCCGCCTTCCAAATTGCACTGGCCATTGCCGATAAAGGCAAAGACTTCAGCAGCCGCTTCCCGAAAATCGTCGTCGAATAAAAAAGTTTAAAAAAGTGTTGACAGCTGCGTGCCCCATCTCTATAATGCACAGCTTATCGGGTCGTTAGCTCAGTCGGTAGAGCAGCGGACTTTTAATCCGTTGGTCGAGCGTTCGAATCGCTCACGACCCACCAAATATAAAAACCTGCTTTGAAAAAAGCAGGTTTTTTTACGTTTGGATTTTAGGATTTTGTTGAACATATTTTGTTATTGAAACAATTCATAGCATATCAAGCATCAGGCCGTCTGAAAGTATTTTCAGACGGCCTGGAGTTTTATAGGAATGGTTTTGAGAAATAAGTTTTCTACTTAGGGCAGACAAACGTTTAAAACCTTACCTGCGTCTGCAACTGCTTACGATAAACCAATACGGCAGCAGTCAATGTGGAAAAAGAGAACGCTGACAGTAGAAGCAGATAACGGCCGATTCCGTCCAGTCCGCTGCGGTTGAGCAGCAATTCTTGAAAAGCCTTCAAGCCCCAAGCCATCGGGGAAATCCAAGTGAGTTGCTGCATGGTTTCGGGCATGACGTGTGCAGGCACCATAATGCCGCCGATTGCCGCCATCAGGATAATGCCGCCGCCGCCGAGTACGACGGCGTGTTCGGTAGATTTGGCGCAGACGCTGATTAACAGCGCGTAGCCGAGTGCGGCGGCACTGACGGCAGCGGACAGCAACGCGTAGGGAACAAGGCTGCCATTGAGTATGAGGGCGGGCACGCCGATTTCAGGCAGCAGGTAGCGGCCGAGCAGCAGCATTCCGACAAACTGAAGCTGGTTAATCAGGAAATAGGGGACGAGCTTCGCCGCAATCAGGCCGAATGCGGAAGCACGGGCGAGGCGCAGGCGGGTGATGGTGTTGGTTTGGCGTTCCAGCGCCATGACGTTCGATAGCGGTATCATGATGAAAAACATACCGAAAATCAGCCATGCAGGAACGCTGTGCTGTACGGCGTTGGGTTTTTCCACCGTGCCGCTGCCTGCGCTCAGATAGTGTTCTTCCAGCATTTTTTTATCTAAAAAGCTGCGCACGGCGGCGAATTGTTCGTCGTTTTTTTCATCCACTTTTTTCTGAATGTCTTTGCGGATGGAACGAGGCAGTTTTTTATTGTCGATTTTGATGCCGTCGTTGTTGTCGAAATAAGCGTCCAGCCGCGTTTCAGTGTAGTGTTGCTGCAAAACGCCTTTGACAGCCGCCAGCCATGAAGGCTCGGTATCGGGCGGTACATAGATTTGCAGGGCTTTGTCGTCGGCGATTTTTCCGGAAGCGGAGTTCGGGTTGTGCAGCACCAGTTGGAAATGCTTGTCGTGCAGGCCGTTTTGCGCGTCGGTCAGTTTTTTAGACGGCATCAGTGTGACATGGATTTGCTCTTTTTCCAGCGCAGCGGCCAGCGCAGTATTGATACTATCGTTTGCTATGCCAACCAGCGCGATACGGCTGTCGGTGTGCGGATCTTGGTCGCGGCTCAGCGCCAACGACATAATCAGCATGAAGGCGATGGGCATCACAAACAACACTGCCAAACCGTGCAGGTCGCGGCAGAGCAGCTTGAGTTCTTTGAGGAGGGAGGAAATTGTCATTGTGGATTTTGCTTATCTGTTGCTGGCTCGTCTTTGCGCAGGAAATCAAGGTAAAACGTTTCCAGCGAACCGTGTCCCTGCTGGAAGTAGCGGATTTGCGCGCCGCTTTGTTGCAGGGCGGTGTAAACGGCGGCGGCATCGTGCGCTGTTTCCATCATGCCGCGGCTGTCCACTTGCTTTGCACCCAAAGCGGCCAGCGTTTGAGGCGGCAGCGGCGGTTCGACGGTAAAACGCACGACACCGGTTTGCGTGCTTAGAAGCTCGTCCAAACCGCCGTGGTACACAAGCTTGCCGTGTTGCAGCAGCGCGATTTTGTCGCAAAGCTGCTCGATTTCCGACAGATAGTGAGAGGTGTAAACCACCGTTACACCATGCCGTGTCAAATCTGCTACGCTGTCGAGGATAAAGCGGCGCGACTGCGGGTCGATGCCTACCGTGATTTCGTCGAGGAACACCAGTTGCGGCGTGTTAATCAGGCCGATAGCAAAATTCAGACGACGTTTAAGCCCGCCCGAAAGATGCTTCGCTGCTTTGTTTTTGTGGGCGGTCAGGTCGGTCTGTTCCAACAGTGCGTTCAGACGGCCTTTGTCGCGCACTTTGTAAAGCGAGGCGAAAAACAGCAGGTTGTCCCACACAGAAAGCTGCGGATAAAACGCAAAATCCTGCGGCACCAAACCGATTTTCTGCCGCTCGTTGCGGCTTAACAGGCGCAAAGGTTTGCCGTCAAACAAAATTTCGCCCTGCCGTACTTCCTGCAAGCCGGCCAAAAGCGACATCAGCGTCGTTTTCCCCGCACCGTTGTGGCCGAGCAGCCCCAGACATTCGCCGTCGGCAATATCGAACGACACATTGTCCAGCGCGGCAGTTTCGGCTTTGGGATAACGGTGGGAGAGGGATTGGATTTGAATCATGGTTTCAGACGACCTTTTCGAGCGATATTTATAGCGCAGCATTCCATAAATAGCGGCGCTGGAATTTGCCGTCCTTAAATATAAAGCAGACATCGAAACTACCGGCGCCCGAGCCTTGTCTGCTGAACAGATAAAGCGTCTTGTCGCTGCGGCGGTAATAGGCTTCCCAGCGGTCGTACACCTGGCTATCGCGTGCGGTGGCGGCAAAATCGGGCGAGAACAGTCCTTGCAGTTCGGCAGCGGGAACCGTTTGACCGTTTAGCGTGATACGTTCAAGCGCGAACACGCTTTTGTCAATGGTGTTGTCTGTGCCATAGAACGGTTTGCCTTGATAGAGACGCGCCGTGAAGTTGTCTTTGCTGATGCCCGAGAAGTCGCTGAGTTTTGGGTGGATGCGGCGGGCAACGATGTGTACCTTTTGTCCGCTACCGGACAAAGTCAGCGTATCGTCGCGACCGGATTGTTCGCGCAGTCGGACGAAGCTTTTATCGGAGGCGGGAAATATCAGACGGCTGTAATGGATGAAACCGTAGTCTTCTGCGGCAGGTTGTTGCAGCTGGGCAGTACAGAAACTCAGGCTGCCTTCGCCGCCATCACCCAAACATTTCAACGGTGTGCCGTTGGGAATTTTTGCCAAGATTTTGGCATTCAAATCGGGGCTTTCGCGTAAGTTGGTGTGTCCATCGGCATCATGAACCAAGGCAAAGCCGTCCGGCGGCGCGGCATGGGTTAAGGCGGAACACAATAATAAGAGTGTGGCTAAGTAACGCATTTTTATCTTTTCTTTTAGTTTTCAGACGGCCTGAGTGTCAAAATAATCCACGGTAGATTAATCGGGATCGAATAAATCCTGATTATTTCAATAATCCGCGCCACAATGCTTCTTCATTATCCGCAATTTTGCGCAGAAATTCGGCGATGTTGCGGCAGCCGTTTTCAGACGGCTTTTTGCACTGCTTCACGCACATTGCTGCGAATTGACGCCATTGGTCGCCGATGGCGGTCATTTGTTCTGAGGCCGTCTGAAATGCAGGTTCGTTGCAGATATGGGCGGCCTGTTCGAGGAAGTAGGCGTAGATGTAGCGGAAACCTGCGCCGCCGGTGCCGATTTCTTCCTGCATCCGTACCAAATGGCCGAGAAACAGTTTTTGGTATTTGTCGTTTTGTTTGGCAGGCAGGGATTCGATTTTTTTGGCCAGCGTGCGGATGCCTTTGACGCCGATGAAAAAGACTGGCGCGAGCATATGTTTGGCGTTTTTGCGTATGGCCTTGCGGATAATGGCGGGTAAGTCTGCCATGATTTTCTCAGACGGCCTGTTGTCTTCCAAGGTGTACATCATGCCTTTTGCCGCCAATACGCCTTTGGCAAAGCGCGCCCGTTGCAAATCTTCGGCGGCGCAGCGTTGTACGGTTTCAAATACGGGGTCGCTGATCAGGTAGTCGTTTCCGTCTTTGCCGTACACCAAGAGATTGTGTGCGTTGAAATGGAAACGCATTTGTGGCGGGAAGTAGGGCAGCCAAAAGACGGAGGTTTGCAAACCGGCCAATTTGCCTGAGGATAGCGCGGCATCCAACGCGGCTTGTCCGCTTTGTGCGTCGGAAAATTTGCGCACGGATAATTTCAGCCCCAATGCTTTGCAGGTATTTTTGATAATGCTGCGCGGCGCGGTACGGTAGGAAACCAGCGGCATGCCGTTTAATTTGATCAGCGGCATCCAGACAAATGTCAGCGCGTGGGAAATGCCGAAAATCATGGCTTCGTCTAAATTGTGGCCATGGTATTTGAGCAGGGTGGACATCACACCGCTTTCGCAATGGGCGGTATGCTGGTGTGGAAATTCTTGTATGGTCATAAAGTTATTGGTTTTCGTGCAATGTTTTCAGACGGCCTGAAGTTTTATAGGAATGGGTTTGTTGTTTTGGAAATCAGCGCGCTTCTTTGACCGCTTCCTGCGCGGCTTTGTAGCGGCGCAGAAATTCGATGGCGGCGGCTTTTTCGGCTTCGTTGCCGTATTTGGCATCACGTTGGGCGCGGCGCAGTTCGGCGCGTTCTTTGGCTTCTTCGATTTGGCGCGCTTTGAAGTCTTCGCGGTTGTCGGAGGAGACGAGTTTGTCCTGTTGTGATTGCGCTTTGGCCATGGCTTTGGCAATCAAATCCATGGGGTTGAATGCGGCGCTTGTTGCGGCTATTTGGGCTTGTGCCTGTGCGGCCTGTTTGGCTTTGACGGCGGCTTCACGTTGCGCCAGTAGGGCTTTGCGTTCGGCATCATCGCGCTGTTTGCGCGCGGTATGGCGTTCAAAACGGCTTTGCGCGTGTTCGGCGGCGGCGAAGCGCGGTTCGGCAGAGGTGCTGAAACGGCGTGCGGACGGCAGGAAGGGCTGCGATACGGGAACCATGTCGATGCAGTCGACGGGGCAGGGGGCAACGCACAAGCCGCAGCCGGTGCATTCGTCGCTGATGACGGTGTGCATTAGTTTGGACGCGCCCATAATGGCATCGACGGGACAGGCGCGGATGCAGGCGGTACAGCCGATGCAGACGGCCTCGTCAATCAGGGCTACGGCTTTGATTTGTGTTTTTGCCGGGGCGAGGTAGGGCTTGCCCAATAGGTCGGCAATGTCTTTCATGACGGTTTCCCCACCCGGCGCGCACAGGTTTACCGGCGCTTCTCCTGCCGACAGGGCGCGCGCATAGGGTAGGCAGCCTTCATAGCCGCACTCACGGCATTGGGTTTGCGGCAACAGGCGGCTGATGCTTTGGATGGGAATGGTCATCATGGATAGTCAAAATCGAAAAGGCGCATTATATCAGATTGTTGCGTTTGTTTTGGCGAAACCCGCTTTGCTTATTTTAGTGAAACTCTCTACACTCGTTTTAGCGAAACGCGCTACGCTCGTTTTCAGACGGCCTGAGTCGGGTTTGCGTTATAATTTTGAAATGGATTTATTCGGGTAATTAGGAATGACGGCTACACTTTGCCCCTGTCAGTCGGGGCGTGTTTATACGGAATGTTGCGCACCGTTTCATGCGCGTGAGGCGGCGGCCTCGACGGCGGAAGAGTTGATGCGTTCGCGTTACAGCGCGTATGTTTTGCAGGAAATCGACTATATCGTGGACACGACTGTCCCTGCGCAGCAGAATTTGTTGGACAAGCAGGATTTGGCGGCATGGAGTAGGCAGATGCAGTGGTCGGGATTGAAGGTTATCCGTCATGTGCCGTTTGGCAAGCTGCATGCTTTGGTCGAGTTTGAGGCGTATTTTGAAGAGAACGGGCAAACTGAGTGCCATCATGAATTGTCGGCATTTGTGAAAATAGACGGGCGTTGGTACTTTATTGAGCCGACCGTTGCGTTACCGACGATGAAACAGCCTTGTTTGTGCGGTTCGGGCAAAAAGTTTAAGGCGTGTTGCGGACAGTTTTTCAAATAGTAGTGTAAACAGGCCGTCTGAACGTTCAGACGGCCTAAGCTGTTTTTGCAGATAAAAAAAACCATTCATACTAAGGGAGAAGTATGAATGGCCAATACATTGCGGGAAAACGTCTTACTTGCTGCACCGCCCAAAAGGGATGAAAGAGCGGTGTTGTGTCAGCGATTGATATTCTACCGTTTTTAGTATTAAATGCTGTTAAGAAGTGAAATAATTTCAATAAGTTGCAAGATAATCGTGATATTTTGAAGATAAACGGTATTTTTACTGATTTTCTCGAATCCATTTCACCCATTGCTGAAACAGCTCGGGTTGCAATGCGGCGATGACGGAACGCTTAAATACATGTTCGCCGCTCCAAAAATCGTCGCCTTCCAAAGTGGTCAGGCAGCCGCCGGCTTCTTCAAAAATTAATGCACCGGCAGCGTAGTCCCACAGCTTTTGTCCGCCGTGGATGTAAATATCGTAGCGGCCGCTGGCAAGGTAGCACCAATCGAGCGTGCTGCTGCCCATACTGCGGATTGTGCCGAATGGGGCAAGGGTATTCATGCGGCTGGCGAGTTTGCCCGAACGCAGGTATTTGATTTCTACGCCGGCAATGGATTCGTTGAGTTTTTTGTTTTCCGAACGCAGCGGCAGCGGCGTGCCGTTGAGAAATGCGCCTTTGCCGCGTTCGGCATAGAAACATTCGCCGCTGACCGGATTGTAAATCACGCCCAATTCGGCATGGCCGTTTTTAACCAGCGCGACGGATACGGCAAAATGCGGCAAACCGTTGACGAAGTTGTTTGTGCCGTCGATAGGGTCGACAATCCATAGGCCGTCTGAATGTTCGTTCCACAAACGGGTTTGTTCCTGAAAGCTCATTTCCTCGCCCAACATCGGACAATCCTCCAATAAGGGAAGGGCGGCGGCAAAAGCGGTTTGTGCGGCCAAATCTGCTTCACTCAAAACCGATCCGTCTTCCTTGCGTCGTGACGGCGTGTTCAGAAAACGCGGCATGACTTCGGTTTGGGCGATGTGGCGGACGACTTTCTGTAAACGGTATAGCACGGCGTATCCTTGTTTTTTGCAGTTTTGCGCGACAGTGGATTAAAATTCGGGAAGTTTTCAAATTATAGTGGATGAAATCGAAAGCAGGCAGGAGTATGTCGCCGTGTTTCAACTTCATTCACGAAATTTTAAATTTAAATTATATACATTAAATTATATACATGAATAAAGCAGGAAACCATGCCCCGATTTTATGTTGATTTTGCCTTAAGCCCCGACAGCGTGGTCGAATTGCCCGATAATGTGGTGCGCCATCTGAATGTATTGCGCGTGAAAAACACGGAAGAAATCGTGTTGTTCAACGGCAATGGCAAGGCATATCCGGCTTTGCCAGAAGTTTTGGAAAAACGCCGAGCCAGCGTGCGGATTTTGCGTGAAGAGGCAACGGACAACGAATCGCCGCTGAACATTACATTGGTACAGGCGGTATCCGCCGCCGAGCGCATGGATTTCACTTTGCAGAAAAGCGTGGAATTGGGCGTGGCAGAAATTCGCCCGGTCATCAGCGAACGCTGTGTCGTCCGCTTGAGCGGCGAACGTGCTGAAAAGCGGGTAGCGCGTTGGCAGGAAATTGTTGTTTCGGCGTGTGAACAAAGCGGCCGCAATATTGTGCCGAAGGTTTTGCCGCTGACGACTTATGCACAGGCTCTGCAACAGTTGCCGCAGGAAACGACCAAACTGTTAATGAGTTTGAACCGCGCACAAAAACTGAGCGATGTTCAGCCGCAATCCGGCAAAGTCGTGTTTATGGTCGGCCCTGAAGGCGGCTGGACGGAGAAGGAAGAGCAGCAGGCATTTGATGCCGGTTTTCAATCCGTTACGCTCGGCAAACGGGTGTTGCGTACCGAAACCGCCTCACTTGCGGCCATTGCCGCCATGCAGACGCTTTGGGGCGATTTTGCATAAAGTTCAGGCCGTCTGAAAACGAGCGTAGCGAGTTTCGCTAAAACGAGCTGTTGCTTCATGAGATAAAAATGGGAGTTTAAAAAATGTCTTACACCTTTACACTGGCCGAGCACGAGCTGGAAGCGGAATTGAAAAAGTTAATCGTGCAAGAGGCCGATAAGGCCGACGATGTGGATATGGATGATTTCACCGACGATGCGCTTTTGTTTGGCGATGACAGTCCGGTCGGTTTGGATTCGCTTGATGCGCTGCAAATCAGCGTTGCTTTGCAACAGTATTTCCAAGTGCGCCTGCAGGGCGACCGTATGGTGCGCAAACATATGATGTGCGTACGCGATTTGGCGGCGTTTATCCGTGCGGAGCATGGTGCGTGAGTTGGGTTTTCGGTACGGCGGCCACTTCTGCCTTGAATCCGCAAACGGACTTCAGACGGCCTGATGCGGTGTCTTATACGTTTTTAAACCAGCCGCAGCAGGCTGCTTATTTTCGTGCATTTGCTAGCGACAGTTTGGGGCGGAAGGAATTGGCGGATATCGCCGAACAACATTTGCGCCTAGCTGCCGAAAATGCAGGCTGGCCATCTGAAAGTTGGCATGATGCGCCGGTGTTTATCGGGTCTAGTTCCTATTCCATCTCCGAATATGAAAACCGCCATTTTGTGGGCAATAGGGCGGAAGAAGAACACAATCTGCTTTATCTCGCCGAAGATTTGCGCCGGCGCAGCGGCAATCGGCAGATTTTCAGTTTCGCTACTGCCTGCACTTCATCCGCCCATGCGCTCATTCAGGCGGATAACTGCTTGCGCGGCGAGGCGGAGCGTGCCTTTGTGCTTGGGATTGAAAACCTCAACCGACTGACTTTGCTGCATTTTCACAGCTTGGGTTTGCTGACCGAACAGTATCAGCCTTTTGGCGGAAACGGTTTGATTTTAGGCGAAGGTGTTGCCGCGCTTGCCTTATCTTCCGCTGCTCCTGAATCTTCAGGCCGTCTGAAACTTATAGGACACGCTGCCAATACAGGCAATGACCTGATTCAAAGCGATGGCCAAGCGCAAGAGCAAGTGATGCGACGTGCGTTAGATATTGCAGGCATCGTTCCTGAAAGCATTGCGGCCGTTAAAACACACGGCATCGGCACGGCTGACAGCGATGCCGCCGAATTGGCCGCACTGGAAAATATATTCGGTACACTGCCGCCCTTGATGGCGTTCAAACCGCAAATCGGACACACGCTTGGCGCAACGGCAGCCCTTGAAACAGCCTTGCTTTTATCCGCTCTAAAACAAGGCGGAAGCAACGATTATCAGGGGTGGAAAATTCGTTTTTCCGAGTGCGCGGCTTCACAAAAAGGCGGCTTTTTCTGTTTGGCCAATCAGTTTGGTTTTGGCGGCAGCAACACATCTTTGGTATGGCAATGGCAACCGTAAATCCTAATATCCGTATTACCGCCGCCGTGCGTTTTGATACTGACGCCGGCACCGGCGGTAAAATCCTCAAACAAATCTTAAAGCAGCAAAGCGGTATAGATACTCGCCGCCTCAGCCGCTTGAGTTTGATTGCCGCGCTTGGTGCAGGGCAGCTAAAGGAACAAAGCGAAATCCGCCCTGATTGCGCCGTTTTTCTTGGTACGCCGTTTTCTTCGCCATCCGTGTTTGAAAAAATGGCAGACAATGTGCTGAACCATCACGCCGCGATGCCGTTTGACTTTATTGCCAACCTGCACAACTCCCCAGTCTTTCATGCCGCGCAAGCGTTAGGCACGCATGGTGCAACTTTGGTCGTTACTGCCGACAACAATGTAGATACCTGCTTTCATCCATTATCTCTGGCGATGCAGTCTTTGCAAAATGGCGGACAAGCTGCGGTTGGCTGGGCATATGAACATCAAGTAGCCCGAGCCGATACCCATGAAGGCAGTATTTGGATTGTGCTTGAAGCCGGTGCAGAGCAGGGTGTTCCCGTTGTGTTGAATGATGAAGTGATGCAGACTGATAGGTCGTCTGAAAAGCCGCAATATTATTGGCAAAATATCGCCGATTGGATAGAAGCAGTAATGGCGCACGAGGGTAGGGATGTGAAGAAATGTACTTTGGCGTGATCAGCAAATGATTTTAGAGAAAGTATTTGTCTGTTGAATAAATAAGGTCTGTACCATTAAAAAGGCCGTCTGAAAATGTTTTCAGACGGCCT